>CALKJD010000058.1 GCA_937995755.1 uncultured Saprospiraceae bacterium | reverse complement strand
CGAACAGAGAAGTTAAGCCCTACAGCGCCGATGGTACTGCATTTGTGGGAGAGTAGGTCGCCACCTTTTTCTTTTTCCTTTAAAGGAAATTTAATAGCGAATATCCAATAGGATATTCGCTATTTTTTTTTGTGCAATATTGAAATTTGCTATATTGTATCTATGAAAAATAGAATGCTTAAGAATATGTTGTTTCTGGATGTGGAAACTGCGAGTGTAGTCCCCGACTATTATTCACTATCTGATAGAATGCAATCTCTTTGGAGAAAAAAGGCCAAAACCATCTCCAGAAATGAATTATTAACTGATGTTGAAGTGGCAATACTATTTGATGATAGAGCTGCTATTTTTGCTGAGTTCAATAAAATAATATGTATTTCTGTTGGATACTTGTCATACGACGATGAAGAAATAATTCTAAAAATTAAATCATATTATGGAAATGATGAAAAGATAATTCTCGAGGATTTCTGTAGTTTATTAGAAAAGCATTACAATAATGTAGATAAATATTACTTATGTGGACATAATATTAAAGAATTTGATTGTCCTGTTATATGTAGAAAATTACTTATAAATAATTTGGAACTTCCTAAGTTACTTAAACTAAGTAGGAAGAAGCCTTGGCAAGTAGAACATTTAGTCGATACGTTGGAGTTATGGAAATTTGGGGATTATAAGAGTTATATATCACTAGACTTGTTATCAGCTGTACTTGGGATTACTTCTCCAAAATCTGACTTGGATGGATCAATGGTTTCTAAAGTCTTTTGGGAAGAAGGGGATGTTGAAAGAATTAAGCACTATTGTGAACAGGATGTCGTAACTACTGTATCTGTTTTATTAAGGTTGGTACAAGAGAGAGAATTTGATTATGTAAATTTTGTTGAAAGCTAATGAGTATATAACAACACTTATTTATAATGAATATCTGTTGTCTTGGTTGATTTATTATAAGCAGAGATATTTATGTCTTATTGATTGTTATCTTTGTTTCGAATATCTTAATGTAAAATCAAAAATATAAGTTGATGTCAATCGATCTTACAACACTCACAAATAGGGTTAATGAATATCATGAGATTCTGGGTAAAACTAAGAGTTTTCGACAAGATTGGAAAGAATCTTTGAAACCAATGATAATGGAAACCTTAGACTATGTTGTCAAAGAAACTAAGTTATCAGCTGACATTGTCGTAAAAGATCAAGTAGAAAATCTAGAAGCTATAGTGTTAGATCTTGGTAGGACGCATAGTGGTATGCAAGAGAAAGTTGAGGATACAAATATTAAGAAGACTATAATAAAAACTCAGGGAGCTGTAGTATACCAACAATTGTTTAATGGTAAAGTCATGGTGATGTTTGTTTACCCATACATTGATGGTTATGGTGAACCTAGACCACCTAAGAACCTTGAAATACTACGACCTCATGAATTGAAAAAGGAATATATCATACGTCACATCGAAGAATTTATAAAGGAAGTAACTCAATGGGAAGATTATGATGATGATGTTCCTGAAAAGAGTTCAATTGGTTTTAATAAGCCTATTGGATTTCAGCAAGACATTTTAGAAGAATAGATAATCATATGGCTCTATATTTATTAAAGGCTTTGCATATAATTGGATTTGTTGCTTGGTTTTCAGGCTTGTTTTATTTGGTTAGAATGTTTGTCTATTATCGTGAAGCTAAAGATAAAACCTTGCAAGAGCGTGAAGTGCTTTTACCACAATTTCTTTTGATGCAAAAAAGGGTATACAAAATCATTTGTAATCCGGCAATGATGATCACTTGGACTGGTGGATTAGGAATGATTTATATTTACGGAATGGACTGGTTTAGAGAAAATAGCTGGTTGCACGTCAAGATAACTTTGATATTAGTTATGACTGGATACCATTTATTTTGTAAAAAGTATATCGTTAAATTGGAAAATAGTACTGATAGTTTATCTCCATTTCAATTAAGGTTGATGAATGAAATACCAACATTACTACTGTTTGCAATAGTGATTTTTGCTGTGTTTAAGAATGGAGTAAATTCTCTATTAGTTCTTGGCTTAACTCTAGTTTTTGGAATAGTACTTTATGCTTTTACAAAATGGTATAAGAAAGTAAGAGAATCTAAAATGAATTAATCTTTTTAGAGTAATAGATTATAATTATGAAAAAGGTTAAGTATATATTGTTTGGTCTTCTGATCTTGTTAGCTGTTCTTTTAATTACGGCGATATTCCTAAAGAAAGAATACACTTTTGAATTAGAAAGGGTAGTTAATGCACCTAAAACAGTTGTATTTAATCTGCTGGCAAATCAAATTAATAGAAATCAATGGGATCCTGTTGTGCATCAACAAGGTGTGCTATTAAATAGCGATAATAACGAATCATTTTTTGGTTGGGTAGAAGATGGAGGTATTAGGAGAAGATTACAGGTAAGTAGTAAAGAAAACGATTCTTTAATCATACTAGAGCAATATATAGAAGATGTTGTGCAGCCTGATGAATTGCAATACACACTTGGTGAAACAGGAAAAGAAGGTACGAGTATAAAGGTTTATTATAAGGGAAAGTCAGCTTGGCCATTTAATCTAATTAACTTAATAATTAAGAAGAAGAGGTCGCAAAAGTTGAATGTAGAGTTTGATCAAGTAGAAGTACTAGCAAGAGAACGACATGTAGATAGAATCTATAATGGTTATAAGATTGTTGAAGATATTGTGAAAGAGAAGAATTTTGTTTTTAAAAGAGATGTCATATCTGCTTCCGCAATTCAACAATTTTATGTTCAGAATCTAGGTGTGCTATTTAACAAGATACAACAATCTGAGTTAGAGATGGACGGTATGCCTAGTGGTTTGTTTTACAGTAAGATAATGGGCTCTAAAACTGTAGATTTAGGAGCGGCAATTCCGGTAGCTGAAGAGGTGGATATATTAGGTGCGGAATCTCTTCATATTAAAACTCGAATGGCTATTATAGTTGATTACTATGGTGATTATAGTAATACTATACGCGCTCATAATGCTATTAATTCTTATATCGCAGATAACTCCTATCAGGTAGAGACACCAATAATAGAAGAATATGTTACTGATCCGAGTGACGAAAAAGATCCAAACAAGTGGCTTACTAGGATTACATATTATATAGTTGGTAAGTAAATGAGATTGAAAGCCCACCTAGCCTTACTGTCTGTGGCTCTAATCTATGGTGCAAATTATACGATAGCCAAAAATGTACTTGATCAAGAATACCTAAAGCCTAATGGGTTTATCTTACTGAGAGTTTTGAGTGGATTCATTCTTTTTAGCATGGTACATTTTTTGTTTATCAAGGAGAAGGTCGATCGAAAGGATTTAGCACTATTAGCATTTTGCGGATTATTTGGAATCGCTCTTAACCAATTATTCTTCTTTAAAGGCTTAAGTGAAACATCTCCTGTACACGCTTCGCTAATAATGGTGGTAACTCCGATCATTGTCTTGATCGTTTCTACTCTATACAGGAAAGAAAAGGTAAGTAAATGGAAGCTATTGGGGATCCTAATTGGAATGTTGGGGGCAATGCTGCTTATTTTAAGAGGAAGTTCAGGTGGTACGAGTATGTCTAGTCCAATTGGAGATTTATATATTTTAATAAATGCGGCTAGTTATGCCATTTACTTAGTGTTTGCGAAGGAGATAATGAAAAAGTATCATCCATTTACAGTCATGAAGTGGGTATTTAGCTTTGGACTCGTTGTGGTGCTTCCGTTTGGTATAGTCGACTTGACTGATGCGGTATGGAGTAGTTTTCCTACAGATATATGGATTGCGGTTGGTTATGTATTATTATTTACCACATTCCTAGCTTACTTACTCAATGCCTATGCTTTAACGATAGTAAATCCAACAACGGCAAGTGCTTACATCTATTTGCAGCCACTGATTGCTAGTACAATAGCTATTCTTTGGTACAATGATGGTCTCTCTAGTTTAAAAGTCTTTTGTGCTATTTTAATATTTGTTGGAGTGTATTTGATATCCATTCAGAAGCAAAAGAGAATTCCTTAATTACAGAATAGACTTCCGATAATAATTTGGAAGGTAATAGCCAAATAGGTGTTTGAAAAAACAATAGTAAAAGTATGGGCTCAGAAGTGTAATAAAAGTAGGAAATCACTATCTTTGCACCGATTTTCGGATCTCACTAATAGTTAAGATATAAATTCTATACAAGACATGGCTAACATTGGCAAAATCAAACAGATAATCGGACCAGTAGTTGACGTAAGTTTTTCAGCTGAAGGATCGACATTACCACAGATTCTTAATGCACTGAGCATCAAAAGAGCTGACGGAACAGAACTAGTATTCGAAGTACAACAGCACCTTGGTGAAGATAGTGTAAGAGCTATAGCCATGGAATCTACAGAAGGTCTAACTAGAGGTACTGAGGTTACTGACCTTGGATTACCTATCTCAATGCCTACAGGCGAACAGATAAAAGGTAGATTATTCAATGTAGTAGGAGAACCTATTGATGGAATCGGACCTGTAGATATGTCTGCTAACACTTCTCCAATACATAGAAAGCCACCTAGATTCGAAGATTTATCTACGGAGTCTGAGGTACTTTTCACGGGTATCAAAGTAATTGACTTAATCGAGCCTTATGTTAAAGGGGGAAAGATTGGTCTATTCGGTGGAGCAGGAGTAGGTAAGACGGTCCTTATTCAGGAGCTCATTAACAATATTGCAAAGGGGTACGATGGTATTTCTGTATTTGCAGGTGTAGGTGAGCGTACTAGAGAAGGTAATGATTTACTTAGAGAGATGTTAGAGTCTGGTATCATCAACTATGGAGAAGAATTCCTTCACTCTATGGAAGAAGGTGGATGGGATCTTTCTAAAGTAGATAAGTCAAAATTAAAAGAATCAAAAGCGACATTCGTATTTGGACAGATGAATGAGCCTCCTGGGGCAAGAGCAAGAGTTGCTTTATCTGGTCTTACGCTAGCTGAGTATTATAGAGATGGAGATCTTACTGACCCTAACGGTGGTAAGGATATTCTTTTCTTTATTGATAATATTTTCAGATTTACACAAGCTGGATCTGAGGTTTCTGCCCTATTAGGAAGGATGCCATCAGCCGTAGGTTACCAACCAACATTAGCCTCTGAAATGGGTCTAATGCAAGAGCGAATTACATCAACAAAAAGAGGTTCAATTACATCTGTACAAGCTGTATATGTACCAGCGGATGATTTAACGGATCCTGCACCAGCTACAACGTTTGCTCACCTTGATGCGACAACTGTACTTTCTAGAAAGATTGCTTCACTAGGTATCTATCCAGCGGTAGATCCATTAGATAGTACTTCTAGAATACTTGATCCTGCGATCATTGGAGAAGAGCATTATAATACTGCTGAAAAGGTTAAACAGATCTTACAGAGGTATAATGAATTACAAGATATTATCGCAATTCTCGGAATGGAAGAGCTTTCTGAAGAAGATAAGAGCGTAGTATATAGAGCGAGAAAAGTTCAAAGATTTTTATCTCAGCCATTCCACGTAGCGGAGCAGTTTACAGGTCTTCCTGGAGTACTTGTACCTATCGAGGAGACTATCAAAGGATTTAACATGATTATGGATGGTGAGATGGATGAATATCCAGAAGCGGCATTCAACCTTAAAGGTAACATCGAAGAAGTTATTGAAGCGGGTAAAAAGATGTTAGCTCAAGGGTAATCTTATATTTTAAGCATTAAGCAAATAGAAATGAATTTAGTAGTACTTACGCCATCAAGACAGATTTTCGAAGGAGAGATTTCTTCTGTAAAAGTACCTGGGATTTCTGGCCAATTTGAAATATTAAATGGTCACGCACCTATTGTTTCAGCATTAGGCGAAGGTGTGATCACTGTGAAAGAAGCAACAGGCACTTCAAAGACTTACGAAATCTCTAAAGGATTTGTCGAGGTCTTAGGTAGAGAAATTGCTTTATTGGTACAAGAGGCAGAGGTATAGACTAGATTGATTTTGATAATATAAAAAAAGGCGATTCACTATGTGAGTCGCCTTTTTTTATGTCTGTTTGAATTGATCAAGTTCTCTAATGGTTATATTTATCTTTCGAAGACTTCTATGCTTTTCTTTTTGACAATGAGATCTGTGAATTTGCCATGAAATCTTGTAGCTCTAACGATGTGATTGTCTATCCAATGGTAATTTCCTCCGCGTGGCTTTCCCATAAGTAGTCCATGATACTTGAAGTCATGTTTTGTAAGCCAATCTTCAGTTACCTCTCGGTGATCTTCAGTTCGTGAGGTGAAAAATGTAATGATGTGACCTTCATCATACCATTTATTAATTATTTCAAGAGCATCAGCAAACGGTGCACAAGTTGACATGCGCTCTGGCTCTTCATTAGGTACATCTTCTGTAACAGTACCATCTATATCGATTAGATAGTTTTTTACTTCCTCAGGAAGAATAGGGCTTATCGTTTCGCCTTTCTCATTCTTGAGATCTTTTAGCTTATTATTTTCCATAATTGGTTATTAGTAATCGAAATGAATTAAAATCTAATGTAAAGTGTAGGGTCTACATGATGTCCACCGTACCATAGTTCAAAATGTAGGTGAGGACCATCTGATAGTTCACCGGTATTGCCAATAATAGCAATTGCTTCTCCGGCTTCTACTCTATCTCCTGCTTTCTTTAACAATGCGGAGTTATGTTTGTAGGAGGAAAGAATATCATGTGGGTGCTGAACTATAATCGTGTTACCAGTCTCCATAGTCCAGTCTGAACTAATTACAATACCTTGCATCGTTGCCTTTATAGGAGTGTCTTTGGCTGCGACAATATCTACGCCATGATGTTCGTTTTCCGGAGCATACTGCGAACTGATAGTACCTCTCAATGGGGGAACAAATGACAATTGATCTAATTTTAGTGATCTAGTAGTTTCAGCTACTTGTGCACCAGAAAGCTCAATATTAATGGAAGGTATCGGCTTCTTAATACTTGGAATATCTGGAAGGTTTGTGTCTGAATTTCCTGAGAGTAACGTTCGTAGGCTGTTGATATATACTTGCTGATTTGATACTACGGAGGTTAAAGTGTCCATCTCTGATTTGAGCTGTATAAACTCGCTGTTTTCTTCAATTTCACCAAATCCAGGAACTAGTTTTCTCGCAGGGGTGAAGAAGAAAAGAGAAAGAATAATGGCAGTCATAGCTAAAAATAACACCGACAACATTATATATACATTTAGTCGCGATAGTCTATAGGATTTTACCTCTTGGAATGTTTCTTCATCCAAAATAACTACTTTAAACGTTTCTTGCGCTTTTTCCCAAAATGTAATATCGTCCTTTATCTCCTTAGCCATTGCTATCAATTACCTATATATGTTTTTTTAAACTATTGACACAAATGTACGAGAATGGCACGCTATTAGCCGCCTTTTAGACGATATAAGCTATACAAATTGATGATAATTATTGCGATATGAATTTTGAAGTCGCTATAATCATAAAAATGAGCTAAAATCAAATATAAAGTACTAGTTATCAGTTATAATACGTGGCAGAGAAAGAAATAATATAGTCTTAATAGTATATTTTTGTGCCTTACTAAGCGATTAGTCATAATTAAGAAACACGATCTACTCAAAAAAGGATAATTTAATTTGATTCAGAATAAAAGAATATCATTCATTTTGCTGGCTGTTATAGCAATTTTGATCAGTAGCTGTGCTACCAAGAAGAGGAAAGATGAAGTATCAGGGTTTAAGAAATTTTACCACACTTTCACCTCTAAGTACAATGGTTACTTCAATGCGAATGAGTTGATGGAAGAAAGTTTCGATATTTTAGAAGCTTCTCGACAAGATAACTATAATCAGATATTGCCGATCTACGCTTACACTGATGTTGATAACCCAAAGATGGTTGCTAGCCAATTGGATATAGCAATAGAGAAAGTGATTAAGGTAGCAACTATTCACGAAGTAGGAGACTATGTTGATGACTGTTATGTTTTGATGGGTAAAGCGCAATATCTAAAACAAGACTATGAGACTGCGCAAGAGACTTTTGAGTTTTTTCAGGAGGAGTTTAACCCTGCCAATCCCTATGGAAGTAATTACAAGAAAAAGAAGAAAACAAGTAAGCAAAAGAAGAAAGAGCGTGAGATAGAGAAGGAGAATCAGAAAGAGGTAAAAAAGAAAGAAAAAGAGGAGAAAGAAGAGAAAAGAGAGGAAGAAAGGAAAGCTAAAGAAAAAGCGAAGAAAGAAGCTAAGAAGGCTAAAGATGAGGCACGAAAGCAAAAGCAAAAGGAAAAAAAAGAAGAAGAGAAAAGAAGAAAAAAGGAAAGAGAAGCTAAAAAGAAAAACAAGAGTAAAAGGAGTGGTGGGAAAAAGAAGAGAGCTCCAAAAGTAGAAAAGAACGCTGAAGAGTCTAAAGAAGAAGCAGAGGAAGTAAAAGTAGAATCCAAAGTGAAGGATGCTGCGCCAGAATCAGAGACTGAGGTGATGGTGACTAAAGAAGATGAACAGAAAGAAGTGGTCGTATCTGAAGATGCTGGTGAAGAAGTCGTAGTAGAAAAGAAGAAAGAGGATAAGAAAGAGGATGATACAGCATACTCGGAAGGGATGCTCTGGTTAGCAAAGACATATATCGAAAGGGAAAAGTTTAGTAATGCCGAATACCTACTAAGAAAGTTGAGTCAAACCGCTGTAAAAAAGGAAGTAGCAAGAGAAGTGCCAGTGGCAAAAGCACATCTATATATAGCTCAGAAAGACTATGATAAAGCGTTGCCAGAACTTAGGAGCGCTATAGATCTTTCTAATGACGGTAAACTCAAGGCTAGATATGCATACATCATTGCACAGCTGTACCAAAAGAAAAATGATTATGCGAAGGCATTAAGCGCATTTAAGGAAGTAAAAGATCATAAAGGAGATTTTCGTATGGACTTCAATGCTGATCTGAGTATTGCTAAAAATGGTTTGTTGGCAGGGACGGATTCGAATGAAGATGCCTCTCGAAAAATCAATAAAATGTTAGGTGAAGAGAAATATTCTGAGTTCAGGGATCAGATTTACTTTACATTAGGAGAGATATCTCTCGCTCAAAATAATGATGTAGAAGCACTTAATAATTTTACACTTTCAATAAAGAATAACATTAACAACCCACCTCTTAAAGCTGAGGCGTACTACTATATGGCTACGCTTAATTTTGAAAAAGAAGAGTATGTAGATGCGAAGTACTATTACGATAGTACACTACTAAGCATGAATAAGTTGGATGAGAGATATACAGATGTTTCATTGTATGCTAAAAATCTAAGTCGAATAGCGCGAAATATAAAAACAATAGAACTGCAGGATAGTCTATTGCAATTAAGTCAGTTGTCTGAAGATGAATTAAAAGAGCTTGGTGATAAGTTGGTGCTAGAGCAACGAGCAAGTGAAGAGGCAGATGAAGAAAATGAAAAAGCGAAGAAGGCTAAAGACGGTCAGCCGACTATGACATTAGGAGGGCAAACTAATAGAAAAAGAGCATTTGGTAAGAGTAAGTTTTTTGCATACAATGCATCTGCAAAGGAGAAAGGGGCAAGCGAATTTAGAAAGAGATGGGGAGATCGAAAATTAGAGGATAATTGGAGAAGAGCAGATAGTCAATCGTTTAATACGTTTGATGATAATGAGATAGAAGTAGATGAAGTGAAAGAAATTACGGATGCGGAAAGAAAAAGAGCATTAGCGGATGTACCGAATAATCCAATGACTCTAGAAAAAGCAAATGCGTCTATAGAAGAGTCTTTATATGATCTAGGTGTTGCATTTAGAGGAGCAGTAAAAAACTATCAGAAATCAGTTGATGCTTTGGAAGAATTAGTGGCTAGATACCCAAAGTCCGAAAGAATATTAGATACTTATTATTATTTGTATCTATCCTATACGGATTTGGGAGATAGTAATAAAGCCAATTATTATAAAAATAAAATAATAGAGGAGTTTCCGGAAAGTAGATTCTCTAAAGCACTTCAAGATCCTAATTACCTTGCAAGTCTAAACGATGAAAATAACTCTGTGGAGATTTATTATGATAACACATATAAGTTATTTAATAATGGTAAGTACTCAAGTGTGAAGAATAGAATAGCTGAGTCAAATGCATTATTTGGAAAGGAGAATGTAATGAAGGCCAAATTTGGTTTGTTATCTGCGATGGTCACTGGAGCTGAAGAAGGGAAAGAGGCTTATATCAAAGCGCTTCAAGACGTAATCACGAGATATCCTAATACACCTCAAAATGTGAGAGCTCAAGAAATTATGAGGTTTCTTAAAGGTGATGGAGGTGCGTTTGATGTAGTTGAGATAAAAGAAGTAGATGATATATTTGACTTTGAAGAAGATAAACTCCACTATGTAGCCATAGTTGTGTATGAATCTGACAACGAAAAATTTACGGATGCTAAGATCGCTGTGTCTAATTTTAATAAGAAGTATTATAAGACTAAGAAGCTACAGATATCTGATATTTTTCTCAATAGAGACGAAGGTTCTCAAATCATATTGATCAGGAAGTTTAAGAATATGAAAGAGTCAATGGATTATTATGATACCGTAGAGAAAAATAAGACAGATTATATAAAAGAGAAAGATATATCCTTTGATATCTACCCTATAACACAAAGGAATTATAGAAAGATCATTAGCGAACGGTCTGCAAGTAAGTATCGTGTATTTTTTGAGAAAAAATACAAAAAGAAATAATCAACTATAGATTGTTGAAATTATTAAGGTGTCAGTGCGAAAGTGCTGACACCTTTTTTTTGTTTTGTTGATAAATAGGGTATACCCTGACTTTTTATGCAAAGTATTATACATTAACCCTGAATTTAGAAATTGAAAAGTTCAATATGTGAGGGGAATGCGGAATAAATATATATTTGGAATGTTATTTGAAGTATTTGATGTTGAGGTTTTGCATTTGTGCAGTTTATACGCAATGCAGAATTTGAATATTGTCAGAGATTTCTATGATTGGTAAAGTACTCTAGCCCTCCAGATAGTTCTAATAAGTATACCTATGCTACAAGGGCTTTTCAGAAGTAATTGGGTAATATTATTACCAATTATAATTTTTATTCACTTTTAAATATGTGCAACAGTATGAGATGTTTTTTATTCAGTATGTCATTGTTTTTTATAGCAATGATATCTGCAAATGCGCAGAGACAATGTGGTTCTATGGAATACCTAGAGCAACAAATGCAGGAAAATCCTGAAAGAATTAAAGATTTAAAGAAAGTTGAAAGTTACACTCGACATTTTGAAGGTCAAGCCTTAGAAAGACAAGTCGTGACAATACCTGTAGTAGTGCATGTGGTATACAGAACCTCTACAGAGAATATAAGTGATGCACAAATTCAATCTCAACTAGATGTACTTAATGATGACTTCAGAAGGCTCAATAGCGATGCTACTAATAATTGGTCGCAAGCTGCAGATTCTGAGATAGAATTTTGTTTGGCAACTGTAGATCCTAATGGCAATGCTACAACAGGTATTACAAGAACGTCCACTTCGGTGAATGGATTTGGTACTAATGATAGTGTAAAGTTTACATCCTCAGGAGGAAAAGATGCTTGGCCAAGAGATTCATATTTAAATTTCTGGGTGTGTAATATTGGAGGTGGAATATTGGGTTATGCTCAATTTCCAGGAGGACCTGCGAATACTGATGGCGTAGTAAACGGATATCAGTACACAGGAACGATAGGTACAGCTTCTTCTCCATTTGATTTAGGTCGTACAGCAACGCACGAGGTTGGTCATTGGCTTAATCTCAGACATATATGGGGAGATGGTGGATGTGGAGTAGATGATTTCGTTACTGATACGCCTCAATCTGATGCAGCTAATTATGGATGTGCTTCTGGACATTCATCATGTGGAAGCGTTGATATGGTAGAAAACTATATGGACTATTCTGATGATTCTTGTATGAATCTATTTACAGAAGGTCAGAAGACAAGAATGCAAGCGCTATTTGGTCCTGGAGGGTCGAGAGTTTCATTGCTATCATCTAATGGATGTGGTGCAGGGGTTTCTCCTACTTGTGATGATGGAATTCAGAATGGAAATGAGACCGGCGTAGATTGTGGAGGTCCAGATTGTGCCGCTTGTCCTACTTGTGATGATGGTGTTCAAAATGGAGATGAGACAGGGGTAGATTGTGGAGGATCTTGTAATGCATGCCCAATAAACTGCAATGATAACTTGATAATGGTTTCTATTACCTTGGATAATTATCCTGAGGAAACTAGTTGGGAATTAACAAATGCTTCTGGTGTGGTAGTCGCATCTGGAGGAACATATGGAAGTCAAGCTGACGGTAGCACTATTGAAGTGCCACTCTGTTTAATAGATGGTTGTTATGATTTTACAATTAACGATGCTTACGGTGATGGAATTTGTTGTTCTTATGGAAATGGATCATATTCGGTTACGTCTAATGGTGCAATTATAGCCAATGGAGGATCATTTACATCTTCTGAAACCACTAATATATGTCTTGGTAACAGTAGTGAGCCTACATGTAATGATGGTGTTCAGAATGGAGATGAGACCGGCGTAGATTGTGGAGGTTCGGATTGTGCAGCTTGTCCTACTTGTGATGACGGTGTACAAAATGGAGATGAGACAGCAGTAGATTGCGGAGGATCTTGTACGGCATGTGCAACATGCACGGATGGTGTTCAGAATGGAAATGAGACCGGCATAGATTGTGGAGGCCCAGATTGTGCCGCTTGTCCTACTTGTGATGACGGCGTACAAAATGGAGACGAAACAGGAATAGATTGCGGAGGATCGTGCACAGCATGTGCGACATGTACTGATGGTGTTCAGAATGGTAGTGAGACAGGAATTGATTGCGGTGGTCCAGATTGTGCCGCTTGTGCAACTTGTGATGATGGTGTACAAAACGGAGATGAGACTGGTGTAGACTGTGGAGGTTCATGTACGGCATGTCCATCAGGATGTAATGATAATCTAGTAACGATAGATATAACGTTCGATAATTACCCTGAAGAAACTAGTTGGAAATTAACAAACGCAAATGGGAGTACAGTCGCTTCTGGTGGTACTTACGCTAGTGAAGCGGATGGTAGCACTCTAAGTATAGAAGAGTGCTTAGTTGATGGATGTTATGATTTTGAAATTTTTGATACCTATGGTGATGGTATTTGTTGTGCATATGGTAATGGATCTTACACTCTAACTAATGAAGGTGCGATCATTGCATCAGGTGGATCATTTGCTGGATCAGAAGTAACTAATATTTGCTTAGGGTCGGAGACTGTGCCAACTTGCGATGATGGTATACAAAACGGAGATGAAGCAGGTGTAGATTGTGGCGGTTCATCGTGTGTAGCTTGTCCTACTTGTGATGATGGTGTACAAAATGGAGACGAGACAGGAGTAGATTGTGGCGGTTCTTGTACACCTTGTACTACAGGTGGTTCGGAAGAGTTAGGTGCTCATTATTTTGAAACAGGCTGGGATGGCTGGAGTGACGGTGGTTCAGATTGTTATAGATATAATGGAGCAAACTCATACGAAGGAAATTACTCTATACGAATTAGAGATAATTCAGGAGTCGCTTCAGCGATGACATCAGCGGGTTATGATATGGCCGGTTTTGGGAGTGTGACTGTAGAGTTTTATTTCTATCCAAATAGTATGGAGAGTGGTGAAGATTTCTGGTTGAGATATAATGATGGATCAGGATGGCAAACGATAGAGACTTACACAAGTGGAGTAAATTTCAATAATGATAATTACTACTCTTCAACTGTAACTCTTGATGCAGCGAACTATAACCTTGTGAATGGTGGGCAATTCCGTTTCCAATGTGATGCTAGTGCTAATGCTGATCGAGTGTATATAGATCAAGTAATCATAACTGGTAATGGGTCTCAATCAAGATTAGCCAATTCAGTTACTCAACTACATGCTCAATCTGCAGTCAGATTATTAGATAATGATAGTGACATATCTATATCTCCTAATCCAGCTGATGAAAGAATATTCGTAACGGTAGAAGAGAATATCAATAAGATAATGATTTACTCTATTACTGGACAGATTGTATATCAGAATACTAAGATCAAAGGTCTTGAAAGTAGTATAGATGTATCATCATTTATGTCAGGAATATACTTGATAACTGTAGATACAGAAGAAGAAGTGATTACCGAAAAATTTATAAAAGAGTAAAGTAACTCTCGCGTACAATACGGTTTAAAATAATAATGAGGCTATCTCTTTCGGAGATAGCCTCATTTTATATTTAATAGAAAATTGTAACTGGTAAGTACCAATCGTTCTATCCAGATTTTATTCGCTCAGGGCAAGAATTATAAGAAGTTAAAGTGCTTTTTCAAATCTTACAATTTTGGCTCTTCCAAAAATAGTGTCAGGCATAGTTAAGATATCGTCTTCAATAGTTACCGTTCTAGTCATCGAAGATCCATTGTCAAAGTCTAATGTCAGGTCATTAAAATCGGCACTCCATATTCCAGTATTTATTCCATTGATACTAGATCCATTTTGATAATAGACATTAAACGATTTATCATCAAATAATCTAAAAGCATCACAGGCTCTACCACCTAATGTGAAAGAGAAGCTATTGGATCTTAAGGTATCATTATTGGGAACGTCGATTATTTCAAATGCTTCCCAGTTGCCTTCTAGGGATTCGGAAATGGCGCCGTCTACTATAGATGAGCAACTCGCGGTAATAATGATGATTGTAGCAAAAAAGAGGTATTTCATAATTTTTGTTTTGTTTTTCAATTTCGAAAATACAAAAAAGGATAAATATGTCAATGTACTTAGAAATTCTATGTATATTAGTTGAGTAATAAATTCCTGAGAAAGAGCATGTTGTATAAAGATTTAATGGCAGCGAGCAGTATCCCTATGATACTTACTATAATAAAGAAAGAAGAAACTTATGGCTATGAGATCATTCAGAGTATAAGGACTATATCCGACGGAAATATAGAATGGCAAGAAGGGTCATTGTACCCAATTCTTAAAAAGCTAGAAAAAAAAGAACTAGTTAGGTCGAGATGGAGTCAAACGATGTCTGGTAAAAAGAGAAAATATTATAGCATTACAATGAAAGGCGTCAATGAGCTAAGAGTGTATAAGAGTCAATGGATGTTAGCCAATGAAGTAATGAATGACCTATGGACAAATAAAGTGGCGGTGTAGAGATGTGTAATAATTATAATTAAGTTGGCCGAATTCTTTATCATTGTATAATCTATTATCCACGATCAAAAAAAATTATATAAGCCATGAGTCAAGGCGGAAAATCAGCAATATTTAGTGAATTTTTTACGAAGGGTCAATATGAGACTCAAGCAGAAATGTTAGCTGTAGATGGTGATAAAA
The DNA here is from genome assembly GCA_937995755.1 of uncultured Saprospiraceae bacterium. Classification (GTDB taxonomy): domain Bacteria; phylum Bacteroidota; class Bacteroidia; order Chitinophagales; family Saprospiraceae; genus UBA1994. Next base: position 11,882 of record CALKJD010000058.1, on the reverse strand, counting down.
AAGGAGTAACTATTGGTATACCGAGAGAGATACTGAGTAGTGAGCATCGAGTATCTTTGGTGCCGCATTCCATCCGAACGTTGATAGGTTATGGACATAGGGTAATAGTAGAAACGGAAGCGGGTGAAGAAAGTAGCTTCAGCGATATAGACTATTCCGAAGCTGGTGCCGAAATAGCGAGTAGCCCCCATCAAGTGTTTAAATCAAATATAGTACTGAAAGTAGCTCCTCCTAGTCTTGAGGAAATAGATATGATGGATCAGGATTCTATTCTTATTTCCTCCATGCAGATCCCCTCAATGACCAAAGAATTTCTAGAGAAACTTAGAAAGAAACGAGTGACGGCTTTAGCTATGGAATATTTGCAATCCGAAGATGGTAGTTTTCCAATAGTAAGAATAATGAGTGAGATTGCAGGAATGGTAGCGATGCTTACTGCTTCTGAATACCTTACGAATACCAGTAAAGGTAGAGGTGTACTATTAGGTGGTGTAAGTGGAGTGCCTCCGGCAAAGGTAGTTATTTTAGGCGCTGGTGTTGTTGGCGAATTTGCGGTGAAAACAGCATTAGGGCTAGGTGCGTCTGTTAGGATTTTTGATAATGATATATCTAAGCTGATGCGTATACAATCTGTAGTAGGCCGTCAGCTACACACTTCAGCCATCAATCCTGTCTATCTAGGGTATCAGCTGATGAGTGCCGATGTAGTCATTGGTGCGATACATAGTAAAACGGGTCGTACACCTATACTCATCACAGAGCAGATGGTCTCTCGTATGAAAGAGGGTTCTGTTATCATTGATGTAAGTATCGATCAAGGAGGCTGTGTAGAGACAAGTGAAATGACCACACATGATAATCCATCATTTGTCAAGCACGGTGTGATACATTATTGTGTGCCTAATATAGCTTCCAAAGTAAGTCGTACCGCTTCAGTCGCAGTGAGTAATATCTTAACTCCTTTACTTCTCAGAACAGGAGGTGCTATATCTGTTGAGCATCTACTATATGCTAGTAAAGGTATACGTAATGGCTGCTATACTTATAAAGGCTGCTTAACTAATGAATACCTGAGTAAGCGATTTGATATGAAGTATACAAGCTTAGATTTGCTATTGACGAGTGCGATGTAATGTATCAGTACTTTCGATTGGTTCTGAATCTTATTGATGTGATGAGCTAGAAAAAATCGCGATTGTGTGTGTCGGTCAATTAGTGTTTTATAAGTTGCGTTATTCCATCCTTTGTCATTCCAGTTTTTTAAATTTTTGATAGCGCCAATCTTGAGGTGTAATCGTATTTACATATCTAATCTTCTTTATAGGCTTTTTGAGTAGCCATCAATTTTACTGATCTAATGACTTTTTTAAGTTGAGAATATGTAAAAAAATGAAGCATCTTATAGGATGCAAAGTGTTACAGCGCTTGATTTCATACTAATCCAAAGTGTAAACCTTACATTTGCGGCATATTTCAAATTTGAATTTCACTCACTTAAATAATAGCATAGCAATATGACTACTACATTCTTAAAAAAACTTGGACTTAACAAGAAGAACAATGGTACTTCTACAGGTCTTAAATCAACAGCTGCATCTAAGCAGTATATCGAATCATATTCGCCAGTAGACGGTAAGCTTATCGGTAGCGTTTCAGTTACTAGTAAGAAAGAGTATGAAAAAGTAATGAAAGCTTCTGAGAAAGCATTCGAAACTTGGAGACTTATGCCGGCACCACAAAGAGGTGAAATCGTAAGACAGTACGGTGAAGAGTTAAGAGCTAATAAAGATGCGTTAGGAAGACTAGTGTCATATGAGATGGGTAAGTCACTTCAGGAAGGATGGGGTGAAGTACAGGAAATGATAGATATCTGTGACTTTGCAGTTGGTCTTTCACGTCAGCTATATGGATTGACAATGCACTCAGAGCGTCCTTCTCACCGTATGTATGAGCAGTGGCATCCAAGAGGTGTAGTAGGTATTATTTCTGCCTTTAATTTCCCAGTAGCGGTATGGTCATGGAATTCTATGATTGCTTTAGTATGTGGTAATACATCAGTATGGAAGCCATCTGAAAAAGCACCGTTGTGTGGTGTAGCGTGTCAAAATTTATTTCATAAAGTACTTAAAGCTAACAAGGTGCCAGAAGGTGTATCTTGTATAGTAAATGGTAACTATGAGATCGGAGAATACATGACTAAAGATACAAGAGTGCCTTTAGTATCTGCAACAGGATCTACTCGTATGGGTAAGATCGTAGCAGCAGAGGTAGCAAGTAGATTAGGTAATACTTTGCTTGAGCTAGGTGGAAATAATGCAATGATTGTTACGCCAAATGCAGATATGGATCTAGTACTTACAGGAGCTGTATTTGGTGCGGTTGGTACTTGCGGTCAGAGATGTACTTCTACTCGTAGATTGATCATACATGAAGATCTATATGAGGAAGTGAAAACTAAAATTGCTAAAGCTTATAAGCAGATCAAAATAGGAAATCCTTTAGATCCTAAAATGCACATGGGGCCACTTATAGATACAGATTCTGTAGCCGCATATGAAGCGTCACTAGCAGCAGTAACTGAACAAGGTGGTTCGTTCGTTGTAAAAGGTGGTGTACTGAAAGGTAAAGGAAAAGAAAGTGGTTGTTATGTGAAGCCTGCAGTAGCAGAAGTTACTAACGATATGGCTATTGTACAGCATGAGACTTTTGCTCCGATACTATACATAATGAAATACTCAGGTGGACTAGAAAACGCTATTGCGATCCAAAATGATGTACCACAAGGTCTATCTTCAGCAGTAATGACAACTAATCTAAGAGAGGCAGAATTATTCCTATCAGTAGCAGGATCTGATTGTGGTATCGCCAATGTAAATATTGGAACTAGTGGTGCTGAGATTGGTGGTGCTTTCGGTGGTGAAAAAGAAACTGGAGGAGGACGTGAATCTGGATCTGATGCATGGAAAGCATATATGCGTAGACAGACTAACACAATCAACTATAGTACTACATTGCCATTAGCCCAGGGAATTAAATTTGATTTTTAATTCTTAGAATAAAAAAAATGAAACCTTAGGCGTAGTTATGTTATGGACATAATATGGGTTTTTGGTTTCTATAATTAATAGAAGTATAAGGACTTGCCATTGGCAAGTCCTTTTTTATTTCCAACCTTTTTATGGGTTTGGGCGGTCTTATAGAATATGGTGCTCTTGTAGGCTTGGAAGGCGTATTTTATATGGATTCGTTTATTTGATTCAAAATAAAAATGCTTTGATTGCAGCGATTTGCCATGAGTAAGCTATCTTATTGGTAGTTGTTCAGTTTTAATAAAAATGATCTGTCATGAAAAAAGCATTTACAGTTAGTCTTTCACTAGTTTGTTTGATTTTCATTCTTTCTAATTTTACCGTTCCTGACGTACATCGTTTTGTGATGATGGTAGTAGGTGAAGAGCCTATTCTGCCAATCGATCCATATACATATGATGACGCTGAATTTCCTGAGCATCTTTTTAATGCAAATAATGATATTGGTTATGAGGGGGGAGGTAGAGATACATTTGCACTTTCTCAATTAGACAATGACAAAGCTACACTTGGTAGAGTATTGTTTTACGATAAAAAATTATCTGCAATGGAGGATATTTCATGTGGATCATGTCATCATCAAGAACTTTCATTTGCCGAGAACAAATCTTTTAGTGAAGGAGTAAACTCTGATACGAAGAGAAATTCTATGCATCTCAATGATCTCGGATGGACAAACAGAAGTGGATTTACATGGGATATGCGAGAGTCTGATCTGCATGAGATGATTATCTTACCACTAACAGATGTAAATGAAATAGGAGCTAATATCGATGATGTAAGAATCAAATTAGAACAAACTACCTATTACTCTGAGCTATTTAGTAATGCTTATGGTGATGCTGATGTAACAGAAGAAAGAATCGTTGATGCATTGGTTCAGTTTATTACTTCAATGACCACCTTCAATTCAAGATTTGATGAGCAAGTAGTTTCAGAATTTGATGATTTTACTGCTGACGAATTGTTAGGTTTGGAGCTCTTTAGCAATAACTGTAATACATGTCATAGTCAAGGAACGCACACTATATTTGGAGAGGAATTTTTTGTGGATGAAAGTTTGTTTTTCTTCTTTCCTTTTATTTTCAATAATGGTTTGCCAGTCGATCCTGAAGATGCAGGTGTAGGGGAGTGGGATGAGTCTTTTAGTGATCTCTTCAAAGTGCCAACACTGCGTAATATAGAATTGACGGCGCCTTATATGCATGATGGTAGATTTAATACTTTAGAAGAAGTAATTGATCATTACTCTGATGATGTTGTAGATAATGAATGGACAGAGTTTATTCCTTCTGGAGGGTTTAATTTTGATGATACTGAAAAGCAAGCACTTTTAGCTTTTTTACATACACTTACCGACAATACATTTGGTACTAATCCAAGATGGTCTGATCCATTTAGCTCTACGGTAGGCATTGAGGATCTACCCATTACAGAGCTGAAGTTGGCACCAAATCCTACTAGTGATATAGCTACCATAAGTTTTGCAAATCATGACAATCATCTTGTCTCTATTAATATTTTTAATAGTTCAGGGATGCTTATGCGACATGATCAATTTGTAGGTGGTGAATACCAGATAGCGAAAGGAGATTTTGTAGCTGGATTATATACGATACAATTGATTATGGGAGACAGAAAATCTGTACAACGATTGATTGTAAATTGATTTTAAGCTCATAATAAAAATGATAATAAGTAAAAGGAGACAAGCTAATTATGTTTGTCTCTTTTTGATTTGAGTATTGCAACGTCTTGATTTTTGGTTTGTATTTATATATAGTTACTAATTAAATAAAGCTAACATGAAAAAACTAAGCTATGTAGTCGCATTTCTCATTTGCGGTCAATTAATGAATGCACAGTCTAAAAAAGTAGACTCGTTTGATTCGATAGAAATATCTGGGAGTATAAGTGCTGAGCTGATACAGTCGGATGAAGAGCGCGTAGAATTTAAAATCACTAAAGGTGATGCTAAAGATTTAATTATTAAGAATAGGGAAAGTAGTCTCATCGTGAAGACTAAAGGAAAGTGGTTAGATGGAAAAGCTACATCAGCTAAAGTAATTATCTATTACAAATCGATAGATGATCTAGAAGTTGGTTCAGGATCTTCGGTTAATGTTAAAGACAGGATTAAAGTGGGCAAATTTGATTTAGAAGTATCAAGTGGTTCTACGTGTTCCATGGCTTTAATCACGGATATGTTGGATATTGAAGTTTCGTCTGGCTCTACACTTTCGCTAGACGGTCAAGCAACTAAGGCTGATATAGAAGTGAGTTCAGGTTCTAGCTTTAGAGCGTCAGATTTAGTAGTGAAAGATGTAGAAATAGAAGTGAGTTCAGGTTCTACTGCTCAGATTGAAGTATTGGATTCATTAATGGGAGAGGTATCGTCAGGGAGTACACTAAGGTATAGTGGTAATCCAGCAAAAGTGGATATGGAGAAAGATATTTCATCAAGTGTCAGTAGAAGGTAAGTTTGTCATATTTTTTAGGCTTCTATACAACACTTAGCGTTCATACGGGTTATTGTAATAGTACGTTGTAAATCAGTAGAATATGTTCTACATTTGCACCGATTTTAGAAAATCCTTTTTGATTACTAATAGAAGAAATAACGATGATCGCTACAGACACGAAACTGAAGTACAAAGTAAAAGACATTAGCCTCGCAGATTGGGGTAGAAAAGAAATCACTCTAGCTGAAGCTGAGATGCCAGGATTAATGGCATTAAGAGAAGAGTACAAAGGTAAAAAGCCATTTGCAGGTGCTCGTATCGCAGGATGTTTGCACATGACTATCCAGACTGCAGTTCTTATAGAGACGCTAGTGGACATGGGTGCTGAGGTAACTTGGTCTAGTTGTAATATTTTTAGTACTCAAGATCATGCTGCTGCGGCTATTGCTGCTGCTGGTGTACCAGTATTTGCATGGAAAGGTATGAATGAAGAGGAGTTTGACTGGTGTATAGAGCAAACGCTGCATGCATTCGAAGGAGGACAACCTCTTAATATGATCCTTGATGATGGCGGTGATTTGACTAATATGGTATTGGATAGATACCCTGAGTTAGCTGCGGCTATCAAAGGTATTTCTGAAGAGACGACTACAGGTGTACATAGACTTTACGAAAGAGTAACTAATGGTACACTTCCAATGCCAGCGATCAATATCAATGACTCAGTAACGAAGTCAAAATTTGATAACAAATATGGTTGTAAAGAATCAGTAGTAGATGCTATAAGAAGAGCGACGGATATCATGATGGCTGGTAAAGTAGCTGTGGTAGCTGGATACGGTGATGTAGGTAAAGGTTCTGCAGCTTCGTTGAGAGGAGCAGGAGCTAGAGTAATCGTAACTGAGATTGATCCTATATGTGCGTTACAAGCAGCAATGGATGGATTTGCAGTGAAGAAGATGGAAAACGCAATCAAAGATGCTAATATCGTAGTAACAGCGACAGGTAATAAAGATATCATCAACGAGAACATCTTCCGTAAAATGAATGATAAGACTATCGTATGTAATATCGGACACTTTGATAACGAGATAGATATGGCATGGCTTAATGGTGCATACGGCGATACGAAAGATACGATCAAGCCTCAGGTAGATATGTACAATGTAGATGGTAAAGATCTTATCGTATTAGCTGAAGGTAGACTAGTGAATCTTGGTTGTGCTACAGGCCACCCATCATTCGTAATGTCTAACAGTTTCAGTAATCAAGTGATAGCTCAATTGGAGCTTTGGAATAACACTGATGCTTACGAAAATAAAGTATACATGTTACCTAAGCACTTAGATGAGAAAGTTGCAAGATTGCACCTGGCTAAGATAGGTGTAGAGTTAGAAGAAATGTCTACAGAGCAAGCAGCTTATATCAATGTGCCAAAAGAAGGTCCATATAAGCCAGAATATTACAGATACTAGGAGTTAATTCTTAGATTAGAAATATCGAGAGCCGTTTCACTTCATTGTGGAATGGCTTTCTTGTTTTTGTGATTATAGTAGGGTATGTTTTAAGAAATAACTCTACTACTTTTTGTAAGTTTAACTGATTAAATGAAACGTGGCTTAAGCTGCGAAAACATCAAAGCAATGCCTACATACGACATCAACGATCCAACAGACCTCGACATACTCCGTGGGCAATTTAACATGTATACAGGCGATGATTGGCAAGAGTATATCGATGAAGCTGAAGAAAGAGCGATAGGCTATAAAAACATCAATATACTAAAGTCAGCACAGCGTAAAGCTGGTATCGCTAAGTATCTGAGTCCAAAGGTGTTGCAATGGGTGTTGTCTCTGGTAGATCAGCTAGATAGTGATGAGGAAGAATAGTTAAGGGTAAATTCCAAAAGGAAATAAAATTATAAATTCTTTTGGCAACATCATGTTGGCTTTGGAATTTCGAATTTTAATTTTTGGAATTTATTCATTTAATATCCTGCTGGCTTTGGAATTTGGAATTTGGTTTTTTTTGGAATTTATTCTTTTAATATCCTGCTGGCTTTGGAATTTGGAATTTGGTTTTTTTGGAATTTATTCTTTTATTCTCTATTCTTAGTTTTTTCCATTATCCACGTAGTTACATCCGCCAATACTTTTTTCGAAAAACTTTCTTCTAATTCACCGTATTCTTGGACAGTGCATGTAGAGCAATTTTGAAATAGGTGATTAAGGTTTTGGTATTCTCTGATGGTGAAATCTTGATGGCCAGTATAGGTCAATATTTCTTCGATTGCACCTAGATTTTGGGATGATATTACTTGTATGTCTTTACTTCCGTTGACGGCTAGTACTGGACAAGTGATTTTTTTTAGATAAGGAGTAGGATCAAATTGCAAGAAGTATCTAAACCAGGGACTAGATACGGTTCCAACTATAGCCATATAGAATACTTCTTTTGAAGGACTAAATAGGGCTTGATATTCTTTTGGAATAGATTCATAATAATTATGAATAAAGGGTAGTAGTGTATCGTATAGTTCGGCTACAGGTTTGTCATTATCAAATATATTGTAAAGGGATTTGTTGAATTTTTCATTTCTATCTAATTCATTTTTAGGAAGCCCTTGAGACTTGTACACTTGTCGATTTTGTTCAGCCATCAGTTCGTCTATAGGGACTCCTGGCCCTGCAAGTAGTACTACATAATCTACATCTGATGACTTGCTAGCCACGATAGGAGCGATCATGCCGCCTTCGCTGTGTCCAATGAGTCCGATATGATTGGCATCGATCTTGCCATGCTTGGCTAGTGCTAAGAAAGCCGCATTGGTATCATTTGCAAGATCCATGGAATTAGCCTTGTAGTGGTTGCCTTCTGATTCGCCTACTCCACGGTCATCGTATCTAAGCACTGCAATACCTTGTCTTGTAAGATAATCAGCGATCACTAGAAATATCTTATGGTCTAGGATCGTCTCATCTCTATCGGTTGGTCCTGATCCTGAGATCAAAATAGCAGCTGGGAATGGTCCCTCACCTTGAGGTAAAGTCAATGTGCCATGCAGTGTGATCGCAACTTCTTTATTTTCAAACTGGAAGGGTTCTGCTGTGTATGGAAAAGGTTCTACAGGAGTCTGAGGTCGATTGATTTCCTGAGCCATTATGACCAATGAGCAAGTGAGTAAGATATATGTAAAAAGTGATTTCATACAAGTAAGATAGTCAAAACGATTTTGATCGGCAAGGAACTTGATGATTTAGGAAGAAGTGTTTTTTCAAAAAGCCAGAAACCAAAAAGCCAAGTATAAATTATATACTTGGCTTGGTATTCTTGCGTAGATAACGTTTTGGTGTGTGTATTCAAAATATAGAAAAGCGTATTTCAGCAATTCTATTTTTTGCAAAAGCCAAAAACTATCGATTAGTTCTCACTTCGTTATCGTCTATCTCTTTCATGCTTTCTTTTACTTCAGATTCAATATTTGCTTTCGCATTATTGAATTCTCTGATACCTTTTCCTAGGCCTTTCATCAGCTCAGGTAGTTTCTTACCACCAAAAAGTAGTAAGACTACAAATGCAATCAGTAACATTTCCGATCCTCCAGGAAGTCCAAATAGCATATTTATATATATCATGATAATCTATTTAATTATTATTTCGCTCAAAGGTAAGTCATTTTGGCTTTACTATCAGCTTATTCCCTAGACACTTATGTACTTAGTGTGTAATTTATTATTTCTTGAGTCCTATCTCTCTCAATCGCTGATCTAGGTATTCTCCAGCAGTGATCGGCTCGTATTGTAGAGGCCTTTCGGCTGTGATACAGTCACTTAAACAAGATAAGTCCATATTAGACTTAGGGTGTAAAAAAAATGGGATCGAAAGTCTAGGTACGTGCCATTGCTCCTTTGGAGGGTTGACTACACGGTGAGTAGTAGATTTGAGGTAGTTATTAGTTAATCTCTGTAGCATATCGCCCACATTGATTACGATTTCATCTTCACCAGGGGTGATATCCAACCATTCGTTTTCAGCATTAAGTAGCTGTAGTCCGCCTGCAGATGCTCCTACTAATAAGGTGATCAGATTAATATCTTCGTGTTGCTCTGCTCTGATCGCACTTCTAGGTTCCTCTGTAATAGGAGGATAGTGGATAGATCTGAGAATACTATGTCCTTCATCGATCTTTTCCTCAAAATAGTTTTCATCCAGATCTAGATGCAACGCAATAGCTCTCAACAGATGTCCTCCTGAGCTTTCAAATGCCTTATATAATTGCTTACCTAATTCGCTAAATTCTGGTGTTTCAGTCGTCATTAGATTGTCAGGGTATTCGGTTTTATCATAACCCTCTCTCTCCATAAACTGTCCCATCTGGAAAAACTCCTTAAGATCGGCAACTTTACTTTGCTTAGCATGCTCCATACCAAATGAAGTATATCCACGCTGTCCTGCCAGACCTTCTACTTGGTATTGTCGCTTAGTGGCTACAGGTTGAGAGAAAAACGTCTTAGATGCAGTGTAGAATCCATCTACAAGCTCTTTAGGTATACCATGATTGACCACTCCCACGAATCCTACTTCATGAAAGGCTTCACCTATCTCATTGACAAATGCTTGCTTTTCAGCATCATTGCCATTGACAAATTTTGAAAGATCTACTACTGGTATGGTTCTTTTTGACATTTCTTGATCTATTTGATTAATTAGTAAGGATCTACAATATAATAACGTAAATCGATCCTTGATAATTCTACGTATAATATTCAAATATCGTTCCTTTTTTAAGAGAAATGGTGCAATTGGTTTGTAAAAAAAAATGGTAGATAACTATTGTAAGTACGCAAATAGAAGTATCGTATTGAAAAGGTTGATGATAAAAAATAGTATACATTAAACAATCAAGTCTAAGGCTATACTAAAAGAATTGTATGATATAGAAATATCGGGTAATGGAAACTGTAACCCTTATACTATTCCACCTTCGAATTCGAGTAGTCCACGTGCATATAAAGAAGGAGGTCGTATATTTACCATATCTCCTAACCCTGCGACTGATAAAATTGTATTGAGGGCAGATAGTGATTTGGATGTAGGCGATAAATACCGAATGTCTATTTACAATGTACTAGGAAATAAAATACAAGAGTACAACATAGACCAATCATCTATTGCTATAGATGTCAACGAGTTTGACTCAGGAGTATATTTATATCAAATATCAGTAAATACTGAACTACTACAATCTGATAAATTTATCAAAATTGATTAATTAATTCAAAATTAAGGCCCAACTTGTAAATCAGATCTACAAGTTGGGTTTTTTAATATAAGTACCATGATATATTACTTGACTAGAATTATATATGCTTTACTTTTTTGGAGCCTTAGCTATTGTGTTATGGCTCAAGATGATTTTAATAAAACGTACAAATATGATAATAAATCGATTCGAAACGAGATGGTTCATGAATCACAAGAAGCATATTATGCTATTGGATACTCTGATGATTATTCTGGCTATACAGTAGGTATTCACGTCTCTAAACATGATAAGATTACCGCCGAAGTACTAAATAGTACCTACTTCGCAATTGATAGTGTTTGGAGTTTTTTGGAGCATTCTTTTGATGTATACGAAGTTGACAATTCATTGATTTTTGGTTTGAAAGGTGATGGAAAGCTTCACCAACTGGAGTATGATATGAATACGGATCAGATAAGCATAATAGATACTGTTTCGTTTTCGATAGAAGATCCTGGTTTGTATCAGGATGACATGTTATTATTTAATGATACTACTTTATATGTAGTTACGTATGCTTTAGAAATTGATAGTTTCAAGTTTGGATTATTTTTTACCTATCCTGATGGTACTCAAGAAAGCATCGATATACCATTGACAGATAGTCTCAATAGGTTTGGTCAAGTGATGAAAAGAGATAATGGAAACTATGTTCTTTTCGGTGCTCTGAATGGCGAAAATGTATTTTGGGATCGATCCTTAGCTATCTATGAGTACGATAAGGACCTGAATGAATTAGGAAGATTTTTTACGCCAAGTACAGATGGGTATATCAATGTAGAGAATTTTTTACCGATCAATGAACAAGAAATACTGATTTTGGCGAGTCATTATGATTGGGATTTTATCAGATCAAGGTATGCATATAGTCATAGTATACTACGCTACCATATAGATGATCGTAAGATATTATGGTCCGAAAACTTTGGTTCTCCAGCGTCTGATGGATTGTCAGGCGGCAAGATAGTAGCATCTCATGAATCCGGTCATTATCTGTACTGCACAGGTGCGGTACGAGAGGGTTCC
>CALKJD010000057.1 GCA_937995755.1 uncultured Saprospiraceae bacterium | reverse complement strand
CAATCATAGTCCTGAACACCTGATGAATCATCATGATCAACAAAATTAGAATAGGCATAGAAATCATTGTATCCAGGAATAGTTTCAACCATTTTTAGTGGAAATATTAAATCTGTTACATCTCGACTTTCCACCTCAGATTTGGCGAACTTTCCTAGTCGTTTTTTACTCTCCCTTATATTCTGTCTGATGCTAGCCCTATCGCTCTCTGATACGCAGCTAGATTTAGCATTTATATTTCCACCAACTCCATTATTCTGACTAATAAGTGGCATTGCAAATAATACTAACGCAAAGTATACTATTTTCCTCATCCTTCTAATTATTGAATTATTAATATCCCTAAATATAGGTATACTCATAAAAACATTACTTCAAAATGAGAAAAATGAAAACCAAAAACTAGTATTTACCTCAACACCTTCACTACTCTACCCTCACTATGAGCTCCAAACTCAGGAGCATACATACTTTGAATATTAGCTATGCCGGTAGAGAATGATCCTGGAATACTCGCTCTCATATCGTACTCAAGTACATAAGTTCCTACTGGCAGATAACTGATAAAGAAGTGCGTCGCCAAGTCTTTAGTACTTTGGTAATAGCCTAATCCATCTTGCCACTTATACTTACTAATGACATCTACAGGCTCCATTCCTGAAGCTCTCATGTCCTTAAGGTGAACATATTCCATAGGTCTATCGACTACTACTTTGAGTCTTACTCGGATTTTATCTCCTGTATTTACTGCATCGTCTACATTGACAATCACAGCTTTCTCACCTTGGTCGGTCATCTCTATCTTATAGATATCTCTTTGTATAGTGAGTGGATTATCTTCATAAGATTTGATCTTATCTAACTGTTCCCAATACTGATAATATGCCGCTCCCCAAGCTACACTTTCATTCGGATTGCTAAGCTCTATAGTCCCCATTTCAGATTTGATCTGATCATCGTTCCATGATTTTTTGTAATAGCCTGTACCGGCTTCTACAGATCCTTTATCGATCACTATCTTATTACCACCTACTTTCATTTCTACCATTTCAGATTCAATCACCCAATCTGATATCTTCTTATCCTTATTAAGTAATAAGGCATAGATCGCAGCTGACGTAGCTTTCGTCGTTTTCCAATTGGTTGTTTGCTTTTGCTTGAGCAACCATATTTTTGTATTTTCAGCAAAGTCTGCATCATCATCTACTAGAGCGAAAAACTCCATAAGTAATGCATGTGTCTCGATAGGAAGTTGGTGCCAATAAAATCCATTATCAGTACGCCAGTAGGTACCCAATTCATCATTGCTTAAGGCCCTTTCTTTGAGCGAAGATTTTATTTTCGCAACAGTCTCTTCCTCTATACCTTCTCTATGAAATGCTAGTCCCATCATTCCCTGCTGATAGATTCCTTTCTTGTTCCAATGAGATCTCGCTTGACCATGATAAAAGTCTAATGCCTCTTGTAGCGAAGCACTCTTTGACACATTTGGGAAGAAACTTCTTACATACATATAATGTACCACCATATGAGTAAGATAGGCGCCACCTTTATCATCCTTCTTAATCTCGTATTGCTCTAGCAGTCTAGCATCGATATACTCGACCGCTTTAGTAATCAATCCTGCATCTTTAAAATCCTCTATTCCCAATTGTCTCAGATGACCAAGATCTTCTAATAAGTATTGAGTGATATACCAACTGTCTCTACCGCCTGGAAACCAAGGGAATCCACCGCTAGCCATTTGTCTCTGCTCTAGCATACGCCATGTCTGATTCATTTCATTAGACATACGATTAAGATCAAATAACAATCCTATATTTCGTTTTTGTGCTTCTTCCGATTGTGCTGCTCTTACCCAAGGTGTCTCTTCCAGCAATGCAGATTTCAACTCTTCATTTTTACTGAGATTAGATAATAAGGCATCGCTATCTGTGTCTTTCCATCTGTCAAATACATTACGTAATCTAGGATGTGCATTAGCTACCGTATTCGCTAATGCATTAGAGTAATACCTATTGACGATCTGCTCTGTACATTCATGAGGATACTCCATCATGTATGGAAGCGCCTGCACTGCATACCATACAGGGTGTGAGGTCAATTCTACCGTATATTTAAATGGATCAGCAGTTTTGCTCTTATCAGAAAGAGATTGCATTGTGAATGTCTTTTCCTCGCCACCTTTGACATGCATAGGGATCGTCTCTGTAACCAACTGCCTATTGCTTAGTAATGCTACCGTATTTTCTTCTCCATCAGTATGATCTGCAGACTGTGCAGTGATACGGTACATGATTGCCGTCTGTAGATCAGATGGTATGTTACATTTCCATGATACCACATCCGAATTTCCAGCATCCATTGTGAATGCTGCACTATTACTTCCACTGATAAACTGATCAGTCACATCTTCCATAGTCAAGGCATCGAAAAACTTTATTTCTGCTTTTCCAATCTGAACTAGTTTCGAAAGATTAGCTACTTTGGCTGTTATTTCTATCTCATCTCCTTGTCTCAAGAAACGAGGCTTGTTAGGAAATATCATAAGAGGCTGGCTCGTCTTTACTTCTCTGCTATCAAGGCCAAATTGTAGATTTTTGGTATGTGCTAAAGTTTGCAACTTCCAACTCGTCAATGCTTCATTCATTTTAAACGAGAAAATCAATGATCCATCCTTGTCCGTCTTTAGACTAGGAAAAAAGAATACAGTTTCATTCAGATTTTTACGAATAGCAGGAGTTTTAATTTCCGTTTCTTCAACAAAGTTAGGGTTCTTAACACGAATTATCTTCTCCTCATAAGTATCATAATCAAAAACTACCGAGGTTTCAAACTCTTCGTTACTATTCACATCCTCTGCCATTGCTGGAGCCGCTTGAGTCGCCATGGGTCTTCCTGACCGTTTCATCATTCCACGTCCATAATTCTGCAGCTTCAAAAACTCCATCAGCCTTGGATATTTAATCTGAGGGCGTGATACATTCTCTACCCTATTCCATTGATAGTTAGAGTTATTAAGCATCAAAGCATTAAAACCATAAGTACTGAAATTAATCTTACTATTATACAGTGGATACCAAGATGCAGTCCAGTCATGTGGCTTAAACATATCCAACGAACTATCATACATACTCACTAATACTTCCGCAGCCAATTGATCTTTATCCATTCCTGATATGATCATTTTCCACTCTTGTTCTGAGCCTGGCAGCATATTATCCCTAATCGTTTCATATCTAATCTTAAGATCTTTGCTAGACCAATCTACAGGTACATGAATCGTCTCATTTACGATTCTATTATCATGTATATATTGTAAGTGTACTTTTATATTTCCTCGATCTGTATCTTTCACTACAAATTTCAGCTCTTCTGTATTGTTGGCTGTAAAATGCGCAATGTCAGTCTTCGTACCAAACGACTCCATCGAATACATCACTACAGTTTTATCTGGACTACCAAAACTAATCGTAACCTGATCTCCAGGTTGATAGCTTTTCTGATCGACTTTATAATATAGTTTTTTAGTATTTGGAAATTCACCATTATCAAAATCAGTAATGGTGATGATTCGTTCTATCTCTATATCATTTCCATCTTTCACCACAACTTTGTAAGTACCTGCTTTTAGACTTTCATTGAGAGAGATACTGCCTTTTCCATTTATATCAAATTTATACTCTTGTATTTTTTTAGCCACCTTCCATGATGTAGGATCGAGTATATCTGGTGATCCATAATCATTCAATACATTACTGTATTCAGTATCCGAAATGATAGTCGTATCTACCACATCCCAATATCGACTTCTATAATATTTTGCTGGTGTATTCAATTGATAAATCTGGACAGTACCAGAAGACTTTGCATCTTGCTGCGCATGATTCTTAGCCGTAAGTACAACTGACTTAAAGTCTGATTGATCGATGACTTCTCCTAGCTCTAATGACAGTATATAAGGAGCAATACCTGCGTACAAAGTATAAGTATTCGATCTTGTTTCTCCAGAAATATCTGTTATATCTACAGTCACTTCAAAATGAAAACTAGGCTTTCTTTTTAGATCTAAATCATCACCGCCATCCAACTCAACTTCGAAGTTAAATTCTCCTTGAGTATTAGTAATTGTCTTTCCTTGAGCTACCAATGCCTTCTCTTCATTTCCTGCACCAAAGCCACGATAGTATCTCCAATATGGATAAATCGTTTTACGATATAACGAATAAGAGACAGCGGCATCCCCTATACTAGATCCAGCGAAAGTCTTAGCTGACCCTGACAAATCCACAGTTTGTCCAAGAGCGTATGCAGTTGTAAGCGTATCTATGTCCACTTCAAATGTTGGTCTCTTATACTCTTCTACTTGTATTCTCGTTTGGCCAAATCCTGCGTCCAAAGTAAATGAACCTGTCAATCCACCAGAAGGCAATGTAAATTGTCCATTGACACTACCATATTCATTTGTAAGTAACGATACGGTTTCTACCTCTTGATAGTTAGCATCTTTCAATGTTAGTATCACTGGGTGTTTAGCTGCTACAGAAGGAATTTGATTCGCATCTTTTTGCATCACTATTCCTTTGAAGTATACTACCTGTCCTGGTCTGTATATAGATCTATCTGTAAAAAACTCAATTGTGTGATGTACGTTTCCATAATATGCTCTTCCACTATTATGATATTTTCGTAGATCTAGTATATCATTACCATTTCGGACCACGACCGATATTTGATTTCTATCTTCTACTAAATACGAAGCCATTCCATTGTCATCTACATCGATAGTAGATAGAAATATTCTTTCACTTTTCCTTTCCTTAGAGTTGTACTGATTCTTATAAATATCTATAGTTGCATTCTTTAAAAAATCACTATTCAATCTATCTTTTACGATAAACTTAAGTCCTAACTCTTGATCGTTTATTTGTGTATAACTGATTCTAGATACATGAAATACTGCATGAAAATATGCATTATCAAATCGCTCCGTATCAGACATCACTAGCACATAACTACCCAATGGCAATCCTTCTTGATATGCTTCAGTACTTTGTGAAGTATACAAGCCATTAGTCGGTAGCTCTGTCGACCAAGTTTTGAGTGGTTTGAGTTTTTCTATCGCATTCTTTATTGACTCACGATTTCTCTGGTTCATATCATCCATCATATCAGGATCGACCTTAACAATCTTGCTATAGACTGTAGATATATTTCTGTAATCGATACGATATAGTATTGGATCTTGCGGTAGATATACTTCTTCCGCGGTGATTGTTATCTCAGATTTTTTTATTCTATTGATTAAGTTTTGACAATCCGCTGCACCTTGCGAATTAGGATGTAAAGCCATCGCCTCTTTACATATCTGCATGGCCACTACATTACCATCTTTAGTATATGGCGCCTGTTGCATCACAGCCAAACTGTACATTACAGTTGTAACGTATTCACTTGATGTATAATTAGTAGATAATCTTTTAAGCGCGGCTATATAATCCACTTTGCTATCGGCATACTTCGCAAATTCATTTACGACTTGTAGCCTATTCAGATCTTGTCTGACGTAGGCGTCCTTACTTTTACCATGGGTATATTTCAGCAGTTTTTGATAAGTAACTAGTACTTTCTCTTTCAAAGATTCGTCGCTAATTTCCAACTTACTGAAAGCGTCACCATCTGTAAAATACGTGGCATCGGAAATCGCAAAATCTCCAATTCCTCCATCACTATAATTGCCTATCTCTCGATATGCTTGTATTGCCTTTTCTGCAAATAATATATATAAGGTAGGAATGTAGTCATCTCCGAGATCATCGTAATCAGCCTTCAACTTTCCATTGCTCACCAAGATGTCTGCATATTCACCTACAGGAATATCTAGAGCCTTACTTTCATTTATAGCTAAGGTATATTGTTCCGCAATTTTATCTATCCATGTTGCTTTTGACCATGTCTTATAATCTTCAGATACATTGTCTACTCCTGCGGTTCTATCCGCTATACGATATCCATTATTTCTAAGATATTGCTTATAGAAGTCCGCCAATATCACTCTATTGATTGACTCTACTTCACTAGACTTGCTTTCTTTGATTTTTTCTGAGATATAGTCGATCGCTTGATCTAAGCCATCTTCTTCCGTTCTAAGCTTGTAACTAGCAATATAGCTAGTTGACTTGATCTGCTGTGGACGGTTATCTTCATCTTCCGCGGCTTTGGCGATTTCATTCACTTTAGCAATGACAGACTTAGGTAAGTTGTCCTTAGAGAGTTGTTCTACTTCTTTCCAAGCCTTAGGAAAATCAAAATTATCAGAAGAAGATTTCATACTCATAAGCATTGTAGCCATTATGATCAGGCCAAGGATAGTTTTATAGTTCATACAGATATTTTTCATCATAGGTTAGCGTCTAATTATATAGACGTTCACCTACAGGATGATGGTTGTATTCTTATTACATTTATTCAAGTCTTAAAATTTCATTAAGATAAGATTTTTTGGATATCCATCCTATTTTCGAATATTACTATTGACTTTGAGTAACCTGTCAGTAGCTATAGGTTTTTTTAGGATTAATAAGCTCTCTTTACATCTTGACTATATAGTCCTGATCCATACGCAGTCCTATCTCATGCATACTCTCCTGTAGATAGGTGAGTATTCGCTTCCTTTTATTATGCGGCCAAAACCGTAGATAATCGTATAGTTTAATTCTAGGTGTTTTCTCCAAGCTCTGTATCAAATGCTTATCTAATTGCTCTTGCGTTTTTTTATCGATTTCAGAAATATTAGATCCACGACAGATATCACATGTTCCGCAATCTTGAGATTGTGCTTCGCCAAAGTATTCTAAGATAAATCGTTGTCTACATTTCTCTTCTGAAAGATACTCCACCATGGCGCTCAGTCTGTTACTCGTTCGCTCTTTGAGTTCATTATATAACTTCACATTGATAGTAAACGAATCTATCTGTGGTCGCGCTTGTAAAAATGTAATGAGGGGAATCGTCTTTCTTGGCTCGTACTTTATGATTTGCTCCTTATGAAGATGCTGTAAATAACTAATCACTTTTGCTTTACTCATCTTCAGGTTCTTGGCTACTACTTGCTCATCTATCTTGACAAATTCTATAAATAGACCTTCATATCTCCGCAGTAAAAATCTCAATATTCTACTCTTTTCGTCCTCCTTACTTACTAGGTCAGAGAAATCTCTTTTGGATGTAGATACATACATCTGACTAGGTCTATAAAAACCATCAGACAGCGTAAACCATCCATCCGTTACTATGGCATCTATGGCATTGAGCGTCCTCAGTATAGGCAGCTTAGCTACTTCACAAAAATCCAACAGATCAAAATCAAAGCTTTCTTCTAATCCAGATCCTGTAGCGATCTTAAGGTAAACGCAAATCTTGCGATATACATTTTTAATAAAATCTATCGAGGGATAATTCTCTTGAAACTGGTTGATCGATTTAGAGATATCTTGATTACTTATAATGGTGATAGCATAGGCTGCCTCGCCATCTCTCCCTCCCCTTCCTGCTTCTTGATAGTATTCCTCTATACTTGGTGGCACATCGGTATGTATCACAAACCTTACATCTGATTTATCTATGCCCATACCAAATGCATTCGTCGATACGATCACTCTAGTTTTCCCTGATTTCCAATCTTCTTGGATTTTGGCCCTAGTATTAGAGCCTATGCCTGCATGATAATATTCTGTTTGGAAATTATACCTATTAAGATGATCTGATATCTCTCTAGTCATCTTACGATTCCTCACATAGATAATACCACTACCTTTCATACGATTCATAATCGAGAGTAACTCATTACGCTTATTGTCAGTCTTGATGACCACGAATGATATATTATCACGAGAAAAACTCTTCTGAAAGATGTTGGCTTTCTTCATTTCTAAAGATCCAACGATATCATCTACTACTGCCTTAGTTGCTGTAGCGGTAAGTGCCATGATAGGCACACCTTTAAATCGCTCTCGCAATTCTCCTATCTCCATATACGCTGGACGAAAATCATGTCCCCATTGAGAAATACAATGCGCTTCATCTACTGCAATCATACTAATATTAGCATTCTGTATTCTCGCTTGAAAAAGATCAGACTTTAAACGTTCTGGCGATACGTAAAGCAACTTTGCTGGACCATATATGAAGTTATCATACGCAGTGTCCAACTCTCTCATTCTCAATCCAGAGTGAAGTGCAATGGCAGGAATCCCTTTCTCCTTAAGGGTATCTATCTGATCTTGCATCAATGCTATCAGAGGAGATATCACTATAGTTTTCCCTTCTAGCGCTAATGCTGGCAATTGAAAGCAGAGAGATTTTCCGCCACCCGTAGGAAGCAAAGCTACAGTATCATGACCATCCATAATAGACTGAATGATCTCCTCTTGCTGTGGGCGAAAAGTATCATAACCCCAATATTGCTTCAGTAGAGAATGTATGTCAGCCATAGAAATAATAATAGTATTTGCTTTCTGAGAGTGAAGGTAGGTAATGTAAATATAAATAGCTGTCAGTGCCTAAAGTAATTGAAAACTTGGATTCATTCATATATTGGTGACCAATTCCATATATCTATCTATCTTCATTTTTCAAATCTTAATTACTTCCATGAAAATCGCCATCATAGCTGCCACTTCATTTGAGATAGATCCATTGCTACAGCACCTTGAGTCAGAAGGTCGCAAAGCATCTTTCTTCCATTTCGAGTATAAAGGACATGAGATCCACCCATTAATTACTGGTATCGGTGCTATGAAAACAGCATTTGCTATGGCAAGGTTTACTGAAGCGCCTAATCTAGATCTAGCCATCAATGCAGGGATCGCCGGCAGTTATAACAGAGACTTACAATTGGGCTCTGTGGTACATGTCACGAGTGATAGATTTGCAGATATAGGAGTCGAAGAGGCCGACGGATCATTTACCGATGTATACGACCTAGAGCTCGAAGCCAAAAATAAA
This sequence comes from uncultured Saprospiraceae bacterium, assembly GCA_937995755.1. Classification (GTDB taxonomy): domain Bacteria; phylum Bacteroidota; class Bacteroidia; order Chitinophagales; family Saprospiraceae; genus UBA1994. Next base: position 27,630 of record CALKJD010000057.1, on the reverse strand, counting down.
TATCCTTACACAGATGGTGCATTAGTTAATGATGGACTAAAATACAGCTTCGATATTCAAGAAGTAAAAGCACTCACTGTCAATAAAGTCCATGGTACACAAGAAAGCATCGATCGAATCCTAGCCAAGTATCAAGCCGATATAGAAACGATGGAAGGCGCTGGATTCCACTATGCTTGCAAGAATATGGATATCCAACACGTGCAACTTAGAGGATTATCTAATTATGTAGAGCCGCGAAATCGAGATGGATGGCAAATTGAATTAGCCATAGACCAACTCAATCAAACCATTATCAACCTATTGGACAATGTCGAAAAACCAAAGGTTAGGAATAAAGCTTTGGATTGGTTGTAGGAAGTGTAAATCAGGTGTATCACTCCAACAATAAATTAGGCATAGATAAATCAATCTCTACTCGAATACATCGCCTTACCGATTTGATACTATCGCAATGATATGATCCATTCTTCAGGTAAGTCATTAATATCCACGATTTTACTTTTTGAAATAAGAGTATATAATGATTCTTCAGGAAAATTATTAATCCTCAGATAAATGGTTTCTTCCTTCCAGCTTGAATACCAAAACCTTACATTTTCTGGATGTTTATTCCATATGATTGAAGCTTCCATTATCGAATCCATATTTTCATTTATCCATATCTAGTAATACATTCACTCTCTCTCCCTATACGCTTTCATGTACTTAATCATGTGACTATAGTTCGCTAGTCCAGCTTTGACGCCATGTGATTTTAGATAACTATCATATACCTTGTCTCTAACGGCAGGCATAATGTCTGGATATCGATCCATATATTTAATAATCGCACCTATATCTGTTTTGATGGCTCTTGGTAGGTTTATCATATGCTTTCGATATAAATCTTTGTCTAACTTCTTTAGATCAGACATTAGATATCTCCAATATGCTCTGATGGCACTGTATCGAATCACCTCGTTCTCAGATCGCATACAAGCCAAGTATCCAATGAAATTACATGTCCCTTCATCGCCGTATCCATATCCATGAGTCATCTCATGCGCCATAGTAAATGGCCATTGTATCGGATGCAAGCCACCATCTATGTGTCCCTCTAATGCATAAGGCACATATACCCCAGCCGTCGAAAATCGCAACAGTATTCCTTTAGGAGCTAACTTTCTTACACGTACTCTTCCATAGGTAGGTACTCCCCAACTCTCTAATAAGTCTTCTAAATCATTGCGAATCAAGGTCTCTAGATTGTCTGGAATATCTTGTTCATTGATTGCTTTTGAACTATCCAGAGAGACTGCAGATCTAGCGACAACCAACTCCTCAGTAACACGATCTATTTCATTGATAAGGTAGACACTATCAATGGTTTGCTGCCTCATTTTTAGATCTTTATATATATCTGGTCTATTATAGTTATATCCCCAGAGTACATAAAAGAAAAAGATCGCACCACCTGCAAAAGCTAATAATCCTAAAAGGCCTTCACTGATCCCAACCAGCCAGCGGCCAGCCTTGGTTTGATCAATCATCTTGGTAAAAACCTTAGCGGCACATACTATAAATACAATCAAAGTGATATACACCATGGGTATAGGAAGATATCCCAAAGTATGGTCATATACCCAGCGAAACCCTTGAAACACACCTCTAAAATAATAGCGATCTACCCAATCTGGAGCTGTAGTCAATATACGATTTACAAGCAGAGATGCCACACCTAGAGTGATCCAGAGGTACTTATATCTATGCTTTGAAGAAAAAAATGAAGACATATATAATTAGATGCGTAGTCGCCTATCTTTGGTGTTGTACATTATCGAGTACTTCAATATCATTAAAAGTAAAACTTAAATCTTCACTATTCTATTATGAATGACCTTAAATATCCTTTGGGAACATTTGATCCAATAGATACTCAATGGAATCTCAAATCAGCAGAAAACATAGCATATCTAGCTCAGTATCCTTCATTGGTGGTGCAAGCAATATCCAATCTTACTGACGAGCAAATGCAAACGCCCTATCGACCTGGAGGATGGACAGTCACTCAGTTAGTGCATCATATTGCGGATAGCCATATGAATGCTTACATCCGATTTAAACTTAGCCTAACAGAGGTAGACCCTACTATTAAGCCCTATGAAGAAGCCGAATGGGCAAAGCTGCCAGACAGTAATCTAGAACTTATAGAATCTGCGGTGCATATACTCAGGGCCATACATACCAAGTGGACTGTAATGATGCGAGCAATGACTGAAAGCGATTGGGCGAAAAGATATTATCATCCTGCAGATAGCATCTATGTAGACCTTGCTACCGCGCGTAAAATGTATCATTGGCACTCTGCACATCATCTAGCTCATATCACACGATTAATAGACCGTAAAGGTTGGTAGATTGTCTTCTATCTGATCAATAAGCCACATACCACATATAACCACACAACCATATCGTGGTAAGTTGAGTTAAATGCTATATTGCAAGTTAATATTAAACACAAGAATTAATCTCATTATGAGTAAATCATATTTTCAGCCGGAAGATCTCAAGAAGTTTAAAGACATCACCGATTTCCAAGAAGTGATGGGCACCAAGTTTTTTGATTATTACGCATCCGTATTCGAAGAAGGCGCATTGACCAAAAGAGAGAAATGCCTTATAGCATTAGCAGTGGCACATTCAGAATCTTGCCCATACTGTATGGACTCTTACACTAATGCTTGTCTCAGCAATGGAGCTGACGAGGAGCAAATGATGGAAGCCGTGCACGTAGCTGCGGCTATCAAAAGTGGTGCAACGCTTGTCAATAGTGTAATGATGATGAATCAAGTAAAAGAAAAACTCATGTAGTCTTTCGTTAATCATTTGAGCACTCACCTTTCAGTTTACATTTTTTTTTCAATAGATATACATAATGGGCGTTAAGCAAAAGACAAAATCATTAAATAAGACTAATAACCCAATGGCTGATACTTTTTTTCAGCTACAGGTACTCAATGGTAAGGAGCTTACTGATAGTAAGTTTACGCCATTTGGACAGATGATTGGTGAGACTATTACTCCAAGTCCAGTTGAGATATTCCAGATTAATATAGGTAAGCTTTGTAATCAGACCTGCGCGCACTGCCACGTAGATGCCGGACCAGATAAGAAAGAAGAAAATATGGATAAGGCTACTCTAGAAAAGTGCCTTAATATCATCCGCACCTATAAGATTCCAACCGTAGACATTACAGGAGGAGCGCCGGAAATGAATGCCCACTTTAGATGGTTCGTAGAAGAATGTACCAAGATAGGTACTCAGGTAATCGATAGATGTAACCTCACCATTATCAGAGCGAACAAGAAGTATCATGATCTTCCTCAGTTCTTAGCTAAAAACAAAGTGCATATAGTATCCTCACTACCCTACTTCAGTAAGACTCGTACAGATAGTCAACGTGGAGATGGTGTATTCGAAGACAGTATACAAGCACTCAAAGATCTCAATGCTGTCGGCTATGGTATTGAAGGTTCTGGATTACAATTAGACCTAGTCTATAATCCCTCCGGAGCATATCTACCTGGAGATCAAGCAACTCTTGAAGGAGAATTTAAACGTCAGCTTGACCGTAAGTTTGGTATACAATTCAATAGTTTATTTGCTATTACGAATCTCCCTGTAGCCAGATTTCTTGATTACTTAATCGAATCAGGAAACTACGCACAATACATGACTGAACTAGTCGAAGCGTATAACCCTATTACGGTGAGTGGACTGATGTGTCGTAATACCTTGTCTATCAGTTGGGATGGGTATATCTATGATTGCGATTTCAATCAGATGTTAGATCTCAAAGTCGCTGCTAAGAGTCAACACATTGACAACTTTGATATGGAAGCTTTAATGGGTAGAAAAATCGTTACCAATCAGCATTGTTATGGATGTACTGCAGGTGCAGGAAGTAGTTGTGGTGGAGAGGTTACGTAACGAAATTGCTATTACAACCACAAGTAGCAACTCAATAAAACATAAAAAAGAGGATCAAGCTGTCACCAGTTTGATCCTCTTTTATTATTACGTCGTCATTGAAATCAACTTCCGATAATGAACGGTGATTTTACTTCTTCTTTTTCTTTGGATGGAATGCAGGATCATTTTCTGGCTTTACATACTCATCATCATTCTTACCGCCAAAAACAGATACTTTTACATATCTACTAGGATTTAACCTTAGATCTTGAAGCAATAGAGACATGTTTCTCGTCGTCAATTCTAAGTTAGTATATAGATCTTTTTCATTCAGTAGCCTTGCAAGGGTTCCATCACCACTATTCATTTTAGCGATTACTTCATTTAATTGCTTGACTGATACTTCAGCACTTTTCGCTGTCGTGTTCAGACTGTTCATCACATCATTAGCGCCATCTACGGCTGTACCCATATTGGTTACAGTCTTACCAAGGTTGGCATTTTTTAAATCTGAGGATACAGTATTAAGATTGGATAAGATACCATTAATCTGAGCATTATTCTGCGCTAGATTAGCCGTAACAGACTCCATATTACTCATGGTCTTTTGTAGATTGGTAGATGACCTTCTTACCATTTCATCCATAGAAGCAGTAAGCTTAGCCATGTTCTCCATGGTTACTTGAAGGTTATTGATTGTCTTATTGATCGGACTATTAGGATCGCCTTCACCCATACTATTAAGTGATTTCGATACTCCGTCAGTAATCTGCGTTATGTACTCACCAAGATCTTCTCCTGCTAGCATAGATCCTATAAGACCTCTTGCTTCTCCTTCTAGTCTTTGGCCATCTACTGCACAATCTGCACCATTGCACAAATTACCATACTCTAAAGACAATGATCTACCTCCAACGATACCATCACTTATCATATAAGCTTTAGTAGTCTTAGGCAAATTGTATTCACCATTTACATTATAGCTTACAAACATTTCCTTAGTATTCTTAGGATTCACTTCTATATTAGTGACTGCACCTACTTTTAATCCATTGACTAGCACAGGTGATGATACTGCCAACTGTGACACATCTTCAAAAACTGTAGTAAAAGAATAGGATTGAGATAACATCACCTCACCCTTTACAAACTTATAACCCCATACCATACCTATTAGAGTAACGATAGATAGCAATCCGATTATGGCTTCTCTTGACATATTAATCTTTAATTGATATTCACTGCAAAGTTAGCATTATTGCTTACTTAACAATCTTTATAACGCTAATTGACAGCCTAAAGGTCAAATTTGTATTTCGATACAAATCACGGCTTAGCTATTATCCTAACCAACTAATCCTTTGTATGTTCTAATTCGGCTCTCCTGATTTTTCTTTAATACTTATTTAACAGCAATATTGATCACACTTAGCACTCATTATTACTCTATATATCGTTAGTCATATTAGTTGATAGATCATTTTATCGATACCTTTGCATTCGTATTTACAGATCAACATATATATTGAATAGAATCTTTTACATATTACTGTTATTTATAATATCTAATCAACTGTTAGTTGGTCAGAATAATGGTCAAGAGACATCGATTAGGATCGAGAGCTCTAAAGCAATAATCGATACTATACCTCAGATGATAGATACATTAGTATCCATATCAGATACTACAGGAGTCTTAGATAGTATTATGGTATTAAAACCTACTGTAGATCCTAATGTCAAGATCTCATCAGATTCAATAGCTGATCAGGTGATATACGGCGCTAGAGACAGCAACTACTTGGATGTTGTCAATAATCAGATCCACCTCTACGGTGATGCATTTGTGGAGTTTCAAGATATGAAAATTCAAGGTGCATATCTAATGTTTGATTTCAATACAAACATTGCGCATGCGTACAAGGAAGTAGACAGTCTTGGTCTATATATGGAACGCCCTACCTTTACTAATCCTGATCAAGAGTTTAATTACCAAGAGTTGAAATTTAATTTTAAAACTCAGAAGGGTGTGGTGTACGATGCTATTTCTAAAGAAGGTGAATTCTTCTTACATGGTAACAAGACCAAGTTTGTTAGCAAAGGGAGTGACACATTACTTTTAGATGATCAGATCTTCAATGAAAATGCGATTATTACTACCTGTAATCATGAACATCCTCACTTTGGAATACGCACTAGCAAACTCAAGTTAGTACCAGATAAACTTGCAGTCCTAGGACCATCCAACCTAGAAATCGCTGGCATTCCTACTCCGTTATTTTTACCTTTTGGATTTTTTCCATTGCTTCAAGGCCGTTCAAGCGGGTTGATTTTTCCTTCAGAATTTACTTATGATAGAGATCTTGGCCTTACTTTTAGAAACATAGGCTACTACTTTCCCATAAGCCAATATATGGATATGCGTGTCTTAGGTGATATATACACCAATGGATCATTCGCTGCAAGGACACAAAGTAGCTATAAGAAGCGATACGCATATACTGGACGTGTCGAACTAGGATATAGTCGCATCAAAAGAGAATCGAGTGTAGATGGCAGTGACGAACTGGCTACTGCATTCAGTATACAGCTAAGTCATAGACAAGACGCGAAAGCTCACCCATATAGATCATTAGATGGATCGATCAATTTGCAATCCAACCAATATAGTTCTCGTACGTTCAACGATTTTGATAACGTATTTGAAAATAAACTGAGATCGAATTTTGGATTTAGACATTCTATGCCTGGCACACCATTCTCCTTCTCTATGACACTTAATCATAGCCAAGATAATCAAACTCGTAAGGTAACTGTAACACTGCCTAATATCAACCTTAATATGAATACGATCTTCCCATTCAAGAGAAAGAATGTAGGGTCTAATGATGAAAAATGGTTTGAGAAGATAAATTTAAAGTATAGTGGAGCATTTAAAAATTTCGTAGAAACCACAGATACTACCCTTTTCACAAAAGCAGTATTTGATGAAATGCAATATGGATTTTCTCATAAAGCATCTACTGGTGCTAGTTTTAGAGTGGCTAAATACTTTAATGTAACACCAAGTGCTAGTTATGAAGAACTTTGGTATTTCCGTACTCTTGAAAAAGAATATGATCCGACGCTACTATTTGACACTATAGCGGTAGATACTAATCAAGTTACTTTAGAAGAGTTTGTCACTCAAGATACCACCTTTGGTACATTTAGTGATAATATAGTAGGAGGCTTTGAGACTTTCAGGAAATTCAATGCTAGTGTCAATGTATCCACCCAGATATTTGGTACTAAGACATTTAAGAAAGGGTGGCTGAGAGGAATTCGACATGTAATCAAACCTAATATAGGCCTGAGCTATACACCTGATACTCGAGCTAAATATATCAGAGAAGTAACTACCGAACCGAACTCCGAAAACGTTGATAATCTGGAATACAACCCCTATCAGGGAGGAATATTCACAGCGCCGCTTAATGAAAAAGCAATGAGCTTTACCTATGGTTTTACAAATCAGATAGAGGCTAAATATTTTTCTAAAAAAGATTCCACAGAAAAGAAGTTTAAGATCTTTAATAATATCAATGTCAACGGTAATTACAATTTTGTAAGAGACAGCATGAAATGGAGCGATCTCAGAATTAGTGGTAATACGACTTTGATAAAAGATATAACTAACCTCAACTTTGCAGCTACTTATACGCCGTATCTCAAAGTCGATAACAAAAGTGTAGATGAGACGGTATGGTCACGAAGAGGAAGATTATTAGCTTTTGACAATTTTAGTGCAACTTTCAATACCAGGTTGACTTTTAAAAAGCTAAAAGATATGTTTGTCAGTGATAAAAAATCTGATAAAAAAGGATCGAAGAAGCGTAATGGAAAGACTACTGAAAAGAAAATTGAAGCTGGTAGTTTATTCGATCTATTAGAAAATTTCAGTATTAATCATACGTATCAAATTGGAATAAGTAGAATTGATGAAATCGATACCTTCATGGTAAATGTTCACAGTATCCAACTTAGAGGTAGAATGCAATTATCGAAAAACTGGGAGATGAGTGTAGGTAATATCGCCTATGATATAAAGAACAAAAGCTTTGTCTACCCTAGTCTTAACTTTGCTCGTGATCTTCATTGCTGGAGAATGAACTTTAGTTGGATTCCTGCACGTGGAGTCTATGGATTCTTTATCGGTGTTAAATCTAATCAGCTTAGCTTCCTTAAGGCCGACTATAAACAAAACAACCCCAATCGGTTCTTCTAGCAATGATCAACTAACTATAGGGAGAATCTAGATATAGCAGAACCTGTGTTTTAGTATACAGCTAAGGTCTACATCATTATAAAATCCTCAACACGTATTACCAAACTATCCTTCTTGTCAAACCAAAAGACATAAGTTAACTATATGTCGATCTATTTATACAGCGACGTATCAATCTTGGTTAATGATAAAAGAAATGATATTATTTATAATAAAAACAATCACCTCAGTTGTTATAGGGTGACGAACATTTTAGAGGATCTAAAATGAGGATTGTAAGTCGTACAAATCTTTAAGAAAAAAAAATGTACCCGAAGCCGGAGTCGAACCGGCACGCACAAAGTGCACAGGATTTTAAGTCCGGCGTGTCTACCAGTTCCACCATTCGGGCTTACAATATAGGGTAGATCAGAAACGAAACTTCTGATTGTTTTCCATCAACAAAAAGCTGAGAGAAAAAAAATGAGCGAAAGACGGGATTCGAACCCGCGACCCCGACCTTGGCAAGGTCGTGCTCTACCAGCTGAGCTACTTTCGCGTTGTATTGGCGATTCTTATCGCCTGTAAATGAACGTGCTTTCTTAAAGCGATGCAAATATAGAATCTTTCAATTAATTAAAGAGTATTTAATAACTAAATAGATAAAAAAAAATGCACTTTCTTTGAAAGCCCCAACCCGTCTTACTTTTCAATAAGTCTTTGTTTCATTTTCACAAACTCCTCTTCTGTAATTAGACCTTGTTCTTTCAACTTTGCTAATTCTTTTACCTTTTCCACCATTGTCAAGCTTGAGATTTCCTCTTGTTTTGTGACATTTTCATCTTGCATCTGCTTGGCGAGAGCTTTTCCTTTCTCAAATTTTTCATTGTAGTACTTCTTAAGTCTACTTGGATCAAAGTCTAAGAATGTACCTCCTGTCTCAAAATGCTTCTTGAACACCTCTCCTATAGCATATGAACTTGCACCAGAAAGTATAGCTAAAGTAACTCCTCCCAAGATAGAACCTACGCCTGGAATAAACTTTATTGCTCGTGCGCCTAACCTTGCCAGACCAGATCCTGTCAATGCTGTGATGATCGCTTTTCCTTCGGTCTCTTTAAAACTGATATCATAGACTTTACATAGCTGACGTATCATATCTAATTGTATCGCGCTGACAGCAAATAGATCAGCTATGGGCACAGGAATAAAACCAGCTCCCATAGACCATATCATATGATTCTTTATTACAGAATTAGCGTTACTTGTTCTTATTTCTTGATTTTCGCTCATTATACTTGCTTAATTTTTACGTTGATACTAATATAAGCGCTAAAACAGTCTAACTAGTTCTATTATCGATGAAATAAATAGAAATCGAGACTAAATGAGGCTAAAAACAAAGAGAGCCATCTCTTGTGAAATGGCTCTCTCTTATTCTTCTTTGGTATATAATCAATTATACGCCTAAGTAATTCTTTAGCAATTTAGATCTACTTGCTGATCTTAGCTTATTTATAGCTTTATCTTTGATCTGTCTTACTCTCTCTCTAGTAAGCCCAAACCTTTCTCCTATATCTTCCAAAGATAGTGGGTGCTCCACTCCAATACCGAAATACAATTTGATTACATCACACTGACGCTCAGTAAGTGTACTTAATGATCTTTCGATCTCAGTACGAAGTGACATATTGTATTCTAACGCTTTATCCGTTTTATCAGTCTTGTTATTCTCTAATACATCCAATAGAGAGTTATCTTCTCCATCCACAAATGGCGCATCCATAGATACGTGTCTTGCAGCAACGCCTAAAGTAGTCTCTACTTCTTCAGTAGGGATTTCTAGTAATTCTGCTAATTCTTCTGAAGATGGTTCTCTTTCGAACTCTTGCTCAAGCTCAGAGAAAGCTCTATTGATCTTATTTAGCGAACCGACTTTATTAAGTGGTAGTCTAACGATACGTGATTGTTCTGCTAATGCCTGAAGAATAGATTGTCTAATCCACCAAACAGCATAAGAGATAAATTTGAATCCTCTTGTTTCATCAAATCTCTGAGCGGCCTTAATAAGTCCAAGGTTTCCTTCGTTAATAAGATCAGAAAGAGATAAACCTTGATTTTGATATTGTTTAGCAACTGATACTACAAATCTCAAGTTGGCTTTAGTCAGCTGCTCGAGAGCCATCTGGTCACCTTTCTTAATTCTTTGGGCTAAATCCACTTCCTCTTCTGGAGTAAGGAGATCTACTTTTCCGATTTCCTGCAAGTATTTTTCTAAAGATTGGCTTTCACGATTAGTGATCGATTTAGTAATCTTGAGTTGTCTCATAGTTTTAGTTTAAAGTAAGGGAAATGTCCTAAGTTTCTTGTAAGCTGTATAACTCTAATATGATGCCATAACCTTCATAACATCTCATTTTCTTTCAAAAGGTTGCAAATGTACGATTAATATATACCAGAATCAACTGCTAATATGCATACAATTATATCTGCTTGCAGATCGCTTACAATACCATCATTAATTTAATATTAGCGAAAAAAGTTCAATTCCTTTGATAATTGAAAAAAAAATTTCTTATTGCGCCCATAATGTATAGTTGAATCTAATAGACTTTTAGTTTTCAATATCTTACGTATATAAAATATAATACTTGATGAAACGTGTGTCTTTTGAAATGGAGTTTATTTTTAGGGCTTCTCCAGCCATATTATACACTTTCCTAACAACCCCAGCCTGTCTCGTGAGATGGTTTTGTGATGGTGTAGATATCAATTCTGATGTATTTACATTTACATGGGATGGAGCAGATGAAAATGCGGAAATGGTGGATGATATTCAGGAAGAGAGAGTCAGATTTAAATGGGAGGACGCGGATGAAGACGAATACCTCGAATTTAGAATGTATAAATCAGGAGTGACTAACGAAACTGTTCTTGAAATCACTGACTTCTGTGATGATGATGAGGTTGATTCTCAGCAAGATCTTTGGAATACTCAAATGACAGTCTTACGCACAGAATGTGGAGGATAGATAATTTCCTCTGTGTCTTAAGATACTAATTAGGTATAGAATTTCGATATATAAGAAGACTTATCGCACAAGTTATTATATGTCCTCTTATACTTTAGGAAAACATTAAGTGCGTTTATTGACTTTTATCGTATTTCGGTATGTTCTAATATTACCGAACAAATATTATACATCGCAATGAATTTACTTTCTTTACGCTCTCATCTATTTGCTTTATTGATCATGCTTTTTTGTGCATCCATCAGTCAAGCGCAGATTACTGATATTGATTCTACAGGATTAGAAAAAAATGTAGAGATCATACAATACGATCATCTTCCTAATGACTTGAAGGTCAATGATATCTTAGTAGCCAAAGGAAATAAGATATGGGCCGCTACCAATAAAGGTGTTTACCAATTATATGCCTCTAGTAGCACATCGTATATCACTGATCAATTTACTGAAACGGTTGTAGAAGGAAGGTCTGGCGAAATATGGGCGGCAGGAAAGAATGTATTATACAACATCACCAACAACACCAAACATCAGTTACCTGCAGTTGATATCGTAGTGAATGATATCGCTTATCAGGGTGCTAAGGTTTGGTTAGCTACTAACAAAGGCATATTTACGTACAATTCTAAAGTGGATAGATTTAATCAATTCACAGAACGCAATTCTAAACTTCAATCCAACACTGTCAATTTCATACAAGTAGATGATGAGGATGTGATATGGGCAGGCACATCGAATGGCTATATCCGTATCAAGGAAGGAGATTGGGATGCGGAAGATAAGGGCTATGATGTCATTCTTTCAAGATATAATAAAGAAGGACAATGGATGGTAGCAACTGATGATATGTGGTTGATCAATAATTACAACCGTAAATTTCCAGTGGGTCTAGATGAAAGTTTATTTAGAGGAGCGGTCAATGACTTTGTAATAGATGGCAAGGGAAGGTTATATATGGCTTCAAACATTTTAGTAAGATATGACCCACAAGTAGATAAAATAGAAGCCTATGGTGCTGAGGTAGGAATGTTAGCCAAACGTACGCTAAGTCTGGCTTGTGACCTCAATAACAACATTTGGATTGGAACTGAAGATTCTGGATTGTTTAGAATTCTATTTGCTGACATTGCCGATGAGCAATTAACTGCTGTAGCTGTAATAAACAAAGAAATAAGCTGTGCAGGCGAGGAGGATGCAAGTATTAAATTGACAGTAACTGGTGGTAAGAAACCATATAAATATGCCTGGAGCGACCCTAGTCTATCTGGAAAAAGCGTGTACAAACTAAAAGCAGGGACTTACACTGCCACGGTTACAGATAAAACAAATACGGAAGTAGTAACTTCTGTAGAAATAACTGCGCCAACACCTATCGAAATAGAAGTGGTGGAAACTCAGCGAGTAAGCAGCGATGGTGCTACAGATGGTATCATTGAAGTAGCCGTTGCTGGAGGTTCTGGAGAACTAAGTTATACTTGGGACAATGGAAAAAAAGGGATGAGAATTACACGATTAGCTGCGGGTCAGCATGTCTTAACTGTGAAAGATCAAAATGGCTGTAGCATAAAAAAGAGTATCACGGTTAAAAAAGCCAAGTCGTTTCCAACTATAGATGCTAGTCAATTAACCGTAGGCCAAACGCTTAGAATTAATAACCTTTACTTCCTCGCTGATAGTAGCGGAATTACAGATGATAGTTATGAAGTTATGGATGAAGTGTATGATTTCTTAAGAGCCAATGATAAAGTAATCATAGAAATAGGAGGACACACTAATACAATACCTTCACATGCATACTGTGATAAGCTATCTAACGAAAGAGCGCAAAATGTGGCGAACTATCTATACGAGAAGGGCATTCCTGAGAATAGGCTTACTTACAAAGGCTACGGTAAAAGAGAACCCATAACTGAAGATAGATCTACAGTAGGAAAGCGAAAAAATCAACGTGTAGAGGTCAAAATACTAAGTATACAGTAATTCAATTGAAGTATACTTAGTCAATTTCCATTTAATATTTGAAAGTAAGAACAAAGGACATTATGAGGATTATCTTCATGGGTACACCAGATTTTGCGGTACCCTCACTCGATATATTGGTTCAAAATGGTTGGAATGTAGTAGCGGTAATTACCAGCACTGATAAATACGGTGGTCGTGGCGGTAAAAAACTTATAGAATCTGCTGTAAAAAGATATGCTGTATCCAAAGATATCCCTGTACTACAACCCAAAAACTTAAAAAACCAAGACTTTCTAGATGAACTTGCAAGCTACAAGGCTGACTTGCAGCTTGTTGTCGCTTTTAGAATGTTACCTGTGGCAGTGTGGGACATGCCCAAGCTAGGAACGTATAATCTTCACGGCTCTCTCCTACCTCGATATAGAGGTGCAGCACCTATTAATTGGGCTGTTATCAATGGAGACAAGTACACTGGAGTAACGACATTCAAACTTAAACATGCAATAGATACTGGTGATCTAATGTATCAAGAAAAAGTAGAAATTACAGAGGACGACAATGCAGGAACGGTACATGATAAAATGATGGAAGTGGGTGCAAACTTAATCCTAAAGACCGTACAAAGTATTGATACTGGAAAATATGAAACTTTCCCTCAGGATGAATCTCAGGTCTCTAAAGCGCCAAAAATATTTCATGAGACATGTGAAATAGACTTTAATAAGTCTGCCGAAGAGATATATAATTTTGTAAGAGGTCTTAGTCCATATCCTGGAGCATGGATGACTTTAGATGGATTAGAAATGAAAGTATTTGATACCGAAAGAAGCTATGAAGATAAGGTGGCTATGGTAGGCACCATCATTACCGACGACAAGAAATATATCAAGATTGCTGCCTCTGACGGTTACATTGTCCTCAAAGACGTGAAGTTACAAGGCAAAAAGAGAATGGATATAAAATCTTTCTTGAATGGATATAAAATGAATGAAGACTACATCGCCCCAGTAGAAGAGTAGTAAATCAGCTGGAAGTAATCTTGACTGGATTTATACTAAAAATTCAGCATCATGATTTTCAAAATTTTCACAACAATAGTTTTCATACCGTTGACATTACTCATGGCAGTACTTTGAATATCTGTGCTATAATCAATGCTATGAGCAACGTAGATAGACTCACTCCCATAAAGCGACAAATAAGAAAAGCATGTAGCGCTTAGCACTAGTAAACAAATAAAAAGTGATTTTTTAACTATTGACTTTTTCATCTTGAGGGATAACTGGTAATTGTATGGTAATAACGCTCATATAGTTAACGATATCTGTTTTTGAAAAGTTACAACCATGTTAAAAATAATTAAAAAAAGATCATTAGGAACTATAAAGGTTAGATCTCAAGCTTCTAAAACACAAAGCTTTAATATTGGCAACGATTGCACGAAGAAGTATAGTAAATAAAGGTAGTTAGAGCTACAATAGAATCTAAATATTATCATATTTTGGGCTGAAGATAGCTATCTACAAAAGCTACTTTGAACAATATTCAATAATTCAGATCTTACTTAAATGATAAAAAAGATGTCTTCTCTCAGCAAACTAGTAATGCTCTCTGCATTGATATGCTCATTTATATTTACCTCATGTAAAGATGATTCTACAAAAGTAGATATTTCACAATCTGCAAAAACGGATACAGCAATAAGTAGTGAATTTGCACTACCTACTTGGGCGAAAGCTGCCAACATCTACGAAGTCAATATAAGACAATATACTCCTGAAGGAACATTCAATGCATTCGCAAGCCACTTACCACGACTAAAAAGAATGGGAGTTGATATCCTTTGGCTTATGCCCATATTCCCTATCAGTGAAGAAAAAAGAAAAGGTGGTTTAGGTAGTTATTATGCCGTATCTGATTTTCGCAATGTCAATCCAGAGTTTGGATCTATGCAAGATATGGAAAGCCTAATCACAGCTGCTCACAATCTTGACATGAAGATTATACTGGATTGGGTACCCAACCATACTGGCTGGGATCATGTATGGCTAAAAGATCATAAAGAATACTATACACAAGATAAGGACGGTAATGTGATAGATCCGATTGATCCAGGCACTGGAGAATCTTGGGGATGGACTGATGTTGCGGATCTCAATTACGACAATAAAGAAATGAGAGCTGAAATGATCAATGATATGCTAATGTGGGTATCTGACAAAAAAATTGACGGTTTTAGATTTGATGTTGCTCATAACGTACCTGATGATTTCTGGAAGGAAGCGAAAACAAAAATACTAGAGGCTGACAAGAATCAATTCTTATTAGCAGAGGCTGAAATTGCCGAACAAATGAACAATGAATTATTTCACATGGCTTATGGCTGGGAATTTCATCATATAATTAATGATATCGCCAAGGGAGAAAAGGATGCTCATGCTATAGATGGCTGGATCGCAAAAAACGACGAAGAGTATAAGAAAGGTATCAAGATGCACTTTACCTCTAACCATGATGAAAATAGCTGGGCAGGAACAGTATTCGAAAGAATGAAAGACAGCCACAAGGCCTTTGCTGTATTGGTAAGTACATTTGATGGAATGCCACTAATCTATGGCGGACAAGAAGAACCCTTAGATAGAAGGTTAGCGTTTTTTGAAAAAGATGATATAGGGTTTAAAAACTATAAATATGCTGACTTTTATACAAAGCTTAATCAACTAAAGCACAAAAACGAAGCCCTATGGAATGGACCTCATGGTGGAAAGCTTGTTAAGATCACTGACCACAAAAACATCTACGCCTTCACTAGATCAAAAAACGGTAATGAAGTAGTTGTAATGATCAACTTATCTGCGGATAATCAATCATTTCAACTTTCTAGAAGTATAAATCAAATGACTGAATTATTTACAGGTAATAAACCGACAATTAAAGAAGGAGCTACTATCGACATGAAACCTTGGGAATACAGGGTTTATAGTAAATAATATAAAAATCAAACATCCTACACCTTAAAAGCTAAGTCAAAAACCATGGACAAGAAACCTAAATTATCCTTTTGGAATATATGGAATATGAGTTTTGGATTTTTAGGAATCCAATTTGGTTTTGCACTACAAGGTGGCTCCATGTCAAGAATATTCGAAACGCTTGGTGCCGCTAAAGATGACATACCTATGCTATGGATCTTTGCTCCATTGGCTGGCTTAATAGTACAGCCGATTATTGGATATATGAGTGATCGAACATGGAACACTACTTGGGGTCGACGTAAGCCCTATTTTTTCATAGGGGCCGTATTGGCTTCTATTGTGTTAGTTTTTATGCCCTACTCACCTGTGCTATGGGTGGCCGTCGGTAGTTTACTATTGCTAGACACTTCTATCAATATCAGCATGGAACCCTTTAGAGCTTTAGTCGCAGATTTGCTACCTAACTCACAGAGATCGTATGGGTTTGTAGTACAAACTTTGATTATTGGTATAGGTACTTGGGTGGCGAGTCAACTCCCTAAATTCCTTACAGGCTTAGGAGTCAGTAATGTAGCCGCGGATAATATTATTCCTGACAATGTCAAGCTTTCATTTTTGATTGGTGGTATTATATTTTTTCTAGCGATATTATATACAATACTTACAACTAAGGAGTACCCACCAGAAGATATTGACGAATTCGAAAAAGAGAAAGAGGAAACTGCCGGCGTGGCACATGGTCTCAAAGAAATCGGAACAAACTTAATCGCGATGCCTACTACAATGAAGAAGCTAGGTGTCGTACAGTTCTTTAGTTGGTTTGCATTCTTCACAATGTGGAGTATGTCTAATCCTGCATTGACTGAACATGTGTTCGGAGCTGCTAAGCCCAACAAAGATGATTTTGATTTCGGTGTCAACAATACCAACGCAGCCTATGACACGGCTAACCTTGCTTATAATAATGCTTCAGATATAATTTCTTCTGCAATGGGTATGTATGGCTTAAGCTCGATGGCGTTTGCATTAGTACTTACCATAATCGCAAGTAGAATGACGATCAATAGAAAGTGGACACACCTCGTTTCATTGATAGTAGGTGGACTAGGCTTTATACTCATGCTCTATACTAAAGATGAAACGATGCTTAACATATGTTTTGCCTGTATCGGAATAGCATGGGGAAGTATTCTATCTATGCCATATGCCATGTTATCTAGTGCTATTGACAGTGATAAAATGGGACTATTTATGGGTCTATTCAATATGTTCATTGTCTTACCACAGATTCTAGCTGCCGTTGGACTTACTTGGATCTATACTACATTTATCGGAGAGGCGACTATAAATGCCATGGTACTTGCTGGCATTTGTTTGATTATCGCTGGCTTAAGTAATCTGTTAATTACCAACCCTCACGCTATCAGATATCAAGGAGAGTAAAGTATAGATAGCCACAAACATATTGTGTATTATTTTAATATGTTTTATCATTTTTATTCATAAAAGTTTTTTACTTTTAATAAGCTTTCTTATTGAAGTGAATCAGTATGTACAACACATACTGAATGAACCATCTACCAAGTAGATACTAAATAGAAAAAGAATGAAAACATTTCACCTGCACACACAGAACCCTAATACCAGAGAAATACAAATGATAGCTAAAGAAATAAACGCTGGAGCTATTGTCGTCATACCTACGGATACAGTATATGCCCTAGCTTGCAAATTAACTAATAAGTCAGGCATTGATAAGATATGTAGGATGACTGGTAAAAAAGAGAAGCAAGCTAAGATGTCAGTAATATGTTCGGACCTTAAGCAAGTGTCTGACTACACTATGTCATATAGCAATGATGTATTCAAAACAATGAAAAGATATAGTCCAGGACCATATGTGTATATTCTAAATGCTAATAAATTTGTACAGAAATACTTTAAAAACAACAAATCTGAAATTGGTATTCGTATCCCTAACAATGATATCATACAAGCTCTTTTAGAGTTTATGGATGAACCATTAATCACCACTTCTCTTAACAAAGATGATATCGCAGGATACTATACTGATCCTGATAAGATCGAAGAGGAATATGGATCAGAGTTAGACATATTGATCAATGCAGGACCAGGAAGTACTGGTGAGTCTACTGTATTAGATTGTACTGGAGAAAGTATCGAAGTGATAAGAGAAGGACTAGGACAACTATCTTAAAAGAAGCCTTTAGAAAATTGGAGTTGATGATCAACTCTTTAGACATTAAACAAATTAGCCATACGAAAACCCCATTCTTATATTGCTTACTTTAAGTTAAATAAATGTGAAGAAATTTTGGACAATTGCATTGATAGACTATATTTGTCGTAACAGGTATTATATTATGTCTTTGCACCTGATCTAACATAAGGTATTGTTAATGATGGGCTAAGACGGACTTAATGGTAGCAAAGTAACTAGTAGTGATATTGGTTACTTTGTTTTTTTTACAAGAATTTTGATTCATCAAATCTTATTATCCCTCCAAACGGCAGGAGACTTTTAAAGTCTTATTGCTAATTCTATCGATAATTTTTCAATACCAAATCAGTCTTTATCATTGCTGATTCATTCCAATTTGATCTCCTCCAGTGCATTTATTTTACAATTGACAATACTTCATATTGCAATTATTATAATATTAGATATCTGCATATGAGGGTGGATAGTTATATTCTTCATATCTTGATTTCTCATTATAGACCAACAATTATGAGAAGATATTTAGTTATGCTATTTGCTGTGCTTACGCAGTTCGGCTTTGCACAAAACACACAAGTTTCCAGTAATACGGAAACTGAAATTGAGAATACAATTCCGACCGTTCAGCTTAATACTAGAAACTTGCAAAATGTCGTATTAGCTCAAAATCGATTAGAATCTGTTACGATCAATATTCCGTTTATTTCAGAAAAAGACATAGTACTTCGACATCATCCATTACTATCTGAGGATTTTCAGAACACCTACCCAGAAATCCGAGTGTATAAGTGGAAAAATGAAACTTCCTCAGGTACGATTACGATGTCTCCAGAAGCATTATATATAAACAAACTTGATGCGACTGGAATGACAATGCTCTACCCTACTAAAACAAATGTGAATAGCTATTTTCTTAGTCATACGAGTGACCTAGCTGAGGATCATAGTGGTCATGCATGTGAGTCAGATCTATCGAGAGAGGCGAAAGAAAGAGATAAAATAGCAGCTGGTAATGCTACGGTAAGAGACTTAATTACTAATGGTAGTACACGAAGAACATATAGGCTTGCTCCTGTAGTGACAGGAGAATACTATCAAGCTAATGGTGTGAGCAATGCTACCGTTGTAACTCACTTAGTTAATGGCGTGAGTGCGATGGAAGCTATTTATGAAAATGATCTAGCGGTAAATTTTACGCTTCTTACTCCAGTATTATACAATAACCCTGCAACGGATCCATTTGAACCAGATCAAAATATGGATGCGCTTGGACGTGTAGAACAAGCAAGAAATGAGGTTGTCAGTCAATTTAATAGTTCTGAATATGATTTTGGACATGTATTTCACCATCATGAAACTGACGATGGATGGAGCACGGGTGGTGTAGCCTCGAGAGGTGTAGTGTGTCGAGACCAAAACAATTTCAAAGCTGGTGGCTGGAGTGGATCATTTAATAATAATGGTGTGAGCTGGATACAGCTTGCTTGTCATGAGATTGGTCATATGTTTGGAGCCGAACACACATTTAATGGCGATGGCGAATCTTGCGAAACGGCAATATCTGAAGAGACGGCATATGAAATTGGGTCAGGTACTACGATCATGTCTTACCAAGGTATTTGTGGATTAGGACAAAACATAACTGGTAGTGGCGCCGCTGACAGTTATTTCCATGTACATAGTCTCATCCAAATGCTGAATCATATGTCAATATTTGCTGATTGCCCTGCAACGGCTAATACTAATAATAATCCTCCAGTACTCAATATTGATCCTTGTAATGTTAATTACGTAATACCGAGAGGCACACCATTTATCATGAGTGCAGAAGGCTCAGATCCAGATGGTGATCTAGTAACATATACCTGGGAGCAATATGATGAAGATGGCCCTATGGCTACACCCACACAAGGAGAAATAGGAACAGCAGCGGCAGCGAATATCGTTGGCCCCCTTTTTAGATCTTTCCCACCAAGTACCGAAATATCTCGTAGTTTTCCTACAATAGAAACAGTTATAGAGGGAAATGCAAGTGATCCTTTCCAAGTACTCCCTGGAGTCAGTAGAACGCTCAACTTCAAACTAACAGCTAGAGATAATAATCCTGGCGGTGGAGGTATAGCTATAGAAGATAGACAAGTGCAGGTAACTTCTAATGGACCATTCACTATCACGAGCCCAAATACCAATATGACTATCATGTCTGGTAACACTCTTAATGTAACATGGTCTACTGGTGGCTCTGATGAAGTATGCGATTTGGTAGACATCTATTTGTCTATAGACGGAGGACTAACTACCCCATTTTTATTGGCTAACAATATTGATTATTCGTCAGGATCACAAATGGTCAATATTCCGAATTCATTAAGTGAAACAGATAAAGCGAGAATCATGATTGTCTGTGATGATAATCCATGTGTAAGAATATTTGACCTTTCTAATGATGACTTTACCATTCAATCTAGCTGTAGAGCATTCCAGAGTTATATATGTGACACTGAGATGTTGACTGCTGATCAAGGAAGCCCAGCACTTAATCTCGATATGACTAACATAAGTGGTGAAAAAAATAATAGCATCGTTGGCAATATTACTATGAGTTCGAGTACAATGGACTTAGCTACTTTTAATACATCAGGATCTTGTACGGAGATTCTCAATTATCTTTACGACTCAGAAATAATTACCCCAACGGTAAGTGGTACTTATATATTTACTCGTGAGGGTTCTGGATTTTTTAGTGTATTCACTGAAGATGGATTTAGTACCTCTAACCCATGTAGTAGTTTCGTTAGTTCTAATGGTACCAATACAAGTAGCACATCTGTAACTTCTAGTCAAGTAGTTGCCATCCAATTAGAGGCTTGTACACGATATGTAGTAGCTTTATACAATTACGGAAATGTTCCTCAAACGACTACAATATCCAGTATTACTGGCCCAGGAGATATACTAATAGGAGATGATAATGACAACTCTGATTACAGCTATACATATGTAGCAGTAAATACTGAAAATGAAAATGTATCTGCTCAAAGTGCAACTGGAGATTTCACGATGCTCGGAGGAGGAATATATAATGTCTATGGTGTAGCTTATAAATCAGAAGGACCAACACCTCCAGCAAACTCTGACCCTACTACTTGGATTGGACAAACATTGAATACATTAATCTTTAGCGGAAATTGTATACTACAAAGTCAAAATTTCAAACCAATAGAAATACTTTCGTCTTGTAGTATTGATGGTGTATCTACTGGAAATCAGAGTAGTTGTGATATTAATACGAACCAATACAATCAAGATTTGGTGGTAGAATATAGCTCAGAACCAAGTACAGGAAACCTAGTGATAAATGGCGCGACATTTCCACTCACAGGATCTCCGCAAGGCGTTATATTAGAAAACCTAATTTCGAATGGTGAGCCTGTAGATATTACTATCTCTTTCTCAGACGATGCTTCGTGTGAAAATGTTTTCCCAGCAGTCTTTACGGCGCCAGAAAACTGTTGTCCAATCATGCTTGATCTGGGAGATCCTCAAAATCTATGTGTTTCTGATATGCTAGAATTAGATGCTGGACCAGATGGAGAGACATACAATTGGACAATCAACGATATTGCATTAGCTGATGATGGCCGCTTCATCACACCCACTTCGACTGGAGTATATAGTGTGACAGTCACAAATAGTGATGGATGTGCAAAATCCGATGAAGTATCATTAATAATAAATCCAAACCCTGTAATTCAACTGAGTAGTAACTCCAGCCAATGTGAAGGCGAACTCGCTACGTTAAATCCAAATATTGGTAATGAAAACTTTACCTATAGTTGGACTTTGGATGAAATGTTTATTGCTGGAAGCGAAATAATTGCTGTTTCGATTCCTGGAGAGTATTGTATTGAAGTAACTAACACATTTTCAAATTGTAGTAGTACCGCTTGTACTTTAGTTGAATTTGTAGATGCCCCAAATGTAGATCTGGGCGAAGACCTTACTGGATGTGAAGGCGATGAACTCACTTTAGATGCTGGAAGCGATGGATCTAGTTATGAATGGTTGCGTAATGACGTAACCATAATGGGGGAAACCATGCAAACATTGACTGTAACCGAAAGTGGTACATATATCGCTATTGTCTCAGAAGGTTTATGTAGTACTTCTGACACTTTAGAAGTAGATCTAATTGAAAACCCAACAGTTGAATTTGATATATCGAATTCATTTACACTTTGTGAAGGTACTTCAGAGTTAGCTAGTATCTCTGGTACATTTGAAAGCTATAGTTTGACTAGAGACGGTACAGAAGTAGCAAATGGTACAGCCCCTAACTACTTAATAGATTCTCCAGGAGAATATATTATAACTGCTACTAGCCAAGGCTGCGAATCTAGTGATACAACGACTGCAATCGGTTCACCTAATCCAGCTGTGGAGTTAGGCGAAGATAAAATTGGTTGTATAGGATCAGAAGTAATACTAGATGCAGGAATGGATGGCGTAGAATACATCTGGTTTTTAGGAACAGAATTATTATCTGAAACAGATCCTGTAATTACAGTTAGTACTAGCGGAGAATATTCTGTAATAGTTTCCAGCGATGCCTTTTGTACCTCAACGGATGCCGTGAATGTAGATTTCCTACCAGGTCCAACATTAGATATTGGCGAAAGCTTTGATCTATGTGAAGGCATGACACAGACAGTAATAGCCACGACTAATGGAGATAATATTACATGGTATAAAGATGGAGTCGAGATTATGGGACAGACCGATTTTATGTTAGAAATAAGTGAAACTGGAGTATATCTCGCAGAAGTTGCTGGAGAATCTGGATGTACTGTAGAAGATCAAATTACAGTAAATGTATTCAGCAGTCCTACAGTAAATATAGATGCTGCTCGTACTATCTGCGATGGAGAAACGACTACGGTTACTGCAGGTGACAATAGTAATAGTTACTTATGGTTGGATGCCAACGGAATGACTGTATCGCAGACTGAAGAGCTTACGACAGGTGACTCTGGACTTTATACCGTATTCGTAACTAACTCTGACAACTGTACCACTACAGGTCAGGTGCAAGTAACAGCAATTGAGTTCCCAATGCTCTCTATAGATGCTATGTCTGTATACTGCGAAGGCTCAAGTTCGATACTAGAGGTAACTGGCACTGCAGAAAATTACCAATGGGAAAAGGATGGCCTAGCTATCTCTGGCGAAACAAATGCCACCCTAGAAGTAAGCGAAACTGGTATATATACCGTAACAGGAACTAATGGAAACAACTGTAGCACAAGCGTATCAACTTCCGTAACTGAATTAGCTAATCCTACATTTGATTTAGGTGATAATATAGAATTGTGTCCAGGAGATAATGCCATGCTAACGATAAACGAAGCTGGGACTTATTCGTGGAGTACAATGGAGACGGATCAAACTATAAACATAGCTTACGATGACCTTACAGAAATTGAAACTACCATCGCTGCAATACTGACAACGTCTGATGAGTGCACAGCAATGGATGAAATAGTAATTACAAGGCTAACCAACCCTACACCTATCGTAGCAGAAGAAGCCATACTTTGTGAAGGAGATACAATAACACTTACTGTTACAGCAAGTGATAATTCGCCAACTGATGACTATTTATGGACAGGACCAGAAGGTACATTCTTAAACAATGTAGGATCTAGTATTCAAGTATTTCCAGAGACCGACACTGTGTATACTGTAACCGTGGTCAATGGATGTGGCGTATCTATGGATATGGCATCTACAATGGTATTTATAGATCAGCGTTCAAGTGAACTGAGTGCAGGTAGAGATACTTGTGTTGTGATCGGACGAAGCATCAACCTAGAAGCTTCTGGTGGAGTAAGTTATGAATGGCTTGACAATGGAACTTTCGTTGGAGGTACTACTGGATCCAATCCAGAGGTGGCACCTCTATTAGATACTACCTATAATGTGAGTATCACTAACGAAAATGGCTGTACTTATTCGGATGAAGTAGATGTCTGTGTCATTGAAGATCCATTTAGTCTTATCAAACCAATAAGTCTAATTACGCCCAATGAGGATGGTATGAATGATTGGTTAGAATTTAGAGGATTGGAAGCATTTCCTAACAATAGACTTCGAGTCTACAATAGATGGGGAGTCATCATATTTGACAGAGCTGGATATCAAAACGGAACAGTAATATTTGACGGAACAAGAGGTGGAGGAGAAAAACTACCACCAGATACCTACTACTATATATTAGAGATAGATGATAAAATTGTGTTTAAGCAAAATCTGACCATCGTTAGAAATTAAACATTTTGATCATCACATTTACTTTAATCTTAAGCACAATAGACAATGAAAAATCTAATATATATCATAGCAGTATCCATCATTACTATCACATCAGTAGTAGCACAACAACTTCCGTACACATCACAATTTAATGATAGCCGAGCAATCTGGAATCCAGCGGCAACAGCATACGGCACACACATAGTCACTAACGTACATATGCGTCAGCAATGGCTAGGATTCGATGGTGCACCTCGAACAGGATCTCTTATGGCTGAGTATCCATTACTAGGTTATAATATGAGTGCTGGAGCTGGGCTTACATTTGACAAAACTGGCCCTGTTTCTAAAATAGGATTTCAAGCAAACTATGCGTATAAATTGAAAAACGTATTTACAAGAGAAGGCCAATTATCAATTGGACTCGGTGCGCGTATCTCTCAATATTCATTTGATCCAAGCAATACTATTGTCAATGAAGTAGAAGACCCTTTAGCGAATGGTGATAGAGCCACTACGTTTTTCCCTGCCGTTACCGCTGGAGTTTTTTACATCTCCAATCCTAAGAAGTTTGACGGAGGCAATGTGTTCTTCACAGGTATGTCTTATTCCCAAATATATGCAGGAGATGTATTAGCTAATAGCGCTAAGCAAGACAGATATAATCATATCTTTTTTGAAATCGGTACAAGGATACAAAACAGAGATTCTTACTTCGAACCATCTCTTATGTTCAATTACACCAATCCTGAATTATCTACATTGATACTCGCAGGAAAATACGAATTGAAAGATGCATTTTGGGCAGGGTTAGGATATAGCTCTGCAAGTGATATTTCTATTCAAGGAGGATATATACTTCCTAACATAGGATCTAGATATGACGAGCTAAGATTCGGAGTTTTAGCGAACTATGGCGTATCTGATAGCGCTGCTGAATTTGGTCTTGGATTTGAAGCGATTGTTAGCTACACTTACGATCTAGACTAATAAATATTAAAAAATTATATATTGCAACCGCCTTGTAGTCAATAGATTACAAGGCGGCTTGTCGTTTAAGATACATACCATGCAGCGTTTTCAACAAATTCGTTCTCTACTTAGTAAGCTCCCAAGCTAAAAAATCATCAGCATGAAACTTAAGACTTTACTCAGCGTACTACTACTCAGTAGTATATTTTCATTATCCCTAATAGCTCAATGTGACATCACTAACCTTGAGGTCACCTCAACCGGTTGCGATGTCAATGGCACCGTAACTATTCAATATGATTTTGACGTCATAAATCCTGGAAGCAGTAACACTTTTAAGTTATATGTCAACGGAGGATATTCTGGTGAACTTGAATATGACCAAGGTCCCTATACATATGGATTACTTTGGGGAGATTGCGATATTACACATAGTATCAGAGTGGAAGATTCAAATGACAGCAACTGCTCAGCAGATTACACTT
The DNA here is from genome assembly GCA_937995755.1 of uncultured Saprospiraceae bacterium. GTDB lineage: Bacteria > Bacteroidota > Bacteroidia > Chitinophagales > Saprospiraceae > UBA1994. The sequence goes on along the minus strand of CALKJD010000057.1, from coordinate 1,452 downwards.
TCGGAGAACCATTTTGTTGTTGGGAGGAAGGTTGCAATATGACGTTAGATCTAGACTTCGCAGGAGAATGCAATGACAACGGTGAGTTCTACGTAACTTTACTCGTTGCTAACCCTGGAGGATCTAGTGGCGGATTCGAAACCGTGATTAACGGAGTTAGTTTTGGTTGGATAGACTATGGTAATACATTGTACGAATTTGGTCCTCTCGCTGGAGACTGTGAGACGATTTACGAATTTACAGTTACTGATTGGGAAGATGAAGAATGTACACTTACTACTTCATTAAATGAGCCTATTTGCTGTGACAGCTGTGATGATATGATCGTCGATTATGTTGGCACGAATCAATGCAATGAGTCAGGTACCTTTTTCATGGAATTACTGATAGATCATCCTACGAGTGAAACTTTTGATGTATACATTGGAAACGTTTATTTTGGTACATACGAATATGGAGAAGAAGTATATTCTTTTGGTCCATTTCAAGGTGATTGTAGTACAGAAAGAAATATCAATATTCAAGATCTGTCATTGTTTTGTGAATCCCAATTTACAGTTGAGCCAGTATGCTGTCCTGCATTCTGTACTATTTCCGATATTACAGTAGAAGCGATTGAGTGTACTGGAGATCAAACCTTTTCTATTGAGTTAGACTTTGAGTATAATGAAGTAGAAGAAACAGAATTTGATTTCTGGGCCAATGGCGTATACCATGGTACTTATGCTTATGCCGAACTACCTATAATTATCACAGACTATCCTGTCCACCCTAATCCTTTTGTTACCGTTTTCGGTATTGGAGCAGATGCATTATGCGCCAATGACTTTCTGTTTGAAGGCTTCACTGAATGCTCTACCAGTTGTACTATTTCCGATGTATATGCCGAAGCGCATGAATGTAATGATCAAGGTGAAATATTTGTTGACATTGAATTTAGCGTAGATAATCCAGGCATCTCTAATCTATTTACGATTCAAGGCAATGGTACTAATTATGGTACATTCGAATATGGTCAAACATATTATACTGTCGGTCCATTTACTCCAGATTGTGATTTATATTACGAATTTATAGTCATCGATGTAGACAATAATGATTGCTTAGCTTTCTACGAATTCAGTAATTCATTATGTTGTGAAGCCAATGGAGAATGTGACCTCAATACTTTAGATTTTGGTGCCAATCCTTCATGTGATGGAGACTTTATAGTAACTGAATGGTTAATCGATGGCTCTTATCTAAGTGAAGTGGGCTTTGATATTTTCATCAATAATGAATTTGAAACATTCGTACCATGGAACAACGATTCGTGGTATGACTTCGATATCGTGAGCCCTGAAACAGAAAATTTCACCATTAAGATATGCGATAATGACAACGGAGAATGTTGTATTGAATGGGAGTTAGACAATCCTTGTTACGACCCTACTTCGAACGATTGCATAATCA
>CALKJD010000056.1 GCA_937995755.1 uncultured Saprospiraceae bacterium | reverse complement strand
AAACCGTTGTCCAAAGTAAACTCTTTGAATTCGATCTGATTCATCTGCGCATTGAGTGCTAACGAGAACACTACTCCACAGAGGACTCCTAATAGTCTTTTCATGTGTTATTGTTTATTGATTGATTGCTTAATAAATAGTCGAAAACGAATGTATGTTCGCTTCGATTCTACAAATTTAAATATGTCAGCTACTTTCTCCGTACTATTTCGATGAAATGTTGATTTTTATGGTCAAATGCACTATAATAAATTGAACGGCATCTTAGAAAACACGATTAACAGTTAATTTCCCTTGCCAGACATCTGTTTTCATGGAATAAAATATACAATACTACTACTGTAAAACAAAAATGCCATCTGAAAATCGCTTCAGATGGCATCGTAATAATATTAAATATATCTAGTTTACTGCGGAGTCAAAACTACTGTTGCTGTATCGTCAAATCCATTAATCCAAGTATAAGTAATTACACCTGTATCAAGATCAACTGTACCACTTAACTCAGTTACCGTTTCAAAAGGCTCTGGAATAGAACCTTTAATATCACTACAGATTACACTTACGACTCCATTTAAACCACCCGAAGCGACAAAAGCAGATGACACACCATACACTTCATAAAATGTTTGATATAGCCCTGTAGACCAATCAAAAATCGTGTATGTATTGTCACCGTTATCAACAATATCAACTGTACCTTCTACAGTAACAGCATCAGGACAACAAGGATCAGTCGAAGTACCTGTAGTTGTCGTAGTATAACTTCCTGCTATATCTCTTGAAGGGCAATCATCATCTTGTACCAGTAGTACATAAGTGGAATTGATATTATCAGGACCACTAAATCCTATGTCTCCAATAGATGGGTTACTAAGTTCAAGTACAATAGTTGTTGTTCCACCAGTGAAGACATCATTGTCCACTAGCATTACTTCTACATTTCCTCTATAAGACTTTGAAGCAATTGAATCTTCTTGAAGTGTAAGTGATGTAGTTAATAGCATAAAATCCACTCCTTCTTCTAGATCACTTGAGCTCGCTGAAATATTCACAGAAGCTGTTCCACCATTTGCTGAAGAGAATACAACTGGTATATTCACAATACCAGAATTTTCTAACTCTGTACTTGATGCATTTAAAAATCTTAAAGAGTCTTCGCCGTCATAGCTTGTTCTCTCCGTAAAGTCCTTACTACATGATGCTAACATCACTACACAGAACAAGAGAGATATATAATTTCTAACTTTCATTTTATTATTTTTTACAATTAATAATTTTGTGATCACATATTAATAACCTGGATTTTGCTCCATATTATCATTAGCAAAAATTTCAGCTCTTGGAATTGGAAAAACAAACTTTGTATTTGACCTTAGCAATTCACATTCATCTGATGTACAATCTGTTCTTACTACATCAAGTCCCCATCTTCTCAAATCACTCATTCTGAAACCTTCATACGCCAATTCTATTCTTCTCTCAACTCTTACTGCCTCATCTAAAGCATTTCCTGACTCACCTAATGAAGTATACCCTCTAATTCTATTCGATCTGATTGCATCTAGGTCAGCTAGAGCTGCAACATCATTATCAAGCGACGCATTCGCTTCAGCTCTTATAAGATACATCTCAGATGTTCGCATTACGAATGGTTCGTGTAATCCTCTGTTACTTTCAGGTCCTCTATATTTGAAAATAGAAAGAACTTCATTTATCTCTTGAAAATTAGCAGCATATCTCACATCAGCTGTATCCACTAAATCAACTAAATCTCCACTTGGGTCAAATCTTGCTCCTACACCCTCTGCATAATATGGATCGTTCAGTTTGATATCATCAGGGTTTAGAGCTATTTTGAAAATTGATTCTCCATCTTCGTCATTTTCTCCAAACATCATGTTATAGTTTTCTAACGTAGCTAAATCAGGAGCCGCAGCTATTGCTGAACTTGCACTTGCTACTGCACCATTCCAATCGCCTTCCATCAATGATATTCTAGCCAATATTCCATGTGCTAATGCCTTACTTGCTTTGTTTGGATTGAAGGTGTTACTTAAGCCTGCAATTGCGGTAGCTAGGTCATTTCTAAGCATAGTAAAAAGCTCATTATAAGTAGCACGAGGTTGTTGTTGAGCTATATCATTAGGATCTAAGACTATCGGTACCGCCAATTCTTCACCTGTACTATAGTTCGCACCAAATGTTTTTGCTAATTCATATAACACCAAAGATCTTACAACTAGAGCTTCCGAATTAAGCGCTGCTGCTCTAACAGGCTCTTCTGCACTGAAAGAAGCCGCATTAAAAATCACAAAATTCGCTCTTCTATTTACTTGATAAAGTGAAGTCCAAATGTCTTCAAAATTCGTACTACTTTCTTCGTAATCCCATTCATGATCTAATGCTCCTTGACCTGTATTATCAGGTGAAATTTTTAGATTATCTGCTGGCCATTCACCTTCTGCCATGAGTAACCCAGTATAAGCACCTTCTTGCTTTAAACCACTATATGCTGCATTTAATAAAGACTCGACATCATCAATATTAGTGACATCTGGCTGGTACAAATCGTTGTCTAAGGTTGGATCCACTTCAATAGAAGTACAGGCTGTAAAACCTATCACCAAGGCTAAGAACATATATATATTAATTCTTTTCATTTCTTGTTTAGTTTTATAATTATCCAATATTAGAAGTTGGCATTTACACCGAAAGTAAGTGTTCTTGATGGAGGAAATCCATAAGTAGCGATATTGTTATCAGTCTCTGGATCGAATCCTGTAAAGTTTGTAATCGTCATTAAGTTACCTCCTTGTACAAATACACTAAGCTTAGAAAACCCTCCTAATACATTATTATCAGTTGGAATATCATAACCAATAGTTACATTTCTTAACCTAAAGAATGAACCATCTTCAAGATCCTTAGAAGAAAAGTTTCTTGGGCTACCTATTCTCTGCTGATCAGTAATATCTCCTGGCTTTAACCAAATATCATTCATAACCGATGACATATTAAATTGCGAGAAGTTTGCATTCTCCTGGAAGAAAGTCTGATTGTTAAATAGAGTATTTCCATACACCCAGTTTCCTAAGGCTGATAATGTAAATCCTTTATATCCAATATCTAAAGAAGTACTTCCTGTCCAAGGTGCATAGAATGTTCCATATATCGCCTTTGGATTTGCCGCTCCTATATTATTTGTATAATTTCCATTTTCATCAACGTATAAACCATCGCCTGTAGCAGGATCTACTCCTCCCCATTCTTCTATGTAGTGAGTACCTAGAGGTAATCCTTCTCTAATAATTGATGTTCCAGTTTCAAACTCATCTACTTGACCTAAATCTATAATTTCGTTGTCATTATAAGCAAATTGAACGCCCCAAGTTATATACGCGTCTTTACGTCTAACAATATTAGCTGCTAGTTCTACTTCATAACCTGTATTTCTCATTGACCCTGCATTGATCGTTAATGATCCTACACCAGCAGAAAGCGGTAAATTTTGATCAATAAATTGCGCTTCTGTAGTATTTCTATAATAAGCTAATCCACCTGTTATCCTATCATTCCATAATCCGAAATCTATTGTGGCATTATATCCTTTAAGAACTTCCCAAACCAAAGATGGGTTACCTGGATTATCTGCTGATGGTATAGCAGCAGGATCGCCAGCATAATCTCCATTAGTAAAAAGGATCTGAGCATCTCTTTCTCCAATTCCTTCAGAATTACCGTTAGTACCATAACTTAAACCCACTTTAAGAAAATTAAATACATCGTTATCCCTTAAGAAGTTCTCTCTTGAAAGTATCCAAGAAGCTCCAACATTCCAAAAATTACCGTATTGATTATTAGCACCAAAAACAGAATTCCCATCTCTTCTAAATCCTGCCGTTAGGTTGTATTTATCATCAAGAGTATAATTCGCTCTTGAGAAATATGAATTCAATATTTTTTTTCTTACCAGCCCTGTTGGGTTAGTTATAAAATCTGGATTATCTGCACTACCCGCAGTAGCTCCTGCAGGAGATTGAAGTCCACCTTCAAGTCCGTACACTGTAAATCCATAGTTATCTATAGTTCTTTGTCTTCTTTCCTGACCTACAAGAATATCAACATTATGCTTTTCACTGAATACATTTTTGTAATTCAATGTATTACTATAAGTAAGCCATAACGTGTTCTCCACATCCTTGCTTAATTCTCCAGCTTGTCCTTGTGACGATGTAGATCCTAATCTTGAGTCTGGGTCAGTAAAACTTTTTCTATTCGTATTAGTATAATCAGCACCGTATCTTCCTACAAAAGTAAAATGATCTATAGGCTCTATCTCAGCAAATATCTGACCTGTTCCTTTGATTGTGTTTTCTTGTCTATAGTTATAGAAAGCTTCCTCAACAGGATTTCTACCTGCACTTCCGAAAGCGAATTCGCCAAGAGTGTCTCTAACCTCTTCATAAGGATTAGCTAGATATGCCATTGCCGCAGGATTATTCAAGTTAATCGCGTTTTCAGAAGAAACGAATCTAGATTTTGCTACTCCACCTGAACTAACTATACCTACTTTCACTCTATCTGTAAATTGCTCAGACCAATTTGTTCTTAATGTTCCTCTATCGAAATCAGAGCCATTAAGTACTCCTTCTTCTCCATAGTAGTTAGCAGAAACAAAGAAATTTGTATTATCATCTCCACCTATAGCGCTGATATTGTGTTGCTGTGTTCTTCCTGTTCTAAAAACTATATCTCTCCAATCGGTATTAATAGCTCTTAGTCTATTTAATTCTGATGCATTTGCAGCCAATTGTGCTTCCGATAGTCCATCGTTAGCAGGATTCTTTGGAGAAAGATTCCATCCTGGTCCACCACCGCCTGCTCTTTCTTCAAAGAGTAGCTTCTCAGTAGAATTCATCATTTCAAAATTATCTCTAGCCAATGAAGTAAAACCTACTTGACCTGTATATTTGATACTTGTTTTTCCATCTGCACCTTTTTTAGTTGTAATAAGTATTACTCCATTTGCAGCTGATGCTCCATAAATTGCTGTAGAAGATGCATCCTTCAATACTGAAATACTTTCGATATCGTTAGAGTTTAACGCTCCAAAATCTTCACTCGAAACTTGAATACCATCTAAGATATATATCGGTGTATTAGATCCCAAGATTGATGATGGTCCACGTAAATACACAGATACATCGTTAGATCCAGGCTGACCACTACCACTTAGAACCGTTAGTCCTGGTGCTTGCCCTTGTAGCATCTGATCCACTGAGGCGAAAGGTCTCGCTTCTAGTTTTTCAGCACTAATAGAAGTAACAGATCCAGTGATTGAGCTTTTATTTTGCTCACCATATCCAACCACGACTACTTCCTTAAGTAATTCCCCTGTTTGAAGCATTATTTTCACAGAAGATTCATTAGTAATATCAATTACCTGAGTATCATAGCCAATGTAACTGACTTCGATCTTATTCGTTCCTTGCGGTACATCCAATTTGAAGTTACCATCAATATCAGTGATAGTACCTATAGTGGTACCTTGAGCTACCACATTCGCTCCAATAAGAGCTAGGCCTTCTGTGTCAGTAATGTTACCACTAATAGTCCTTTGGGCTGTGGAAATACCCACCACACAGAGGACTGTTAATAGCGTAAACAATAGTTTTTTCATAACTTAAAAGTGTTTAGATTGATTAAAATAATTGCTGGTTTAGAAAAAGTGCTAACAATATATTAACAGTATTACTTGTCAATATGCTGCCTAACCGCTACTAATTGTTAATTATATCAGTAGCAATCACCTAGTTTCTGTGCCAAACTTAATATTTTCTTAATAAACCAAACAAAGCAAATCAATGAAACTTTACTACTATTTATACTTTTTCGATTACTACGGCGTATCCTTGCCCTACTCCGATACACATAGTAACCAATGCATATTTTCCTCCGTTATGCTGTAATTCTCTAGCTGCAGAAACCATAATACGAGTTCCAGACACACCTAATGGGTGACCAATAGCAATAGCTCCACCATTTGGATTAATACGTGCATCATCATCCGAAAGTCCTAATTCTCTGATACAAGCTAAACTCTGAGCCGCAAATGCTTCATTGAGCTCAATGACATCCATCTGATCTAATGTAAGTCCTGCTCGCTCTAGCGCTTTAAGAGAAGCTTTTACTGGGCCTATACCCATGATTCGAGGTTCTACTCCTACTACAGCTGAACTTACGATTCTTGCCATTGGTTTGAGACCGTATTTCTCTACCGCCTCACCAGAAGCTATAAGAGATGCCGCGGCTCCATCATTAAGTCCAGATGCATTACCCGCAGTTACGGTACCTCCATTTTCTAATTTCTTAAATGCAGGCCTCAATTTCGCCAATATCTCCGTTGATGTTTTAGGTTTGATAAACTCGTCTTGATCAAAGATGATTGGATCTTTCTTTCTTTGAGGAATAGACACAGGTATGATCTCCTCTGCTAACCTACCCGACTGCTGCGCGGCTGAAGCTTTCATTTGTGAATTATAAGCAAATAAATCTTGATCTTCGCGAGTCAGATTATACATCTCAGCAAGATTCTCCGCAGTATTCCCCATACCATCTACTCCATACATTTCTTTCATCTTAGGATTGACAAATCTCCATCCAAAACTACTATCATGCATCTGAGCATCTCTACCAAATGGCTTGCTTACTTTAGATATCACCCAGGGCCCTCTAGTCATGTTCTCTACTCCTCCTGAAATAAATAGGTCACCTTCGTTAGCCTTGATAGCTCTATAGGCATGAATCATAGATGACATTCCTGACGAACATAGTCTATTGACAGTCTCTCCTGGTACTGACCATGGCAATCCTGCTAACAATGCACACATACGTGCAACGTTACGATTGTCTTCGCCAGCTTGATTAGCACAACCTAATATGACATCATCATAGGCATCCAGCGGAATATTAGCGTGCCTCTCTATCAAAGCTTTGATAGGTATAGCGCCCAAATCATCAGTACGCACTGTAGATAATGTTCCTGTAAAGTTGCCAAATGCAGTCCTTACTCCGTCAATAATATATGCTTCTCTTGTCATGATCTTTTATTGTTATTATATCACAATGATAATGAAAGGTCTTAGTTTAAGCAATCGTCATCATTTTTAATTATTGTCACCTCCAAATGATAATACAACTTAATATGATGAACTCATTAAGCACTTATACATTATTAATGATGTCTTTTACATTATTCATTACTTATTCTATGAATCATGGCAATTAAAATAGCTAGTCTTAACCATGTATACCTGGGCTAGATAAAATACAACGAACGTTAAAAACATTACAATAAACAATGAATTACAAGAAGCTAGGAAATACTGATATCGAAGTAAGTGAAATCTGTCTAGGTACTATGACTTTTGGTGAGCAAAATACAGAAACTGAAGCGCATGAGCAATTAGATTACGCTGTAGACCATGCTGTCAACTTTATAGATACTGCAGAAATGTACGCAGTCCCAGGTAGACAGGAAACTCAGGGATTAACAGAGAAGTATATTGGCTCATGGATCAAAGCAAGCAGTAAAAGAGATAAGATTGTTCTAGCTACTAAAGTAACGGGTCCATCACCGTCATTCCACTACATATCCGATCATGAGCTAGGGTTCAGTAAGGTAAGAATGGATGAAGCATTACACAAGAGTCTCAAGAGACTACGTACTGATCATATAGATCTTTATCAATTACATTGGCCAGAAAGAAACGCTAATAAATTTGGTCAACGAGGATGGACATACGATGAGCAAGAAGAGTGGCAATATAATATTGACGAAATTATAGAGACTCTTAATGGATATATCAAAGCTGGAAAAATAAGAACCTATGGATTGAGTAATGAAACTCCTTGGGGTGCCATGAAATATCTACAAGAAGCCGATAGCGCAAAAGTAGCTCGTCCAGTCAGTATACAAAATCCTTATGGGCTACTTAATAGAACTTATGAAATTGGTTTAGCTGAGATTTCTCATCGAGAGCAAATAGGCTTACTTGCCTACTCTCCTATGGGATTTGGTTTATTATCTGGAAAATATCATATGAATGAAGATCGACCGGAAGACAGGTTAAATCAATTTAAGCAGATGTCTAGATATAATTCGGATCAATGCTACGAAGCCACTTCACAGTATTTAGAAATTGCAAAATCTCATAACATATCATTAGCGGCTATGTCTCTAGCTTATATGAGAAGTAAACCATGGATAACTTCGACGATTATAGGCGCTACCAATATGAATCAATTGAAAGAAAACATAGCATCAAGCACATTACCTTTGGACAAATCATGGCTAAACGAAATAGAAAAGGTACATCAAGCGATTCCTAACCCTGCACCTTAGTATAAGTCGATGTGTATTACTATTTTTGCACACCTTTTGCCAAACAAATCAGACAATTACAATTAGAGATTAATGATCACGACAGATATACTAATAATTGGAGCAGGACCTGTGGGTTTATTTACAGTATTTGAGGCTGGATTATTGAAGCTTAAATGCCATTTGATAGATGCATTACCACAGGCTGGTGGACAGCTTACGGAGATCTATCCTAAAAAGCCGATATATGATATCCCTGGGTACCCTTCTATATTAGCTGGCGACTTGATCGACAATCTTTTGGAGCAGATAGCACCATTTAAGCCTGAATTTACATTGGGTGAGCGAGCAGAGACTATCGAGAAGATCGATGACAAACTGTTTGAACTAACGACAAACAAAGGGACTAAGATCCAAGCACCTGTAATTGCAATAGCTGGAGGACTAGGATGCTTCGAACCGCGTAAACCACCTATCGAGGGACTTGCCAACTATGAAGATAAAGGAGTAGAATATATTATTAAAGATCCTGAGCTATACAGAGATAAGAAAATACTTATTGCTGGTGGAGGAGATTCAGCATTAGACTGGACAATTTTCCTAAGTGAAGTTGCTGAAGAAGTGACATTAGTTCACAGGCGTACTAGTTTCCGTGGTGCATTGGATAGTGTAGATAAGGTAATGGAACTTGCACAAGCAGGAAAAATAAATCTTATCACTAATGCTCAAGCTAAGACTGTATCTGGAGAAGGCAAATTAGAATCAGTAGGTATTTCGACTAAAGAAAACGGTGATCAAGAAATAGCTGTGGATCATTTCATTCCACTATTTGGACTATCTCCAAAACTGGGCCCAATCGGAGAATGGGGATTAAATATAAACAAGAGTGCTATAGAAGTAGACACTACTGATTATAGTACCAATATTCCTGGCATTTACGCTATTGGAGATATCAATACTTATGAAGGTAAACTGAAATTAATACTTAGTGGATTCCATGAAGGCACATTAATGGTTCAGTCTGCATTTAAGTACATATATCCAGATGCTAAATTGAGTTTTAAATACACTACTGTTGCTGGTGTCAATGGATTTGAATAAATAACATTTCCTTTTAAAACTTAATAGAAATTCGCGAGTATATAGATTTGTTTTTTTCGTCAAAAAGATCGAAAGATTTGTTGATGAAATACTGTGTACCTAATCCTATATCAACATTATCAAACAGAACATAATTGACTTCGAAGGGTACATAGAATCTATTGCGATTCACTAATGTACTATTTAGCACTTGGTCTCCATCTAAAACCACAAGCCCATCAGGATTAAAGTCTTGTTGAATATCTTGCTCAATACCATTAATCGGTCTGGTAGAAACTGACTGGAGTCTCTTATAACCAAATCCACTAGAGAATGAAAATTTTGAAGTAAATCTATAGGAAGCTTTCAATTCCATCATTAAGCTACTTCTACTTAATATTATATCTTGAAGTTGAAATCCTGCGTTTCGAGAATTATTTAAAATTGCACCATTATTAATTTCGAACGATCCGTTGTCATCCGTAACTAACACACCTACTACGGCGTCAGCCAATACAGTTTCTTTCCTATTATGAATTCTTTCAAATCCTACATTAAGCGATAAGCCATATTTGGATCGACGATAAGATGCGGTGAGTCCAAAATCATAGCCCATAAAATACTCATTCCAATATTGAAAAGATCCATACCCTCCGAACAGAAATGCTCCACTTACCTCCGCAACATTCATAAATCTATCCTGTGCTAAATGATATTTTTTAGATTCATACTCTAAGTCCAGAGTAGCCATTGGCAATCTGTCAATAATAGAGACGCCTTTACTAATTTGTACGGATTCGACATTGAATTGATCCCCAGAATCAATAGATACTTCAGCTTTTGCTGTCATAAAATCAGAACTGTGTAAAACATTATCTACTTCACTCCGCTTTGCCTTATTTTGAACTTGATCGCCCACAGATAATACTATATCAATCTCAGCACTAATACTAAGTGACTTTTCATCATTGATTTGAATAGAAGCAGGGCTTTCAACCATATCGCTATACTTCTCATTATTGTTGTTATTGTTGTTGTTGTTGTTGTTGTTGTTGTTGTTGTTGTTGTTGTTGTTGTTGTTGTTATTGTTGTTATTGTTGTTGTTGTTGTTGTTGTTGTTGTTGTTGTT
>CALKJD010000055.1 GCA_937995755.1 uncultured Saprospiraceae bacterium | reverse complement strand
TTATTGATAAGTTCAACTCTTCCGGAAAACTCCTTAAATATTTCTTCTCTGGCCAATGGCTTTTATATTGCACAAATGCGATTAGCTAATGGTCAAAATATATCAAAGCCCATAATAAAAATGAAATCAAATTAACTCCTTCGCCAGATACTTAGCGGTATGACTCTTTTTATTCTTAGCGAGTTTCTCAGGTGTACCAGCGAATACTATTTCGCCACCACTTTTACCACCTTCAGGTCCAACGTCAATGATATGATCTGCTACTTTGATCACATCCATATGATGCTCGATGATTACTACGGTATTTCCTTTGTCTACTAACTTATTAAGTACATTGATAAGGTGCTGTACATCTTGAAAGTGGAGTCCTGTAGTAGGTTCATCTAAAATATAAAAAGTGTTTCCTGTATCTTTTTTAGATAACTCTTCTGATAACTTAACACGCTGTGCTTCACCTCCTGACAGAGTTGTAGCTTGCTGTCCGAGCGTAATATATCCAAGGCCTACACTTTCTAGCGTTTTGATTTTACGATATATATTTGGAATATTCTCAAAAAATTTCACGGCTTCGGTTACTGACATTTCTAATACATCGGAGATAGATTTACCTTTAAATAATATTTCTAAAGTTTCGCGATTATATCTACGTCCTTGACATTCTTCGCAGTCCACAAGTACATCTGGAAGGAAATTCATTTCGATTACACGCTTACCTGCGCCACCGCAAGTTTCACATCTTCCACCTTTGACATTGAAAGAAAATCTACCCATTTTATATCCACGAATCTTAGATTCAGGGTGATTAGTAAACAGTTTTCTTATATCCGTAAATACGCCTGTGTAAGTTGCTGGATTAGATCTTGGTGTACGACCGATCGCCGATTGATCGATCTCTATTACTTTATCAAGATGCTCTATCCCTTTGATACTTTTATATGGCAACGGCTTCTGTAGACTTCTATAAAAGTGCGTCCTTAATATTGGATATAATGTCTCATTGATCAAACTGGATTTTCCGGATCCAGATACTCCAGTTACAAGTGTCAATGCTCCTAATGGAATTTTGATAGAGACATTTTGTAAATTATTTCCAGTTGCTCCTTTAAGTTCTAGGTATTTTCCATTCCCTTTTCTTCGCTTCTCTGGAATTGCAATTTTTAATTTTCCACTTAAGTAAGCAGCTGTCGTACTATTCTTTTTAAGTATCTCTTTAGGCGTTCCTTCTTCAACTATTTCTCCTCCATACTCTCCAGCACCTGGACCAATATCTATCAAGTAATCAGAAGCTAACATGATATCTTTATCATGCTCTACTACGATTACTGTGTTTCCTATTTCTGATAGATTTTTAAGCGCATTGATCAACCTATGATTATCTCTCTCATGAAGTCCAATACTTGGCTCATCCATGATGTAAGTAATTCCTGTAAGCTGAGATCCGATTTGAGTCGCTAATCTTGTACGCTGTGACTCACCACCAGACAGTGTGCGAGTCGGTCTATCTATAGTCAAATAATCTAATCCTACTTCCAACAGAAAACCTACTCTCTCTCTAATCTCTTTTAGTACTTCCTCGGCTATCGCATTTTGTTTTTTATTAAGATGCTTGGGTAGCTCATCTATCCATGCAGCCAATTCATCGAGATACATATGTGCTAGGATTCCAATATGCTTACCGCCCAGTTTGAAATGAAGCGACTCTTTACGCAATCTATATCCCTCACAACTTGAGCAAGTATTGATCGTCATAAAATCTTCTGCCCAGCCTCTAATTTTTTCACTAGTACTATCTTTATACCATCTTGACAGCATATTTAGTAGTCCTTGCTCAGCTAAATTATAAGTAAGGTCGTGTGATGAATTAGACTTCATTATAAAAGTATCGTCTCCACCATTAAGCATTATATCTAATGCCTTCTTAGGAATCTCTTTGATCGGTGTAGAAAAACTGAATTTGTACTTCTTAGCGATGGCTCTCAATTGCTTAAAAGTCATATTATCTCTAACCTCACCAAAAGGAACAATACCCGCTTCATTAATTGACTTAGTGTCATCTGGTATCACTTTATCCATATCAACTTCATTCACTTGACCGAGCCCTTTACATGTTGGACAGGTACCATAAGGTGAATTAAAAGAGAATGAATTAGGCGATGGTTCTTCGTATGAAACGCCTGACTCAGGATCCATTAGCTGTTTACTAAATGGTACGATCTCATTAGCATCTACATCATTGATCATGATAAAATCATTGCCCAACTTGAGGGCCATTTGCAATGATGCTCCCAATCGATCTCTCCGATCTTCATCTACTTTGAGACGGTCGACGACTAACTCTATATCATGCGTCTTATATCTATCTAATTTGAGTCCTGGCTCCAAATCAATGATCTCTCCATTGACTCTTACTTTAGTGTATCCTTTCTTACGAGTACTATCAAACAGCTCTCTATAATGCCCCTTCCTAGCACGTACTAATGGTGCTAAGACTGCTATTTTCTTACCTTTAAAATTTTCAAGAATATGCTGAATGATTTGCTGCTCCGTATACTTTATCATTTTGTTACCAGATACATGAGAGTATGCCTCTCCCACTCTAGCGTATAACAATCTCAGAAAATCGTATATCTCCGTGGTCGTACCCACGGTAGATCTAGGATTCCAAGCGGTCGTCTTTTGCTCTATAGATATTACTGGGCTAAGTCCATCAATCTTCTCTACCTCAGGCCTATCTAGCTTCCCCATAAACTGACGTGCATATGAAGAAAAAGTCTCCATATATCTACGTTGCCCCTCTGCATAAATGGTATCAAAGGCTAATGAAGATTTACCACTACCACTTATACCTGTGATCACCACTAGCTTATTACGTGGTATCTTGACATTGATATTCTTGAGATTATTCTCTTTCGCTCCAATGACTTCTATATATTCTTCTTCTACGACTTTTGGCATGTTATATCTCTAGTAATGAGGGTGATAGACTAAATAGCAAATAACGGTGATCTGATTGAGAAAACAGCTATGTGATAGGTCTTAAATGTAATAGCATTAAGCAGATAAATGTTTTGTCTTCCTAAAGAGAATGTATTATTGATTAAGTATAATGCGTTATTCTTTATATTGTGTATCAAATACTTACAACCATGTCATCAGTTACGCTCCTACAAACTAAAGATGCTTTATCCGTAATAGATAGCTACCCCAAGCCTGTTAGTGATAGATTATATACGCTACGTCAGCTAATATTGGACTGTGCAGAAGAAGTAGAGTCTATAACCAAATTAGAAGAAACTCTGAAGTGGGGAGAACCAAGCTACCTTGCCAAAAAAGGAAGTACTATCCGTATGGATTGGAAATCCAAAACACCCAATCAATATGCCTTATACTTTAAGTGTACTAGCAAATTAGTAACTACCTTCAAAGAATTGTACGGAGATACCTTTGAGTATGAAAATAACAGAGCCTTGATTTTTCAACTAGATCAAGCCATTCCGACTCAAGAAATAAAGCAATGTATCAAAGCGGCTCTAACCTATCATACCGTAAAGGAATTACCAAAATTGGGGATTTCTCTACCTTCATAGTACACTAATCTTATCAATAAGTCTTCTGATGAAGGTCTTTGTAAGTGTTTATCATGCTATCACTGATGTCAGATAGACAATAAAATGTATATCTAAGCTATATCTTCGACGTAACAACTAGGATTATTACTTTTGTGATCGTTATATAACCGAGGGAAGATTTCTCTAATGCCAAAAATATGTTTTCGAGATAAAGCATCTTTGGATTAATCATTAGCTGTCACTTTAGAAACCATCGACATAGTTACCGATTACAAAACTGCTAAAACATTGAAAATCAATAACCTTACAACTACTGTTTCTATTTAATTAGACCACAGCAAAATTTATTAGCTATTGATAATTCAATTTAACAATACCATACTAATCACTTCTATATATGAATCGTATCCAAGCCACATTATTATTAGTCCTTTGTACTTTGTTATTCGTACAGTGTAAAGAAGATAAGAATACAGACACACAATCACCTGCAAGTGTCAATACTACAGGGATAGACGCCATAGATATACTTACTACTGAGATCAATAAGACACCTATGGATGCTAGCCTTTATTATGAGCGTGCTAAGGCTTACATGGACAATAATGGTAACGAATATGCGGTCAAAGATGCAGAGAGAGCCGTACAATTAGATTCTCTCAATCCTAACTATTACCATCTATTGAGTGACACTTATATGGATTTTCGCCAATCCAAACTTTCATTAATAACTATGATGAAAGTAGCAACTATGTATCCAGAGCGAACAGCTACACAATTGAAACTAGCAGAAACGCAATATATATTACAGCAATATGAATATGCCGTATCTACACTCAATAAAATACTAAAGTACGATCCTTTGAATGCTGAGGCCTACTTCATGTTAGGTATGGTATTTAACGAATTTGAACAAGATAAAAAGAAAGCTAAAAATGCATTCTTGACAGCTGTAGAAAATGATCCTGACTTAGTGGATGCCTGGCTAATATTAGGGCAAAATGCGATGAACGAAAATGATCCTCTAGCTAAGCGATACTATCAAAATGCGGTCAATGCAGAACCGGAAAATGTAAGAGCTTTGCATTCACTTGCATTTTATCTTCAAAACAACAATGATGTAACTGGCGCTCAAAACCTATATAGAAAGATACATGTATTGGACAAAAGTTATTTGCAGGCAAATCTCAACTCTGGCATACTTTATATAGAGCAGGATTCACTAGAGAAGGCTTACGAACAGTTCAATATTATCACTCAAAATAATCCTGCCAATCATGTTGGTTATTATTATCGAGGCGTGGTACATGAGCTGCAAGGAAATTTAGATAATGCCTTAGCTGATTATCAAAACAGCATGAATATAAAGCCTGATTATGAGAAAGCGGTTACCGCTACGGCAGCCCTTCAAAAGGCCTTGAAGAAATAGATCAGTTACAAACTTCAATTCTACTTTAGTAGACTTCAGTCATCGTGTTTTCTTATTTGTGTTAGAGTCCTGTACGCGTTTTTTCTAAACGCTGCCACAGTACTCTCTCGCGTTTTCTTCGAAAACGCTATATCCCTTTGGTAATACTTTGTACTACTTTAAATTCACTAAAGAAAACCTTAGCGAGCACTCTGAGTACTGTGTAGATAGGTATAGCTACGACCATACCCAATATGCCACCAATCTTTGCTCCCATCAGTACTACGATAAATATCTCTAATGGGTGCGCCTTTACTGATTTGGAGAAAATATTAGGTTGTAATATAAAATTATCGAAAAACTGCATAACCATAAATACGCCCATCACCTTAAAGAGTAATGGCAACATCTCATCATAGAACGGAAGCGCAAGGTTAGAAGATAATGTAATCAATATAGCAAACGAAGCACCTAGGATAGGTCCGATATAAGGTATAATATTCATTAAGGCCGCAAAGAATCCTATCAACAAAGCATTTTTCACACCGAGTATACTTAAAGCAACTGATACGAAGATCGTAATAATCATAATTTGAATTACGACGCCGACAAAGTATCTAATTAGCAACTTTGAAGATTGGTCTATCGCGGTGAATGTTTGCCCTTCATATTTGTTGGGCAGTATAGAAGTGATCATATTATTAAATAGTCCTTGTTCTTTCAAGAAGAAAAAAGTGATAAACAAGATCGACATAATCGCCACTAATATATTTCCGAAAAAACCAATAAATGTGGAGAAAATACTTGGAATGATAGATGGATTAAGATACTTGTATATACCTTTTTGGATATCCAATAAATTGCCGTCATCCGCCGCTTCATTCGTACTATTTGCTCTCTCCTGATATATAGATTCATTGTCTATATTGATCACCAAGGCTATATTATGTCCCACTTTTGTAGAATCACTTAATAGAGAGTCCAGCGGTATTACTTGCGTAGAAACCAAATGCTTTTTTTCTGGGATAGGTTCGGCTTTTACAACATCAGCAACTAAGGTCTTATCCTCTAGTAGTCCTCTGTCCACTAGCCATTGATTCCAATCTTCTATAGGCTGCTCTAGACCATTGATCATCTTATTATAATCAACCTCTGTTAGGTTCTTAGCTTGCTGAAGTAGCGGAGGTATAAATATCCACAATATCAACCCTATCAAAAGCACAAATAGCCCTACAGTAATTCCTGCAGAAAGATTTTTGCCTAGATACTTTCTGAGCTTCATCACAATAGGAGCTCCTACCATGGAGAGTGCCCATGCCAATACCACATAAGTCACTATATCACTAAAGTAATACAGAAGTCCACCTACGATCGCAAGAGGTATAAGTGCAAAAAGATATTTTTTTTCTAATTTCAATATGATGATTTAAGCGTATTACTCATACAATTTACACAATCTGTACCACTTTATTGATTACGATGGACGTATAGCTATGATTATAGGATTAATAAATGGAAATAGTCTACCATCTATATCAGACCAAGAGAGTAATCTGCAGTAGAAACCACTTCAAAAAAAAGGCCCTGTCGTATTAACAAGGCCTATATCCATCAAATTAATTATTAGCTATACTATTTAGCAATCATTACTCTAAAGATCGCTTTCTCATTATTAGCGTTTACTTCTACTAAATGCATCCCTGAAGTAATAGCTAATCCATCCAAATTTATTTTCTCCGTATGTTGACCTGCAGTACGTCTTCCATTAATAGAAGATACATCTGCTACTTTGCTACCAAGAGTATTATATATCGTTACTTTGATATCCGAAGATTGCGCCAGCTCATAGTTTAATACTAAATAGTCGCTTGCTGGATTAGGGAACACTTTAAAAGTATGACCTGACTCCGTCTCAAATGTACTTACTGGCTCAGAGCTAAATACAGCAATCAGCTCTTCATCTTGTGTCAATCTAATAGTAGACTTAAAATCTGTAGAATCTGCTACTGGAGTTCCGTTAGTAGTTTCCCAATGGCTAAAGTACCATTCGTCTTCATCGAATGCTCTTGCTTTGATGATATTATCCATACCATCAAAATATTTTCCTGTCCATGGCATATCTCTGATATCCAATGTATTGAGATCTATCTCACCGACACCTTCTGGTGATGTATTAAGTGTCAGATCATATGATGTAGTGATAGAATCGAAGCATTCCATTCCTTCACCTATCAATTCACATCTGTCTTGTACAAATTGTGTGAGACGCTCCACGTTTCCTTCCCACTCTTCCATACTCCCTCCCCACCTTGCGATCTGTCTTGGCATCTCTGGTCTGATCTCTGCCACCATTGATTCTAATGTAGTCAACATGTTTTCACAACTATATACAGTGTTGATCAAATCTGCTTGACGTGAATAATATAACTGTCTAAACTCATCACTCTCTTCTTGTAATTTCAAAAATATTATCTCGTGTGATCCGATATTTCCATTTACAGATAAAAACTCTGACGTGTTAGTACCATACTCCGATACGAAGTCATACATATCTTGACAACTACTACCCCAGTTACTTTCACAACAAGACTCATCTTGCTGAATCACCCAATTAAATAACTTATCTGAACTATCATAAGGACTGCTGGTTCCGATAGTCGAACAACCTACTGGATCTGTATATTCGAAGCCACCGCCCCAGCCGCCGCCCCAGCCAGTAAAGAAGTCATCTACGTATTCTGCAATATCATCAATATCACAAGCTTCTGCTGTTGCTGTTTCATTAGGCACTCCAGTATAATTGATATAGTAACCATATGTCGCATCCATATCCCAAATGATATACCCCCACTTCTTATGTGATCCATCAGGATTCAATCCTCTCCACCATCCAGTATTATAGTTGAGCCAATCCTTAGCTACCGTATTGAGATTTACAGCCATATAGTCTATAAGTGACTGAACTTGAAAATTGTCTTTTACGTATTGATAATTCTCCTCTACACCCATATCATTATTGAGTATAAATTCTCTGAATTGCATCCAATCATATAGCGCTTGATAGCCACCGTACTCTGCCTCAGTTTGTGCCCATGTAGACAAAAACTGTACTTCTGGTTTATCATGCCCATAATACTCTTCTACATAATCATGATCCACCGGACGCTCTCTCAGGCCATAGACACCCCAATATTCTCCATTCAGAAAAACTACTACTCTTTCTACTGCTCTTACATCTACTTTCATACCTCCATCTTGAGCAATCTGATGTACAAATTCATCTCTCACATGAGTACTTCCGATATGCGATCCTCCTAACGAGCCATTTTGCCTTGCTGGATAATTATCATCACCTGAAGCTCTTAATATTATTCTTTGATATTCGTCTCTATCTGAATATTCAAAAAGTTTTGTATCGATAGATTTACTATATCCCATTTCGTCTCTACTCACCCAATCGATACTCCTATGATCGAGGGCCCAACTATCTTGTCCATGTCTGTTTAAATCACCGAATGATGCAGCTTGCCTTTCTCCTGAAGCATCAAAATATTCTAATGAGCCAACTGGTTTAAAGGTTCTAGTATTATTTGCTTCATTTTCACTACCTAATACATCTCGTCTATCATTAGCTAATAACTGGATACCGTCAGCAGCTATACTAAATACTGGCAGCGTAATATCTTCATCAATAAATATAGTAGAGAAGTCCATTTTACCAGGAAGCACTTGGGCATCATTACTATACGCTCGTGCTTTAATAACAGTATTCTCTGTCACTTCGATGGCTTCAGTATATTCTGGAGAATCTTCCTTTACATTAGTAGCATCGGTAGTATATCTAAGAACAGAGTTAGGCTCATTATTAGTAATTGTAACCATCTGCGTACCTTCATAAAACCCTGCTTCCAATTCGATCGTAGGTGCGTCTGTATATCCTGCGTATACCGCGGATCCATTATTGGATTGGTTAAATGTAGGCTCTGTCGTAAGCATCCATTGGTCTGCTCCATCCGTAATTCGGATTCTAGAAGTTTCTATTAATTCTATGATGTTTCTTAATTCTCCGGTTTGAAAAGTTTCGATCACATCACTTTCTATCATTGTCGTCTCATATGGAATAGACTGAAGCACCTCTCCTGATGGATCTGATAATATCAATGTCTCACCGCCTTTAGTTTGTGATAGTTTGAAGTTAGTATGATACTCAGCAGGACTAGACGGATTGCTTTTAAAAACCTTATCTCTTCCTGAACAAAGAAAAACTAAATAATCACCAGCTTCTATTACAACACCTTCTGGAATCATCCATTTTTCTGGCTTAGAAGCTTTATCTGATAAATGCCATCCTGATAAATCAACAGCCGTATTAGTTGTGTTATACAATTCTATCCAATCTTCTGTCTTGTCAAATTGGTCAACATACTTGGTCAAATTTGAGGCTGAATATTCGTTGATGACAACTTGTGCTGACATACTAGAAATAAATATAAAAGCAAGTAGAATCGTAATATTAATCTTCATAATGTACTTCGGTTTTAATGAAATGATAAAGAGATAATCTTAATCATTCCCATTAGTATACTTCTTTGATCGCGGCGTCGTGCCGAAGATTAAATATAATCACCACTCCTGACTATTGCAGTCTGATGTTTGATATATATTATGTTGTTAATCCCAAAAGACATTATCCCTAATTTAGTAATCTGTAGATGCAACGTTTTTGAAAAATTATAAGTCTCATCATATTCCGCCATTAATTCCTTATTATTGAAGAGAAATACAATAACCTCCCAATTATGAAATACTTATACATAGCCATACTTCTGGCATTAGGTCTGTGTTCTTGTTCGACTACCAAAAACTCACTCATGAGTCAAGAAGCAACTTTAGCTCAGCTACAAAATCTCATGGCAGGAAGCTACAATAGCGCAGATCAAGCAAAAAAAGACTCTACTTACTACGATATAACCCTTCATATGTACCCTATATGGAATGATGATATGTCAGCCAAATGGTTGTATGTAGAGCAAGCGGTCACGGCTAATCCAGATAAACCGTATCGTCAGAGAGTATATAAGCTTAAGACTAATAGTGATGGTAGCATATCTAGTTATGTATATACGCTCGATAATCCAGACGAATACATCGGTAAATGGCAGACTCCCTCCTACTTTGACGATAAAGCCAAAAGTATACTCACAATCCGTGAAGGATGCGAAGTGATTATGCGTAAGGACGGTAAAGGCTATAAAGGCTCTACTGGAAATAAAACTTGCGGAAGCACGATGCGTGGAGCGACGTACGCCTCTAGTGTAGTTACATTAGACGAAAAAATGGTAAGTAGCTGGGACCAAGGCTTCGATGCTGATGACAAGCAAGTTTGGGGTGCTACAGAAGGTCCATATGTTTTTAAAAAATACTAGCATTCATACTTCTTTGTACCTTGTTCTCTCTATATGAATAAGGGAGACCATAAACATATCATCCAACAAAAAGCTCAAGAACTAGGCTTCTCTGGCATCTCATTTGCCAAGGCCGAGCATATGGATCAGGAAGCACGTAGACTAGAAGATTGGCTATCCAATGGCCATCATGGTACTATGGGATATATGGAAAACCACTTTGATCTCCGCACTGACCCTACTAAGCTAGTACCCGGCGCTAAGTCTGTAATCAGTCTGATGTATAACTACTATACGGAGGATACTCAGCATGATCC
>CALKJD010000054.1 GCA_937995755.1 uncultured Saprospiraceae bacterium | reverse complement strand
AGAAAGTACTTCGCTTGTCAGCTGACTATGGCCATTACATAGCCGATGGTCATGTCCCTCTTCATACAACAGTTAATTATAATGGCCAGCTTACGGATCAAGTGGGAATCCATGCATTTTGGGAAAGTAGATTACCTGAGTTGTTTGCCGAAGAGAGGTACGATTTCTTTGTTGGTCCAGCCGATTATATTGAGCAACCTAGTAAATATTTCTGGGGAATCATCACAGAAA
The DNA here is from genome assembly GCA_937995755.1 of uncultured Saprospiraceae bacterium. GTDB lineage: Bacteria > Bacteroidota > Bacteroidia > Chitinophagales > Saprospiraceae > UBA1994. The sequence goes on along the minus strand of CALKJD010000054.1, from coordinate 55,126 downwards.
GCCATAGTCTGTTAGATAGTGTACTCAGTATAGAAAAGAGATTAAGTCTTAATTTTCCACAAGATCGCCAATACTGCTATGATGAAAGACTAAGCAGGACGGTACGAATAGAATGTGAAGAATATGCAAGTGCTTATCATGACGCTATGGGAGATATGGTAGAAAAACGTATGCAAGATGCCATCAGAGCTATTTCTTCGGTTTGGTATTCTGCATGGGTAAGCGCAGGTCAGCCAGATATCAACTCTTGGGCGGATGAAGATTACAAACCAGTAGAAGAGATAAGACGCAATAGTAATCTTGGTGGTGGCACGCACGATGAGCGCCAGTAACTAATTATCAATGGTGTGCATAGCGTATGGAAGGAAGACAATCTCAACGACTTCTTTTAAACTATTGATGCCGCAAACTACAAACACACGAAAAATATATTAAATGATTTCAACCATTCTAAAAGGGGCAGCTATGGGAGTTGCCGAAGTAATTCCTGGAGTCTCTGGTGGTACAATTGCGTTTATCACTGGTATCTACGAAAGATTACTTAATTGTATCAAAGCAGTCAATCCTTCTTTGATAGGAACATACAAGAGTGATGGTGTTAAAGGCGTTTGGGCAGCTATAGATGGTAGTTTTCTCGCGAAGTTACTAGGAGGTATGCTTATGGGAATCATAGTTGGCGTATTTGGCGTAACGTATTTATTAGATAAGTATCCAACTCCAGTTTGGGGTTTTTTCTTTGGACTTATTATAGCCTCTAGTATTTATATAGCCAAACAAATACCATCATGGAGTATGGGGAAATGGATCGCATTAGTGATTGGATTTACGATTGCGTTTGGTATCACTTTAATATCTCCAGCAGAAGGAAGTGATAATCTTTTCATGGTATTTATTGCAGGTACGATTGCTATTTCTGCCTTGATACTTCCTGGTATATCAGGCAGTTTTATGTTGTTACTTATGGGTATGTATACGATCATAGTCTCAGCAGCTAGATCTCTACTGGCAGATCATGATATGGCAAGTCTTACGTTATTAGTAGTATTTGCTTTAGGTTGTCTAGTAGGTCTTACAGGCTTTAGTAGAGTCCTTACATGGATGCTCAAAGAGTATAAGTATATTACATTCGCAGTCCTAACAGGATTTATGTTGGGGTCACTTAATAAGATCTGGCCTTGGCGAAATATTACAGAGGTAATGGATAAGGAAAGTGGGGTAGTAACTAAGCTGTTTGAATCCAAAGATGCACTTGCACTACCTGTTGATAGCTTCAAAATATTAACAGAAGCAAATGTACTTCCGATGGCTTATGAAATGGGAAGTCCATTGACGATGGTTACTCTTGCATCAGCTATAGTTGGTTTTATTTCTGTATTTTTATTAGAACGCGCTAATCAATCAAACTAGAAATATGGAAAAAGTAAAACGATTATTGAATTTTTTATGGTCTTTGATTTCTGCGAAAAAGAAAGATGAAGAGAAAAAGTAAGCTTAAGATCAAGTATAAGTGGAAGAGTCTATAAGTAATTGTAAACTCTCCTTAATAGCACTTGATACGAGACCTTAATACCTTATTAAGATCCTGCTCTTTTACTTTCATTCTCGATTCCTGTCTTACGTTTTCTTGATTTTACATTATTATTTCCAAAGCTGTAGCTTAGACTAAGATTTACTTTTCGACTATCCCAATTTCCTGATCCTACTGATCTTAGGCCATCGAATTCAGATTGTCCTTCCCAGCCAGATTGATAAAATAAATCTTGTGCGCTCAGTTTCACATTAAGATTGTTATCTAAGAATTTTTTCTGTAATCCAAGATTGAGACTCCAACTTTCATCATATTTAAATACACCACCCCAAACGCCTGGACCATTAAAGTATCCTGAAACTTCACCTGTAAATCCTCCAGGAAGCGTATAGGTCTGCTGTGAATAGATATTGTAAGTCAATGCTTGTACATCTACCGAAGCGCCGTTAGGGTATTCTGCTTGGTTGTCAGTATATCCTGAGCTAAGATTGAAGAATGCAGTCCATTTGTCTGTAAATTGAAAAGGTAGACTAAGGTTAGCACTCCAGACCGTTTGAGTAGCTAGATTATCCCAATTGATAAAACCTGCCTTTGGATCTTCTTCATCAGGTCCTATTAATCTTGTGATCTGATCTGTGGTACGACTGTATGCGATTTTGAAGTTATATCTATATTGGTATGTATACCCAACTTCTATATTATTTACGATTTCTGGTCTCAAGAAAGGATTCCCTTTAGTGAATGAAAGTATACTCAATTGTTCTTTGAAAGGGTTCAGTACATTATAATCTGGTCTATTTATTCTTCGGCCATAATTAGCAGAGAATGAATGCATAGGTGCGTACTGGTAGCTAATACCTAATGAAGGAAATAGGTTGGTATAACTTGTGTCGACAGGAGGCTCTTGGAGCTCTGGTAAGAAGGCCATTAGTTCACCTTTAGATTCTGTATTCTCTAATCTTACTCCTGTAGATATAGATACTTTTTCATTGAGTGATCTGTTGTAGTTTAGATATCCAGCAGTTACCGTTTCATTATAATCAAACTGATTAGACCTGCGGTCATTCTGTACTTTTACATTATCAATTACATCATTAAATAGAAAAGTATTATCACTCGCGACCACTCCATATTTAGTTCCTATTCCAATCTTTCCTCCTAATGCCGCCGTTTCAAAATCTATTTTTCCAGTATAGATGTCAATTGTTCTAGGCGTGGTGTAGGTCGTCAATACACTACTAAGTGGATTTCCTTCTGAAGTAAAGTATTGATTGGGTTGATCGGTCTCTCCATTATTAGTAAATCTACCGAAATCTAGATCCACGTTAAATGTATTGTCGTTTTTCTGATATCGATAATTGGTGTTTGCCGTGTATTGACTTACCGTTCTGTCAGTGGTGTTGTTAGCGATTAGTACACTGTCGATTTGTGTCATAGTACTTTGAGAAGAGATTTCACTTCTATTATTTCCAGTAGCTACATCATCACCGTTCCTTCCTGTGACTAGAAAGCCTAGTATATGACCATCGGCTACATAGTAATCTGTACCTAATCTATAATTGACATTGCGGACTGTATTGTCTATTCTATTTCTTTCGTCGATAACTATTCCATTCTGAAAGTTTTTGAAGTTTAGATCATTGAAATTTTCATTATTCATAGCCCCAAGTGTACCAAAGGCATTGAACTTGCTATTTCGATAATTGCCAGCAATACTTGCATTAGATTTAGGTAATTCCCCCATTCCAAATGATCCACTTATAGTACCATTGGCACCGTGGCTCTTATCTTTTTTTAAGCGGATATCTATTATTCCAGCATTGCCTTCAGCTTCATATCTAGCGCCTGGATTTGTAATGATATCAATTTTGTCTATTTGCTCCGCAGGAATGCCTTGGAGGTAATTAGCTAGATCGTCCCCAGACAATGGAAGCCTCTTTCCGTCGACATATAACAGTACACCTGATCGACTCAACACAGATATATTATTGTTATTGTCCACAAGTACGCCAGGTGCTTTTCTCATAAGAGATAATCCATTTTCGCCAGCACTATTGATAGTTCCTTCAACATTGAATACGGTACGGTCGGCCTTCACTTCTACTAGTGCTCTCTTAGCAGTAATTACAGCAGTTTCCAGTTCTACAGATGAAGCTAAGAAGGTGATATCTCCAAGTGTGACTGTATTACTACCGCTTATATTGATATTGGGTTTTGTAATATCATCCATTCCAACATAACTTGCTTTAAGGAAGTAATTGCCATCCTTGATTCCTGATATTTTAAACTGGCCATCGAGATCTGTGGTTTCTACTTTGGTCATACTGCTATCTACAGAGGAGTGAAGCAAGACATTAGCATATATCACGGGTTGACTATTGGCATCATACAGTGTACCTGAGATTATACCAGATTGGCAATATGAAGCAAATGATATTGCTGAAAGAATAAGTGTAGATAGTAAGTTTTTCATTGTTGCTGGATTGACCTGATCTATTTCAAGTGTTATATATTATTTCTATGACGTACTCAAAAGCCTGTTAGGGACAATATTAAGTACCCGTTTATTATGTAGAAGTTGCTTGGAAATCATGAAACTTCTAGTGTTTGATTCCCCAATAGTACTATTCCCTATGTCTCTGCGGAATGTGTTTCGACAGAATCCATGCTTTTCTCGTCGGATGTAGTATGCTCCTTACTCGTATTGATGAAATAAACCCCTGTAAGAAGGACGCCTGCAGCGACTAAAGATTGGCTAGTAATCTGCTCGTCTAAGATATACCAACCTAAGGCTAGAGCGACCAATGGGTTGATGTAAGTAGAAGTAGCTACTTTCTCAGGAGAGACGATTTTAAGAAGATAATTAAACGAAGTAAATGCCACGATGCTACCGAAAATGATAAGTATAATCATAGACCATATAGTCCGATCACTCCAAGCGGTAGGAGGCAACCAACTCTCTCCAAATGCAAGACTTGCAATCATTAACATTAAACCACCAAAAAACATCTGGTAGCCTGTATTGATAAAGAAATTCTTAGGTAAATCTGCCTTGGCTACGAATAAACTACCATAGCCCCATGAGACCATGCAAGCAAAAATCATAATCATACCCGCTATGGCATTTTTTTGATCTAGTAATGATTGCTGACTTACGAGTATGAATATACCAATCATGCCTAATACAACTCCAATCATTGATTTTGCTCTGATTTTCTTGCCTTCAAATATTCTCATTAATGCCAATACTACCAATGGTTGAGCGGATATTTCAAGAGCAGCAAATCCACTATCTACATACTTTAATGCCCATACTACGATACCATTTCCAAATGTCAAGAAGAGAAAACCGACTATTGCACAATTGATCGCTTGCTTTTTGGTAATACTCAGACTATGACCGAGTAACTTAGCAATTAAAAATATTAGTAGCCCAGCAATGGTGAATCTCATAGATGCCAATATGAAAGGCGCTAACTCGGCGACACAAATTTTATTGAGTAAATATGTAGATCCCCAAATTATATAAATGGATGCAAAGGCGATTACTACAACTACAATATTTCGTTCTTCTGGCATGGCTTTAATTGATCCGACAAATCTACTCCTTTGTGGTTAATAAAGCTTTAAATACCATGAAAGCGATAAACTATATTGACGTTAATTATATTTACTATCCAATACCCTTTGGGTTCCTTTTATCAAGTATAAACTATAAGACATATGAAGATTATGAGATATATAATGTTGCTATTAGCATTTTCGATTGTATCGTGCAAAACTAGCTCACAAGACAGTGCACAAAAGGTGACTACTTCTACGGATAAAATTACAGTGGACTTTGGCAAAATAGACCTCACTAAGATAGAAAAATCGGAAAAGGAATGGAAGTCAGAACTTTCTGATCAAGAGTATTATGTACTGAGAGAGAAAGGAACAGAAAGAGCATTTACAGGAGATCTTGTAAATAATAAGAAAGAAGGTATTTATACTTGTCGTGCTTGCCAATTACCATTGTTTACGAGTTCTACTAAGTTTAAATCGGGTACAGGCTGGCCGAGCTATTATCAACCAATCAAGAAGGAAGTGATTTTAGAAGATACAGATCATTTGTTGGGTTATGCACGTACGGAAGTGATGTGCGCACGATGCGAAGGCCACCTAGGTCATGTTTTTAGTGATGGTCCTAAACCTACAGGGTTGAGGTATTGTATTAATTCAGTTTCATTGGATTTTGTTGAAAAGTAGATGAGTCAATCAAAGGTGACATTGAGTTGATTCTAAGGCTTTTGGTCGTAGATTTAATTAAGACTATCGATATACTGCGGAACTATAAGTATACTATTCTTACTTTAGTTATTGTAAGAGTTTTAGTAGCTCTCGCAATAAAAGGTATACACTATGATAAAAAGACTGAAAAACATGTTGGGTATTGAAAGCGTCAAGATTGAGCTGGATATACCGCAAGAGATAGAGAAGAAGGACCAGAATATCAAAGGTGTAATCATACTTACTACCTTATCTGACGCAGATGTAGAATCCATTTCCATCAAACTTATTGAAAAATATACTAGAGGACGTAAAGAGGCTAAGCTTATAGATGAATATGTGATATCTAAGATTTTGGTGGAAGAGAAAGTGTCCATTAGTAAAGGGGAAGAAATCAAATTGCCTTTTGACTTGCCATTTAAGATTGTAAAGTCTGATATGGACGAACTCGAAGATCGTAACTTCTTTAATGGTCTATTCGTAGGATTAGCGAAGAAGATAAAAGGAGTAAAATCTGAATATCGTATTCTAGCTGAAGTCAATATTAAAGGAACGACATTACATCCTTTCGCAGAGAAAGGCCTGTATTTTAGATAGACAAGTCAACTTACCATATACTAAAAAGACCTTCGTAGGATAGATTTCCTTCGAAGATCTTTTTTTATAATTATGACATGGCAGATTCCATTGAGTAGAATATGAAATCTAAGTATTGTATTGCTGCTTTAAACTACCATATTCACCATCCTACCTGGTACAACGATTACTTTCTTAGGTACTGTTCCGTCTAGTAGCGCTATCACATCAGGATTGGTAGTTACTAATTCTATGACTTCATCTTTACTTAATCCAGAAGCGATATTAAGCATCATTTTCTTTTTACCATTGAAGCAGATAGGATATTCTTTACTCGCTTCGACTAAATATTTATCTTCATGGATAGGGTATTCCGCGTGATGAACACTGCCTTCATTGCCTAGCTTATGCCATAGTTCTTCTGCTACAAATGGTGCAAAAGGAGCTATCAATCTTACTAAGGGTTCCAACGCCGCTTTGCTTGTGGTATTCAGCTTACGCAATTCATTTACACAGATCATAAAGGCACTTACGCCTGTATTGAATGAGAACCTTGCGATATCATCATTAAGTTTCTTGATGCACGTGTGTACTACTTTCATTTGCTCTGGAGTCGCTTCAGTATCTGTGACTAGCCATCCATTTTGCTCATCATCGAAGAGTCCCCAAAACTTACGTAAAAACTTAAATACACCATCAATACCTTTAGTATCCCAAGGTTTACTTTGCTCAATTGGTCCAAGGAACATTTCATACATACGGAAGCAATCCGCTCCATATTTCGCTACGACATCATCAGGATTGACTACGTTGTGATATCTCTTACTCATCTTTCCGACCTCGGAGACTGTTACGAATTTGAAATCTTCTTCTGAGCAACCAGTTACTACACCATCTTTCATAGTACCATTGACACCCCTGAAAGTTGCATTTTTGTAGTCAGGACGGAAATCCATGAATTGACGTATTCCTTCAGCAGTAAGGTGGCTATCTGCTGTGCTATAGTCTGTTACGAAGTCTACGTGAGTATTGATCTTCGCATAATCGTTTTCATTTTCTATTTGTTCTTCACTACAGAACTCTCCTGATTCTTTGTGGAGGTATAGCGATTCTATGACACCTTGGATCATTCCTTGGTTCACCAACTTTTTGAATGGCTCTTTGGTAGGAACTAAGCCTTTGTCATATAAGAACTTATGTACGAATCGACTATATAATAAGTGACCGACTGCATGCTCCGTACCACCGATATAGAGATCGACATCTTGCCAATACTCTAATGCCTCAGGAGATGCAAACTCTCCAGGGTTATTAGGATCCATATATCTAAGGAAGTACCAACTTGATCCTGCATATCCAGGCATTGTATTGGTTTCCATCTTGTAGCCATCTCTATTGACCCAATCTGTAGCTCTGCTTAATGGAGAGTTTCCATCTGTAGTAGGCTTGAAGTCCGTAACCATTGGTAGTTCAAGTGGTAGTTCATCCTCAGTTAAAGGATAACTTACACCATCGGCATCGTATTTTATTGGAAATGGTTCTCCCCAGTACCTTTGTCTACTGAAGTTAGCATCTCTTAGTTTGTAGTTGATTTTACGAGCACCAATACCCATCTCTACCATCTTTGTAATAGCAACTTTGATGGCGTCTTTTACTTTTAATCCATTGAGGAAATCGGAGTTGATCATCTTTCCCACTTTATCTCCTTTTCCTGAGTTAGGGAATTCCGATTGATCTACTACTTGAGTGATCTTGAGATCGTATTTCTTAGCAAAATTAGAGTCTCTTTCATCATCACTAGGTACGGCCATGATCGCTCCTGTACCGTAATCCTTGAGTACGTACTCACCAATCCAAACAGGAATCTTTTCTCCTGAGATTGGATTAGTAGCATATGCCCCAGTAAAGGCACCCGTTACTTCTTTGACTTCAGAGATACGTTCTCTTTCAGATCTACTATTCGTATATTCTAGATAATCGGCTACTGCTTCTTTTTGCTCATCAGTCGTGATTTGTGCGACTAATTCATGCTCTGGAGCCAATACCATATAAGTAGCACCAAAGATCGTATCTGGTCTAGTGGTAAACACTTCTATCGATTGATCATTATCCACCAATGGGAAAAACAATTGTGCTCCTTGAGATTTACCAATCCAGTTGGCTTGCATCGCTTTTAAAGCATCTGACCAATCTACTTCATTAAGATCTTTGAGTAGTCTTTCTGCAAATGCGGTAGTACGGAATGACCATTGCATCATCGCACGCTTCTCCACAGGATGACCTCCACGCTCAGAGACACCGTTTTGGATCTCATCGTTAGCAAGGACGGTTCCTAGAGCTTCACACCAGTTGACATGCCCTGTTTTACGATATGCCAACCTATAGTTCATGAGTACATCGTCCTTCTGCTTAGGAGTGTATGCTTTCCATTCTTCAGCGGTGAATATCTCATCTTGACCACTATTAGCAGTGGTGTTGGCATTTCCTTCTTTTTCAAATTGTACTACCAAATCACTAATAGGCATGGATTTGCCAGCAGTCGTATCAAAGTAATGATCAAATATCTGTAAGAAGATCCACTGTGTCCACTTATAGTATTTAGGATCAGAAGTATTTACCGATCTATCCCAATCGTAATTGAATCCAATATTGTCCAATTGCGCTCTGTATTTGGCAGTATTCTCAGCGGTAGATTCAGCTGGGTGCACTCCTTTTTGTATCGCATATTGTTCAGCCGGTAGTCCAAATGCATCGTATCCCATTGGGTGTAATACATTGAATCCACTCTGACGTTTCCATCTTGCAAATATATCTGCAGCTATATAACCCAATGGGTGTCCGACGTGCAGCCCAGCACCTGACGGATATGGAAACATGGATAGTACATAGTACTTTGGTTTGCTCGTATCATTGGTTACTTTGTAGACTTGATTGTCTGACCAGTATTGCTTCCACTTACTTTCTTGATCACTTGGCTTATAGCTCATATCTGTTGCTTGATTCTATACTTGATATTAATACAAGCTACAAAGATATGAAATTGATTAGATCATGCTAGTTTTTGGAAGTAACCAAAGGTTCATAGCATTAGATAATATGAATTTATCTATATGACTATCTTCGCGGTTAAATTTAATACAGACAAACAATTGATGAATCACCCTATAGAAAATTGCATTGGTAATACGCCACTTATCAAACTCAAGAATATAGACCAAGGTAAGTCTACGCTCTATGCTAAGCTAGAACTCATGAATCCATCTGGATCTATGAAGGATAGAGTAGCTCTTAATATTCTTAAGAATGGACTCAAATCTGGAAAGATTAAAGTAGGAGATACAATTATTGAATCGAGTTCTGGAAATATGGGAATAGCATTATCGCATCTCTGCGCTCATTATGGTCTCAATAGTGTAATAGTCACCGATCCCAATTCTAATCCTCTCAATAGAGCAATCATGCAAAATTATGGTGCTAAAGTCGTAGAGGTTAAAGAGAAGTGTGCTCAGCATGGATGGCATGGAGCTAGGATAGATAAAGTAAAGTCACTCATGTCTGATAATCCTAATATGTATTGGACCAATCAATATGAGAATCCGCTCAATCCCAATGCACATATCAGTACGATGAACGAAATACTGGAAGGTATAGAGGGTGAACTTGATTATATGTTTGTATCAGCAAGTTCGTGTGGTACTTTGATGGGATGTCTTAAGGCAATCAAATCGAGCGGAAGTAAAACCCAACTCGTAGTGATAGATGCTGAGGGAAGTATCTTGTTTTCTGATCAGCCAGGTAATAAAGTGATTCCTGGACATGGATCTGGCAATAGATCAAAACTATTAGGTATAAGTACTCCAGATGTAAAGTTATTGGCTAAAGATGAAGATTGTATTGATGGCTGCTATAGATTATTGAAAGAGCAGGGCATAATGGCTGGAGGTTCATCAGGAGGATCATATTATGCAGCTACCAAATTTATAGCTGAACAAAATCATCCTGTAACCTGTGCCATGATTATTTGTGATAGGGGAGAAAGATACCTTGATACGATTTATAATTCGGATTGGGTAAAAGATAAAACTTAATGAGAATTTGAGTTTTCCTTTTAGTAGGGTTTAAAAAAAGCAAGAGCAGAATGAAACTGAGATAGATTAAGGCAGCAATAAATTCGTAGTATTTCGAACATAATTAGTGTATCGAGAGTACCATAGGCGTAACAAACTTATACGACATGAACTGGATATTTAACTCATTATTTATTGCTATCGTTTCTGCTATTTTTGGTTTTGGGGTTTTAGATGGTTTTGCTGCTTCTGTGTCAAGAATTGTATTTTCACTTTCTATACAAGTTCTCTTAGTGAGTACTTTGGTAGTTATGGTTTCTGAATCTGAGGTGACCTTGATTAAGGATTAAGTTTTTATAATAAAAAAAGCGGTCTGAAGATATTCCCCAAACCGCATCTTGTATTCAATCGAAATTGAATGTTATTTATCCAGCTTGTTTAAAAGCAATTCAGCTACAAGTACTGATGACGCTGGATTCTGTCCAGTAATAATTAGTCCGTCTTCTAAGGCATAAGGGGACCAATCATCACCCTTTGAATAAGTACCTCCATTTTCTTGAAGCATATTTTCTACTAAGAATGGCACCACGTTAGTTAGTTGTACGGCTTCTTCTTCAGAATTAGAAAATCCTGTTACTTTCTTTCCTTGTACTAATGGCGTTCCATCTGTATTCTTAGTATGTCTAAATACTGCTGGAGCATGACATACAGCACTTATAGGCTTGTTATTATTGTAGAATGATTCTATCAATGCTATGGATTGAGCGTCTTCTGCTAAATCCCAAAGTGGACCATGTCCTCCTGGATAAAATACAGCATCATAATCCGATTGATTTACTGCATCAAGTTTCAAAGTTTTAGATAACAGATCTTGAGTCTCTTTATCGCCATTGAAACGTTCGGTGGCTGGAGTTTGAGATTCAGATGCTTCACTGCTAGGGTCAATCGGTGGCTGTCCTCCTTTTGGTGATGCCAATGTGATATCTACACCTTTATCTTTAAGTAGATAGTATGGTGCGGCAAATTCTTCTATCCAAAATCCTGTTTTCTTTCCAGTATCTCCTAACTGATCATGACTCGTAAGTACAAATAATATTTTCTTCATTTTCTCTATTTTTATTATGAATAACAACCTTTAGAATACATAAAGGTTTCAATCTTATTTTGATTGATAATTCAAAGCTAGATGAAGTGTTTCAGAGAAAAATTGATGTATGATAAGTTTTTATGACAGAGCTATTTCTTTTCTAATTCTGCTTAAGCTTTCTGTAGTAATTCCGAGATAAGAAGCGATGTGATAGTTTTTAACGCTTTGTTCGATATTAGGATATGTGGTGATAAAGGAACGATATCTATCTTTGGCTGGGAGTGATAAACTTTCGAGAATTCTTTTCTGAAAACTAGCGAATGCACCTTCCATCTTTTTCCTGAAGAACGTCTCTAATTGATGAACTTCAGTAAATGCGCTTTCCATATCGCCTCTAGATACTTTGTATATAGTCGCATCCTGAATACATTCAATATTCATAATAGCGTGGCTAGAAGTAAAGAATGCGGTATAATCACTGATCCACCAATCCTTAATAGCAAACTGTAATGTATGTTCTTTACCAGTTTTGTCTAGGAAATAGGTCCGCAGACATCCACTATATACAAAGTATTGATAATCTACTCTACTTCCTTCATCCAATAGCACATCACCCTTATCTAATTCAAGTTTTCTAAATTTACTTTCAACTAGTTCTACTTCTTTTGGAGAAAGCTTAACATCCTTGAAAATCTCTAGAATGATAGATTCGGATAATGTCATTGTTAATTTTTATAAAAAATATAATCTCTAATTGTAGCGTTTATCCTTCGATAGCTTTTACTCCAGGTAACTCTTTTCCTTCTAAGAATTCCAACATGGCTCCACCTCCAGTAGATACAAAACTTACTTTCTCAGCCAGGCCAGCTTTGTTGATTGCTGATACACTATCTCCGCCACCAATTAATGTATAGGCTCCATCAGAGGTAGCGTCTGCTACAGCTTGAGCTACAGTAAATGTTCCTTTAGAGAATGCTTCCATTTCGAATACTCCCATTGGGCCATTCCATAGAACAGTCTTTGATGCTTTGATGACATCAGAATATACTTGTGTGGCTTTACTTCCTATATCTAAGCCCATCCATCCATCAGGAATATTGTCACTTGCGACTACTTGTGTATTGGCATCTGCAGCAAAATTATCTGCGATGACTGAGTCTTCTGGCAGATAGATATTAGTGTTTTCTTTTTGGGCTTCAGCTAGTATATCCTTAGCCATTTCTAGATAGTCATCTTCACATAGTGAGTTACCTATGGCTCCTCCTTTGGCTTTGAGAAAAGTATACGCCATACCACCACCCACGAGGATATTATCCATGACAGGAATGAGGTTTTTGAGCAACTGTATTTTATCAGAAACTTTAGCTCCACCAATAATAGCTGTTACTGGTTTTGCAGGATTGTGACTAAGCTTGCGAGCATTGGTAAGCTCTGCATTCATCAACATGCCAAACCCTCTTTTATCCTTGTCAAAATATTGAGCGATCACTGCAGTACTTGCGTGAGCTCTATGCGCGGTACCAAATGCATCATTGATATATACATCTGCAAGCTCAGACATAGACTTAGCAAAGTCTGCATCTCCAGCTTTTTCTTCTTTGTAAAATCTAGTATTCTCTAATAGAAGTATTTCACCTCCAGGGAGAGCGGCAGCCGCGGCTTCTACTTCCGCACCTATAGTATCGTCGACAAATTGAACTTTGGCGCCTGACAGCTCGCTTAGGTGATAGACAAGGTGACTCAGACTATATTTTTGGCGATCATCGCTGTCAGCACTCAGATCTTTGGGTCTTCCTAGATGAGAGCATAATATGACAGCCGCGCCTTCTGCTAGAGCGTATTGAATTGTTGGCATCGCTTTCACCATACGGGTATCATCTGTAATATTTCGTTCTGCATCGAGTGGCACGTTAAAATCAACACGGATGAGTACTTTTTTATATTTTATATTGATGTCTTGGATATTCATTAGTTTCTATTTTATACTACAATAATACATAGAAGTGATTTAAAATCATATTGTAAACGGATATGTAAATCGGAGGAGAATTAGATTGCCGTGTAATTGCTTCTAAGTTAGGCATTTGGAATCATTAGAAAATATAAAAGCCCAGCATTACTGCCAGGCTTTTACTCACTTACTTAATCAATATTATCAACTACAATACATCGTAGCGATGAAATATTTAATCTTATTATCATTTATTATTTAGCTACTAGTTGAGCTAGTCTTGCTGAGTATCCTGATTCGTTGTCGTACCAACTCACTACTTTTAAGAAGTTACCTTCTAATACATCAATAAGGCTGGAGTCCAATATAGAACTATGCTTATTTCCAACGATATCAGATGATACTAGTTCGTCAGTAGAATATTCTAAAATGCCTTTCATATCGGTGTCAGCATGCTTTTTAAACAATGCTTTAAGGCTATCTACATCTGTATTTTCTTCGATCAATACATTGAGTTCGATCATAGAACCTGTAGGAATAGGTACTCTAAAAGCCATTGAAGATAGCTTGTCTTTTATCGCTGGTACAACTAAAGCAGTAGCAGTCGCGGCTCCTGTAGTAGTAGGTACGATATTGATTGCCGCTGCTCTTGCTCTACGAAGATCACTGTGTGGTGCATCTTGTAAATTTTGATCAGCAGTATATCCATGGATTGTAGACATTGATCCTTTTACGACAGTAAAGTTCTCAGTCAATATTTTACAGACTGGAGCTAGACAGTTAGTAGTACATGATGCGTTAGATAATATATCTTCATCACCAGTTAGGTCTCCATCATTTACTCCAAGTACAATAGTCTTTATGTCACTTCCTTTGGCAGGTGCAGATAGTATTACTTTCTTTGCTCCAGCAGTGATATGCTTAGAAGCACCATCTCTATTTCGGAAGATTCCAGTACACTCAAGTACAGTATCTATCTTTAACTCAGCCCAGTTCAGTGACTCAGGGTTTCTTTCTGATGACGCTTGTATTTCTTGACCATTTACAATTAAGTGAGTGTCTGTAGCACTAACAGTACCATCAAATTTGCCATGTACACTGTCAAACTTGAGTAAGTGGGCTAGGGTGGCGTTATCAGTAAGATCATTGATAGCTACTACTTCAATGCTATCATCGTTAATTAAGTTTCTGAAGGTAAGCCTTCCTATTCTTCCAAAGCCATTAATGGCTACTCTCTTTTTTGACATGATTATTTTGCGTTTGTGTAATTACTTAGTGTAAAAATAACAATAATTAATTAGTGTATCTAGTACACTTACAAAATATAACGATATATTAAGATTTATAGTTCTAGATATTCACATTTAATGACTTAGAGAATTACCAATAGGTATCCTGTACTACACTTGTATAATTAACGGGTACAAGTGTAGTAAAGTAAGCGCATAGAAAGAATCTGTATAGATCTGAGGATACATTCAGTAGTAGGTCGACTGAAGCTTTTTATCAGATTCGATTATTGATAAGCGGTACCGTTCAGCATTACTTTTTTACATGAAAAGTTTTAGGTACGTCATTGACAATACCATACTTTTCTACCCATTTGCCCTGAGCATCTAGTTTTGTGATTTGGTATCTTTCTGCAGCTACTAAAGCGCCATTGGCATCTTCGACAACCATAGTAAGTTCATTACCTTTATCATCTCTAGTAAATGTATAGATTCGTTGCGTTTCATCATTAGCATTCTTGATTCGCTTTGCTTTTATATGGCCATTATTGTCATGGTCAAACGTCTCTCTTCTAAGGAGTTCATCATTTGCTGCATCATAAGCGGCAGACATTACTTTGTTTCCTTTTTTATCATAGCTTAATACGTAATAGCTAAGTAGTTTGTCATCTGGACCATAGTATTTTGATTCGTACGGAAGAGTATCTGTTCCTTTGTAATGGTACTTTTCGATTCCTTTGAGATTGCCATTTGAGTAGTAGTATTCGATCTTTTGGATCATGTTGTCCGACTTGTGTGAAGTCTCATAATATGCCAATGTATCTGGTGCAAAGTTTTCGCCATCAGTCTGAACGGTATAAATTTCTAAAGTATCTATATCTATTTTACTATCCTTTTTGCAGGATACCAGTGCTATACATAATAATGCTACAAATGTTATTATTGATTTTCTCATGCTGTTAATCTACTGATTGTTAATGTTATAAGCTGGCTGATCGTATAAAATCAAGTATTTTATAGTCAAGCCAATAGTAATCTGAGCCAAAAGTAGTAAATCCTACATGACCACCATACTTAGTTGCTATTAGATGAATGTCTTTATGGTCTTTTGCTATTTCTTTGGGTATGCAACTTTTAGTCAAGAATGGGTCATCTTCTGAACTTATGAGCAGCGTAGGTAGTCTTACGGCCTCCAAATATTGAAGCGCATTACAGTTTTGGTAATATCCATTAGCACCATCGAAATTGTGAAGAGGTCCTGTAAAATATTCATCAAAATCAATAAGCGTTTTCACTTTTTTCAGATCATCGATGTTTATGGTTTCAGGATGCATCTGCGCTTTGATACGCATCTTAGCGTTGAGGGTCTGCAAGAAGTTGTATTGGTACTGATAGTTGTACCAACTAGAAATTCGCTTAGAGGATCCTGCCAAATCAATAGGTGCAGAGACTGACACAACCGATTTAATCTTATTGTGAATAGGGTATATGCCATCGGTAGTGTACTTAAGATTCATATTGCCACCCAGACTATATCCAATAAGATTGATCTCATCGTACTCTTCAGCAATTGTGTTTACTATCATATTGAGATCTAGGGTAAATCCACTGTGATACATAGTCGCCGTATGGTTCATTTCACCACTGCAAGATCTGTAGTTGAGTGCACAGATGTCGTAACCTTCGGAGCTGAGTAGGTTAGAGATAGACATTATATATTGAGAGTCGCTTCCACCTTCGAGTCCGTGCGATAGTATAGCTAGTTTACGATTATTATTTCTAATAAAATCCAAGTCAATAAAATCACCATCTACGGTGTCCCACCTTTCTCTTTTATACGGTGGTTTCTGTTGTTGTCTGTAGAAGTAGGTATAGAGTGTATTGATATGTCCATTGCGAAGCCACCACTTAGGTAGATAATCAGATTCAAGTAAGGGCATATTATTGGCTAAGTTGTAGTCCTTGATATATCTCGATTGCTCTATCTGGGTAGTCGGATATTATTCCATGAACACCTAATCGCATTATTTTTTCTAAGTCTATTACTTCATTGATCGTCCAAGGAATAAGCTTCATTCCTTTGTCGTTGCAATAGCTAACAAGTTCACTATCTACGAGTTTGTAGGCTGGAGAATATATCGCTGGAACAAAGCCGAGTTGATTAATATTATCTGCATAATCAGTAGACGATTCTATGAGATAAGCAAGCTTGATATTAGGCCTCTTTTTACGAATGATTTGAAGCGTTTCTATATCAAAACATTGCAAAATTATTCTCTCATTCATATCCACATGATCGATGACTTTGAGTACATCATTGACAAATGTTTCTCCATCAGGATGGAATTGATTGTCGTATTTAGGGCTTCGCTTAAGTTCAATACTGTATTGAACTTTTGGCAGATCGTTCGCTTTGATATAAGCTTCTACAGTATCAAATACCATAGATAATTTAGGTTTTATCGCTGGGATCTTTCTTTGTAGTGGAAATTTAGGATGCTGCTTTAGCCCTACATCATAACTTGCAATAGTAGGGTAGTCCATTTTGAAAATGTTATATGATAGCATATTCTCTTGAGTGATTTCCGATTGGTCTGGACCCGTTGAAATATTACTGTGAAAGTATGGATCGTGAGATACAACTACACTATGGTCGCCAGCAATTCCGACATCCATTTCCAAAGTGGTTACACCGGATTCCAATGCTCGTATAAAACCTGGAATCGTGTTTTCTGGCATCAAGCCTCTACAGCCTCTATGACCTTGGATATCAAGATTGTCTACTAACATACTTTTGTTTTGACATGAATAAAGTGATGTAATAATAACCAAAGTGGTTAATAGTTTGATCGTGTTCATAGCCTAAAGATAATGAAGTGTGTGATTGTAGATATATTATTATTTAGCAATTTGATATCACTTTTCGATCTGTCCATAATCAATAAGAAAAAAGGCTGCATCTAGTTAAAGATGCAGCCAATGAATCAAACTAAAGTTTAATCTTTATAAATAGCTAGAGAAGTATCGTTACTTCTCTACTTATTACTTTCGTGTTGCCATATGTATCTGTGAGTTTTAGCATCCAAACGTATACGCCGGATGTCCAAGATTCATCACGCAGATCACCACCTAAACTGCTCTCTGCTCTTTCCCCTTTGATGTTCAGTTCCTGATACCTTGGGTTTCCACTTCTATCAAAAATATAGAATTCGGATTTTGCAATATTTAGATTGCCAAGATATATTACGAAATAATCGTTGATACCATCTCCATTGGGCGAAAATACATTACATGCTTCTATGATATCTTCTGCATCACCTAAGCTTCGATAATCCTCATCGTATTGATATATGTAATCTATATGATCGACAGTAGTATTGCCACATAAGTCAGTAATTGACCAATAGCGACGTACGTTATATTCTGTACAGGCATCATTGTATTCTAAGTATTCATCCCATACTTCTTGATGGATCATAGAAGGCTCAAGACAATTGTCTCTAGCGGGTCTAAAATAACTTTCTGGAATCTCATCATTGCATTGCAGATACACTATATCTTGTTGATCTGCAGGGAATGTTGGACTCTCATTATCTATGATTTCAATACTAAGCATATATGATCTTGTATTGTCAATATCAAGAGTAGAAAGCATTTCCCCTTTTTGTGCCATACTCGTTGGACTATCGATTACTCTAACCAGTACTGGATAATCTCCGCAGCTTGTGTAGGTCTTTGGCACTTCTATGTTATAGACTCCCATCTGAGGGTATTCTAAAACATTGTCTATCATTCCTTCAGTATCAGCAAATATGATTTCTAGAATTTCCTCATGCTCTACTTTTAAATCTTGTATGTTGAGTATTGATTCTTCTCCAGGACAATTTTCAATGATGGTGACATTAGGATTGAGTGTGTACTCTTCAAATTCTATGTTACCTATATTGTATATCTGTCTATCTGGAAAATTATCGGTAGTTCCAGATCCGTAGCAGTAATCTATTCTAATACGCATTAAAGGCTTGTCAAATATTAATCTCGTATTACAGTCTTGAGAATGACTATCGCAGTTGACACTACCTGTTATGGTATGGTTGTCTTCATCAATTATCAGATTGGCATTGTTCTGTATAGTGGTCCATGCAGGGGATATTGTAAGTTCGTCTTGCCAGTTATTTAATAAAGCGATATCTACATCTATCAAGTCGAATGATACATGATTGACAGGCTCAGAAAACTCTATGATCATCCAACTACAATCTGCTCTAGTCTCTGCGTCAAGGGTCGCACTGTACACATATGACTCACCGCCATTTTTATTTCTGATTTTTCCAGAAGCACAGTAAGTGTTTTCATCTGGTCCATGAGTGATAGAAATCTTTGTATTTCCGAATTGCAGACGATCTTGATCTAAGTCGTAGTAAGAAGATGAAGCGTCAGTAGAAGATGGCAATCCACATCCTGTCTGTTCCATTCGATATTCAGACCAGTCTAATGTATAAGTCTGACCGTTACCTACACATACGGTAAGCGCCACAATCAGAACTGTGAGCACAGTAACTAATTGATAATAACCTGTCGCCAGGTTCCAGCATGTTAAAAAGGGTGTTTTTGTCAACTTAATTTTTACTTCAGAAATAACACTTGTTATCTCAGTCCGTAATCTAGACACCGTTGAGTAGGTTACCTCACTACTTGACTAGAGTCAAAGTTGATGAAATGTAAGGTACTTATTAAAAAAGCAGATAGTTCGATATTTTCTTTGATTATTTACTAATGTATTGTAAAGTCTATCCTTGATGAGTAGGTATGTATTGTTGAAGGAGTAATGTTAAAACACTACACAGTCAGTCATACCTGAAACCAACTGTGTAGCGTGATTTTATAAAGATTTCAGATTAGAATCTAAATCCTGTTGATACGACAAAGGCATCATTTTTTGATATTACAAATTTAGGCTCCAGATAGAAATGGTAACCTCCTATAGGTAAGACGGAGTAGACACCTAAGTGTAGATCTGTATCCACTTCACCCTTAGTGTTAACTCTGATTCCAGCTAATGGATTAAGTTGAAAACCTCCATCTGTATTGATCAATGTATATTGTAGGTCTACATCGATGATGTTTCCTATGTTTTTTTCAAAATAGTAGTTATAGGCTACACCCACAGTAAAGTCATCGTTGACTCCATACATGGCTCTCGCTTGAAGACCAAATGCAGATGTGTTTCCAGTAATTACAGATAATCCTGCTCCAGCACTAAACTGGCCAATTGAAAATTGGTAACAACCTAAAAATAGAAGAAGTGCTAATAATTTTTTCATTGAGTTTGTTTTTGTTTTATAATTCAAGATAATAATAATACTTCAAAAGACTACTGTTTTGTTCATTATGCTCTTAAACATTCTTTTATAGAGGATATCGCATCTATCAATATATTGCCTTTGTATGAATGAGGTTTGTCGCTATGGTAGGCTTCTATCAATATATATTGAGCTTTTTGCTTAGGCGTAAATGAAAACTTATAAAGTCTCCAATCTTCATGGTCAATTAAGGGAGAGGTATATATAAGCTCAGATTCACCACAAAGCTCATCCGAGATAGAGATTTTCAGTCGTATCGGGTTTCCATATCCAGCATAGACTTTAGAATGCGCCAGTTGTAAGCTCATCTGATAGCAAGTATCTCTTTTTAACGGAGCACTAAGTCTCTGTCCAAAACTTTCGAATGTGCTATTTTCTCTAGTGATGATGCCGGCATAAGTATCTCCTTCGTAAGCTTCAGTATATACACCCCAGTAGCCTGGCAATATATCAGGCGTAGTCATCCAAGCACAAGCACTCCAGCCCTGAGGAACCGTTGCATCACTAGGGGTATCTTCTAATCCTGGGTTGATCAATGTTATCTGACCAAATGTCGATAAATGCATCGCGATTAAGATTATCGACAATATTGCTTTAGACATATATGAAATAATTTAATCTATTAGATCGCTTTGTTTACATTTGACCTTAAGACTATGAATAATAATAAAAGTAACACTTCGAAGCCAAGTTATAGATATGCAGTGATATCTATCTCTATTGTTTTGTATTTCCTGGGTATCTATCTCATGCTTTATCTGCAATCTAGTAAAATAGATAAGATGATAAAAGAGCAAGTGAGCATTGTAGTAGAGCTTAATGAGCGCTCAGTTAAATCCGATATAGCAATTATAGAAGATGCTATTAAGCAACATGATGGCGTAATAAGAGGTAGTATTTCATATCATGATAAGGAATCTGCTAGCGATATCATGGGAGGTGATATACTCAAAAGCTTTAGACCAGGGGAGAGCCCATTTAGAGATATGGTGACCTTCCGTCTCAAAGCAGAGTTTTATACTAATGATAATCTCAGTAGCATTGATCAGGCATTAATGAAAGAGCCGATGGTTCATGATATATTCTTCGAGAGCGAGTCCGACGTAGGTATTCATGATTTTGTATATAAGTTATCCTTGTTATTTCTTCTCTTAAGTGTGATTTTTGTAGCCTTAGCATTGATAATTATTCACAATACGCTAAGTCTCAGTCTATATGCAGATCGATGGGAAATTAAGACAATGGAGCTAGTAGGTGCAAGAAAGTCATTTATTAGAAAGCCATATGTGGCTCATGGAAGAATTATTGGTCAAAGAGCGTTTTTTGTAGCGGCACTAGCTTTAATGATTACTATACTCATATTATATATGTCTGTAGGCTTGGTATCGAGTATATTTTATTGGCCCTATTTAATGTTAACCTTAGTGATATTGTTTGTGTTGAGTACATTGATCACAATGATTTCAACGTTTACTGTGGTGAATAAATTTTTAGAGCAAAAGCTTAGTGAGTTACACGGCTAGTACTTGAAGAATGTCAACTATTAGTTAACCTGAAGATAGAAAGTATAGATTAAGTAAAAATCAATACATTTGCATAAGTATTATACATAAACATATGAGCCAAAGTAAAGAGAATAATAATGCAGGTAGTAACGTATCTACTGAAAGTGCTGCTACACGAAACTATAATAAGTCAACTTCCTCGACAGAAGGATTCCTATTTGGGCGTAAAAACTTTACGATAATGCTTATAGGCTTAGCACTTATAGGATTAGGCATGTTGCTCATGTCTGGTGGTAGTATGCCAAGTCCAGATGTCTGGGATGAAGACATTATCTATAGTACTCGTCGTACATTGATAGCTCCCATAGTAATATTAATTGGTCTCGGTCTACAAGTGTATGCAATCTTTGCGAAGAAATAGTTGCAACTACTAATATTTCAAATCAGAATAAAATAAGTCTATATGTGGGATGCTTTGCAGGCCATAATACTAGGTGTGGTGCAAGGTCTTACAGAGTTTTTACCTGTAAGTAGTAGTGGACATCTTGAATTAGCCAAAGTAATACTTGGAAATGATGATATAGGTGCAGCTAGTATGTTGATGACCGTAGTACTGCATTTTGCTACAGCGTTAAGTACTTTAGTCGTTTTTCGAAAAGATGTGATGGAGATTCTTAGTGGATTATTTTCGGATAATGAGTCAAGAGAATTTGCGATCAAAATAATAATATCCATGATACCTGCGGCTATAGTTGGGGTCCTATTGGAAGATCAGATTGATTCTCTTTTCACAAATAATATTTTGCTGGTCTGTTGTATGCTTTTAGTAACGGCAGCACTTTTGTTTGTGGCTGATAGAGCTAAGACAACTGAGCGAGGTGTAACTTTCAGTAATGCGGCATTGATAGGAATCTCACAAGCTATCGCAATTATGCCAGGTATATCTCGATCCGGTGCTACGATATCAACTTCTGTGCTATTAGGTATAGATAGGGAGAAAGCAGCGAGATTTTCATTTTTAATGGTAGTGCCTCTCATATTTGGTAAAATAGCAAAGGATCTGTTAGATGGAGATTTTACTAATACTCAAGTCAATTTTTTGGATCTAGGTTTAGGATTCGTAGCAGCATTCTTTACAGGATTATTAGCATGTACTTGGATGATCAAGCTGGTAAAAAATAGTCAACTCAAACATTTTGCATATTACTGCGTAGTAGTGGCAATTATAGGAATAGCATATGTCTTTACAGCAGGATAGAATAATTACGGCTAGTCATCAACCAACAGATTTTGACCTTCGCACAGGAGCAATGATATTGGTAGATAAGCCTATGGATTGGACTTCTTTTGATGTAGTTAATAAGATAAGACATGGTATTCGCCATCATCTCAAAGTTAAGAAGTTTAAAGTAGGACATAGTGGCACATTAGATCCGATGGCTACTGGATTGCTACTGATCTGTATAGGTAAGTATACTAAATTGCTACATGATCTTACATCAGCAAATAAGAGTTACTCAGGAACAATAAAGCTGGGAGCGACTACGCCAAGTTATGATGCTGAATCAGATGAGGATGCCCAATATCCGACTGATCACATCACTAATGGAATGCTACTAAATGAAGCGCAAAATTTTGTGGGTGGATATGCTCAAGTGCCTCCTATGTTTTCAGCAATCAAAGTAGATGGACAAGCGTTATATAAGTTAGCTCGTAGAGGCGAAACGATAGAGCTCAAGTCAAGAGATATCATGATCAACGAATTTAAGCTGCAACCTATGAAGGGTGATAAAGTTGATTTTTTCTGTGCTTGTGGTAAAGGTACATACATCCGATCTCTGGCATATGATCTGGGCAAAGCAGTAAATTCTGGTGGATACCTTACTGCATTGAGAAGAGACTCTATCGAGGAGTACAAAGTTACAGATGCTCTTACCGTAGATGAGGCAGTAGAGTGGGTGAGAAGTGTTGATATGGAAGCTCAGGTAATTCCAGTGTAAATCTAATAGATTGTGCGGTTCAGCTTTATTTATTCGCTGGATAGGCTATATAGTATTATTCATTTATTTTCCCTACATTTGCACTCGCTAACGGCGTATCCCTGAGATCGTCAATTTGGTAACACTATAAATAACAAACAATTATGCCTACGTACATGACACAAGGGAAGATGGATGAAATCTTCGCAGAGTACGGTGGAGATGCTAAGAACACTGGTTCTACAGAAGGTCAAGCAGCTCTATTTACATTCAGAATTAAAGAACTTTCAGCTCACTTACACAAAAACCATAAGGATCACTCTTCTAGAAGAGCACTTCTTACGCTTGTTGGTAAAAGAAAGAGAATGTTAGATTATCTAGCAAAGAAAGACATTCAGAAATATAGAGATCTCATCGTTAAGCTTGGGATTAGAAAGTAAGCTTCGGCATACATTCAAAGAATATAGAGGCGTTTCCAATCATTGGATTCGCCTCTTTTTTTGTTTTGATAGCCTCTCAACATGATCTAGTTAATTATTAATTCTTAGGGATAATCTACTTGATAGCAACATTAAACAAGCGACTAGTTACTACTGAAGTGATTGTTTAGAGCAATATGAAGGTCTATTGTCTCACAAATACCTAACATATTACTTTATTCAGCGATATATAATGTTATTTTTGTGGAAAAGTGGCTTGCAGAAGCTTCT
Organism: uncultured Saprospiraceae bacterium; assembly: GCA_937995755.1. Taxonomy (GTDB): domain Bacteria; phylum Bacteroidota; class Bacteroidia; order Chitinophagales; family Saprospiraceae; genus UBA1994. The sequence goes on along the minus strand of CALKJD010000054.1, from coordinate 30,862 downwards.
AATATTTGGTAAGACTATTATATACTTATTCTTTAGGGAGTAACGTTATTAGTCTTTCCTCGTGAAAATGTCTCTCAGCGAAACATTTTCTATCCAATAGAAAAGACAACTATTAACATATATTAAAATTTCTAGAAGTCTTTTGTAATGCGGGTTTAGTATCATTTTATTCTTCATTTCGAAGCGTCTTTTATAATGGCAAAGGGCTGTTATCTCTAATATGATCTAAGCAGAAGACTTTACAAAAGTTCTAGGTTACACAAACACAATTCAAACATACTATGGGTAAAAAAATACCTACTTCTGTTTCATTTAATCTTCCTGATGGTAAGGAAGTAACTATCGAAACAGGAAAACTAGCAACACAGGCTCATGGCTCTGTTGTAGTTAGAATCGAAGACACAATGATACTAGCTACTATAGTATCAGCACACGAACCAAGAGAAGGTGCAGGATTTTTCCCTCTATCAGTAGATTATCAAGAGAAGTACGCTGCTGTGGGACGTATCCCAGGTAACTTCTTCCGTAGAGAGACAAGATTAAACGATTATGAAATACTAGTATCTAGACTAGTAGATAGAGCAATCAGACCTTTATTTCCTGATGGATACATGCATGATACGCAAGTAATCCTTACGCTTCACTCTTCTGATCAAAGAAACCTTCCTGATTCGTATGCTGCTTTAGCTGCTTCTGCGGCAATCGTTGTATCTGATATCAATTGGAATGGACCTATCTCAGAAGTAAGAGTAGCGAAAATCGATGGTAAGTATGTAGTCAACCCAGAAAAAGATGCGCTAGAAGGTGCAGAATTAGAAATCATCGTTGCAGCAACTCTAGACAATGTAATGATGGTAGAAGGAGAAGCTAACGAATGCCAAGAAGCAGATCTTATCGAAGCAATCAAAGTAGGACACGAGGCAATAAAAGTACAGTGTAAAGCACAACTCGAATTAGCGGAGCTAGTAGGAGAGGCTGCTACTGTAAAAAGAGTACTTCCTGAAGCGCCATCTAGTGATGAAGCTATGGCTCTAGTTAAAGAAGTAACTACGGATAAAATAATAGCTGTAGCTCATGGAGCTATGGATAAAGTGACTCGTAAAAATGCGCTTAAAGCAATCAAAACTGAACTTAAGGAAGCTGCTGCTGAAAAAGGTGAAGAATGGATGGCTGAACACGGTAGCTTTATTAGCGGTTATTTTGATAAGCACAAAAAAGCAACTCTTAGAGAAGTAGTAATGTCAGAGAAAGTAAGATTGGACGGTAGAGCAACTGACCAAGTAAGACCTATCTGGACAGAAGTAGATTACCTACCTTCTGCTCACGGTTCTGCTATCTTCAATAGAGGTGAAACTCAAGCATTAGCATCATTGACTCTGGGTACTAAGCTAGATAAGAAGATGGAAGATACAGCTTTAGCTCAGACGTATGAAAAATTCATGCTTCACTATAACTTCCCTGCATTATCTGTAGGTGAAATCAAGCCAATGAGAGGGCCTGGACGTAGAGAAGTAGGTCACGCAAATCTTGCAGGTAGATCATTAAAGAAAGTATTACCGGAAGAAAATCCTTATACAATCAGAATCGTATCTGATATATTAGAATCAAATGGTAGTTCTTCCATGGCAACTGTTTGTGCTGGATCTTTAGCATTGATGGATGCAGGTATTCCAATCACAGCACCAGTTTCTGGTATTGCAATGGGTATGATCTCTGACGGAACACGTAACATTATCCTTTCTGATATCCTCGGTGACGAAGATGCATTAGGTGATATGGATTTCAAAGTGACAGGGACAGATAAAGGTATCACGGCTTGTCAGATGGATATCAAAGTAGATGGTCTTCCATATGAGACGCTTACAGCGGCTTTAGACCAAGCAAAAGCAGGTAGATTACATATCTTAGGCGAAATGGCTAAGACATTAACTAAATCTAACGAAGATCTTAAGCCACATGCACCACGTATGGTTGAGATCATTATCGATAAGAGTTTCATTGGAGCTGTAATCGGACCTGGAGGTAAAGTAATCCAAGAGATGCAAGCTTCTACAGGTACTGTGATCAATATCGAAGAAGTAGATGATAAAGGTGTAGTATCTATCGCAAGTACAGATGCTGAAGGTCTTAAATCAGCTAAAGAGCAAATCGAAAAAATCACTTTCGTACCTTCTGTAGGTGATGAATATGATGCTACGGTTGACTCTATCATGCCATACGGAGCATTTGTGAAGTTTGGTAGTAAATCAGGTTTGTTACACGTTTCTGAAATCTCTTGGGATAGAGTAGAAAACGTAGGTGATGTACTGAGTGAAGGTCAATCTATTAAAGTGAAAATCATCGGAATAGATGAAAGATCGGGTAAGATGAGATTGTCTAGAAAAGTACTTATGCCAAAGCCAGAGCGTAACTAGATTATGTTGAGCATTTAAAATCAAAATGCTTTGTAGATTTATAGAAGGGCTTCTCACTTGTAGTGGGAAGCCCTTTGTTTGTAATAGAGTGAATTTATTTTCAATGATTTACATATTTATAAAAGTTATAATATATTATTACTTTTATAGCGAAATCTCAGGTTACTTGATTCGAATATTGGGAATCGTTTATTTAATTTAAAATATTAGCATGAAGACTTTATTTACAACTCTAGTTATTCTTTTGACTTTTCATTTATTGCAAGCTCAGGATATAGAAGCTGTAGTAACTAATCCTTTATGCTCTGACGGTAATGGATCGATAGACATAACCTTCTCTGGCGGCGTTTCTCCTTATACGTATAGTTGGAGTGATGGGTCGACGAGTGAGGATTTAGACGTACTTTTTGGTGGTTCTTATTCTTTGACAATTACAGATAATCAAGGGGAGCATTATGTGGGCGATTGGGTTATAGAAGAACCTACTCAAATCACTTTAGATTTAATACATCAAGAACCCACTTGCCATCCGAGTAATGGTGTGTTAGATGGATCTCTTGTTATTATTGCGTCTGGAGGAACTGGAGATTTTAGCTATACTTGGAGTGGTCCTGGAGTTGAGGAGATTACTGATAGTGAAGTGTCAGGTTTGGGCGAAGGTTTTTATTCAGTTACGATTACTGATGCTAATGGATGTACTCAATTCAGTGAGTTTGACCTTATCGAACCTGAAGAAATAATCATTGATGCAAACGTTAGAAATCTAGATTGTGTACTCGGACAAACACAGTTTGGTTCAATACAAATGGACGTTGTAGGTGGATTTCCACCTTATACTTATGATTGGAGTGGAAATGTACTTGATCCTACAACACTAGAGCAAGACAATTTATCTTCAGGAGAGTATTCTTTAACGGTAACAGATAGTAATGGATGTTCAGCTCAAGAGGAATATACAGTTACAGGGGCCGATCCTTTAGACGTATCTGTTATGAGTACTGATGTAAGTTGTAATAATGGAACACCTACATTAAGTAACATAGACTTAACGATATCAGGAGGTGTAGAGCCATATAATTACAATTGGTCAGGTACTGGGGTAAATGTTACTTCCGCTTCTCAGCAAAATTTAGAAGTAGGTACTTACTTTGTTACTGTAGCGGATAGTGAAGGTTGTCAGATGAAAGAAATATCGATTGAAATTAACAGTGAATTTATAGCCGCGCCAAGTCTTTGTTTGATAACGAATGATAATCCTGATGGTTACAATACAGTATATTGGGAAGATCCAGAAGATCTTACTGGAGTAGATCAATACAATATCTACAGAGAGGGATCTTCAGTTGGACAATTTAATTTGATAGGAGAGCTTGAGTTTGGTCCAGAAAATAAGTTCTCTGATACAGATGCAAGCTCTATTCAACAAGCGTATAGGTACTATGTTACCTCTGCTAATGCGTGTGGAATAGAATCTGCACCAAGTGATATTCATAAGACTATTCATTTGACGATCAATCAAGGATCTTTTGGTAATATGAATTTAATTTGGGATGAATATGAAGGTATAGAATATGATCAAATAGTAATCTACAGAGGAGATTCGCCTAGTACACTAGAAGTATATGAGACATTGCCTGGAAATCTATTTTCCTACACTGACGATGAGGCTCTTAGTGGAGATGCTTATTATCAAATCGTAATTACTACTAGTGTTGATTGTAATACTAATCATGCATTATTTCAGCTGAAATCCAATGTTGCAGGCTTCTTTGTCAATAGTGTGGAGGACATCGATTGGTTGATTAAGTTGTACCCTAATCCTTTTAAAGATGTTGTTTCAATCGCAGTAGATATCTCTGCAACTGCGACTATTATGGATATGAATGGTAACGTGATTGTGGATTATAAACTGAATCCAGGGACTAATACACTCTCCACAACAGATATTCCTAATGGCATGTACATCGTTAGAATTGTTTCAAACGGAGAGTCTGCTATATGGAGAGGTCTTAAAAGTAATTAAGAAAACCTAGGTCTTGCATACAAGATAGATATAGGGCATAGGAAATAGTGTTTCGATGAGCGAATTGCAATAAAGTATAAAGCTTTGTTAAGTTGATACCAAAATTGGCTTTCGAAAGAACTATTCATCCATAATAATTGTAAGTAATATATAATCCTCTTAATACCATTATATGCGTCAATTAAAGATCACCAAGCGAATTACAGTTAGAGAGAGTGTAGCTCTTGATAAATATCTTAATGATATCAGTAAGATAGATTTGCTTACGGGTAATCGAGAGGCTGAATTGGCCGTGATGATTAGAAACGGCAGTCAAGAAGCTTTAGAGGAGTTGACTAGTGCCAATCTACGCTTTGTTGTCTCTGTAGCAAAGCAATATCAAAATCAAGGATTATCTCTTCCAGATCTTATTAACGAAGGTAATGTCGGTTTATTAAAAGCGGCAAAACGATTTGACGAAACGAAAGGATTCAAATTTATCTCTTATGCAGTATGGTGGATTAGACAATCTATATTAGCGGCTATCGTAGAGTATAGCCGTCTGGTAAGACTTCCTATCAATAAAGTAAATACGTACAATAAAATCAATGCCGCTGTCACTAATTTCAATCAAGAGTTTGAAAGAGAGCCGTCAGAGGATGAGTTGGCTGATCTATTAGATATCAAGGTGGAAGAGGTAGCTAAGATGATGGCTGGAGGCAGACGTCACTTGTCTACAGATGCACCAGTTGCAGAAGATAGTGAAGCTACTATGCTTGATTTGTTTGTGGATGACGAAGATGGTCGCCCAGATATGTCGCTTATGGATGAGTCGCTTCAAAAAGAAATAGCTATGGGGTTGGCTCAGCTTTCTCCAAGAGAGGTAGAAGTGCTTTCATCATGTTATGGTCTTAATGGTAAGACCGCTTCGACCTTAGAGGAAATAGGTGATATGTATGGCTTGACTAGAGAGCGTGTACGCCAAATTAGAGAACGTGCTATCAGACGACTCCGTAAATCTGTGAATAAGAATGCGTTAAAAAGTTATTTAGGGTAACTTACACCTTTGATATACTCGAAATGCTTATTAGAGATACCGTAGATTTCCATTTCTAAGAGTCTAAATATTTATTTACTCACTCATATCTGTCGCTTAAGCATTATAAGTGAACGAATAATATTCTGCGTATTACATTACAATTCTTTTTAATATCTTTACGATACGAACATTTGCGGACATTAGCTGTTTAATGTTTATATTCACAGTTCACAATTTTAATATCATGAGTGTATTTGATTTAGCGAGAGTAGTGGTGTACCGTTTTCACGAGAAAGGGCTAGAGTTCTTTTTGATCAATGCAGATCTTGATGAAGATCCAAAAGCTTGGAAAATTCCTGATGGTCAGATGGAAGGTGATATGGCTAATTACACGAATGGTATTATGCTAGATCATGCCAATAGTGATGCACAACCTGCAGTTCGTACTATTGCTATTGAAGGTGATTGGCATGATATACCATCTATCAGAGGTATACTCAAGCATGATGTAAATAGAGTAAAGCGTAAAATTAAACAAGTAGTACCGACTTCAGACAAAGGTGCTTTTGTGAGTTTCAAGGATACCGTAAAAAAGGTTATGCCTGAAGAGTATGCTGTACTTAAGGAAATCAAAGACATCATTATAGATCGCAATTCTATTATTAATATGTAAGATATCACTTAGATATCTATAGCTTTCTAGTTCATACTTCATTTCTTGTTAGATTATTAGTTGTCTTGTTAATTGAGATGTACTTTTGTGTATAAGTCAAACTGGCATATTCCTAAACCCACTAACTCAATAATCTAAAGTGAGAGAAGCATTAAAAGACACAGACTTTCAATTCGACGGTCAAGTATCAGTATATAACGGTAAAGTACGTGATGTATATCAGGTGAATGATAAGCTTGTAATGGTTGCGACGGACAGAATCTCTGCGTTTGATCATATCTTGCCTAGGGCGATTCCGTATAAAGGTCAAGTACTCAATCAGATAGCGACACACTTTTTAAATGCAACTAGAGATATTGTACCTAATTGGTTAGAGGCTATTCCAGATCCAAGTGTTGCAATTGGTAAAGCTTGCGAACCTATAAAACTAGAGATGGTGATTAGAGGTTATTTGGCTGGGCATGCATGGCGAACCTACAAAGCAGGAGGTAGAGTATTATGCGGAGTGTTACTGCCTGATGGTCTCAAGCAGAACGATAGATTGCCAGAACCTATAATTACGCCAGCGACCAAAGCAGAAGAAGGACATGATGAAGATATAGCCGCTATAGATATCTTGACACAAGGTATAGTCACTCATGACCAATGGAATACGTTGTGTAACTATACTAGAGCACTCTTTCAGAGAGGCACAGAGATGGCCGCAGAGCGTGGATTGATCTTAGTGGACACTAAGTATGAATTCGGAATTTATGAAGGTAAGATCATTCTTATAGATGAGATACACACGCCAGATAGTTCACGTTACTTCTACGCAGATGGTTTTCAAGCTAGACAAGATGCTAACGAGGAGCAAGTACAATTATCTAAGGAGTTTGTTAGGGAATGGCTGATGGAAAATGGATTTCAAGGTTTAGATGGTCAGAGGATGCCAGAGATGCCAGATGAATTTGTTGATGAAATAACAGAAAGATATATATCCTTATATGAGATGATCACAGGTAAATCATTTGAAAGAACGGATAACTCAGATACTAAGAATCGTATACTAGCAAACGTAAATGGATACTTCTAAAAGCACATATAGCATCCGAAAGATATCTTCTGCTGATAACTCAAGAGTGAAAGATATCATACTTACCGTAATGGCGGACTATGGTTGTATTGGAGAAGGTTATAGTAGTAGTGATCCTGAAGTACAGACGATGTACGAATCATATTCTAATGATCAGTCAGCATTCTTTGTAATCGTGGATCAGGAAGATGTGATTTTCGGTTGCGGCGGTATTGGTCCTTTGTCTGGTGGAGAGGGCAGTATTTGTGAGCTAAAGAAAATGTATTTCTTAGCAGAGTTAAGAGGTAAAGGCTTAGGTCAACTGATGATAGATACTTGTCTAGATGAAGCAAAGAATATTGGTTACAATCAGTGTTACTTAGAAACACTTGAAGCTATGGAAGCTGCCAATCACTTGTATCACAAAAATGGGTTCAATAAGTTAATCAGTCAAATGGGCGCTACAGGACATAGCGGTTGCGACGCATATTTTGTTAAGGATTTATAGCAATTACAGAGTTGGATTTTGCTTGCACAACATGCAAGATTTATTTTTTTGCATCTAGTATTTTTTTGATAACTACTATCTGTCCTAGGTGGTAATGGAAATGCTCGATGATACCGCAAAAATTTCTAAAATGACTACCATACTTTTCTTCTTGAAAATAATCATTTAGTATTTTATCATCTAATTTTTCTATTTGTACAGCAAGTCTTTCGCCATCATTAAATACTTTTGACAGCATATTTTGCCAATCATTTTCATTGGTAATATTTGGGTGCGCAAATGCTAATTTATCGCTCGCTGTAAAAGCTTGACCTTCTAAAGCATTTGCTACTTCATGGGTATAGTAGTTAATGTGGTATACTAAGCTCGCTATTGTATTTAGGCCGTATACTTGAGTAGTTGCATCTTGCCAATTAATATCTGCGACTTTCTCCTTGAGTGTAGCCCATGACCAATTTCCATCTGTATAGACATCTCTTAATTGTTTGGCTATAAGTTGTGTTGTTTTCATTATAACATCTTTCTTATTGAAGCTAACTCTTAGTTAGACATAACTGAATCCACTTTATATTTTGATTACTTTAAAGTGCTTTTCAAAATTTTGATTGTAGCATTTTATAATGTAGTTCCCTGATGTATATTCCATAAGTGATATTTCGGATTTCTGAGAGTTGCTCATTAGCGTTTTACGGTGCATCAGCTTTCCTAATACATCATAGATTTCTATATTCATGTTTCCAGGGGTATTAACAGATTCGTTTATTTCTACAATCAAAATGTCCCTAGTAGGATTAGGATATAGTTTGATGTTGCTTAAGTAATTATCTACTGTACTCTCTAATATATCTATTTCTACAGTTACTGTTTCTTCTTGTATACATGTCTTAGAAGCATCTCTTACTACAACTTTGTAATCGTCAGCAGGCAAATTTGTAAAGCTGTTTTCTGATACATAAGTTAGGCCACCATCAATACTAAATTCATAAGGCGAAAATCCACCAATAGGAATAATTGTGATGGAGCCATCCGCTATAGATTCACTTGACGCTAGGGTAGTAGTCGTAAGAGTTGTGAAAGAACATCCTTCACCGTTTGGACAAAACAGCTCTTCAGCATTATCTATAAATTCTCCATCATGTGTTAACAATGTATCACCAAATGAATTGATGAGTAAAAAGTTTCCTTCGCCATATTGGCAACAAATTCCATCTCCAAATGTATCGAATAGGGTCACGGATAAACATGAGTTATAGTCGACACAAACATCCTGCATATAGATTTCATCGTTTGAGCTTAACGCAGCAGTCGCTATTAGCTCATTATTGAGCTCGTCGTATACATTCCAAGAGGTTTCTTCTGGGTAGTCGTCAGTATTAATTATTAATGTGACATAATCATAATTGGAGTCAAGGTCAGTATTGTATGTAGCTTCATTATTACCTGAAATAGCATCTTGCTCATCATTAATGTCGATGATTTTTAATAAGATTTCATTGTCTGTTTGTTGCAGATTATCAGTAATTGGGATTACTATATCTACATTGACTAAGTATGGAATGTTATAGTCATAATTAATAATATCAACGGTCATTCCATTGACGATTACTTCTATATTGGTATTGTAAAATGTTGCTTCGCCATAGTTGGTGATATTGGCTGTGATGTCAATTTGTTCGTCACATTTGGCTTCTCCTTTTATTATGGTTATGCCACCTTCTAGTGGGTGTAAGTTACTGAGGACTATATCTAAAGTGTCATTTCCATCGTAACCATCATTGGGATGAGATACTATGGTTTTGATGTCGTAATCTCCTAGAGCAGAAAAGTCTTGTGGAATAGAGAATTGATAATCTTTAGAAGTTTGTGGATTCAATTCATCTTCGACAGCTATAGTCTCTATAAATTGATCGTCGACGTACAGAGAGATTTCAAAGTCTTCCATTACTCTTATACCACTATTAAATATTTTAGCGGTCACTATTTCTTCATTTCCTAAATTTGCTGAAGTAGATGGAGATGTGATTTCTTGAGCAGCTAAATCAAAAGTAGATTTGATGTCAGCCCAAAAAGACACCCAAGGCCTTGCTTGCTTTACGATCAATACATCTTCTGCAGTTACCTTATATTCTATGTCCATTCCAAATCCGTCGACACCTACTACATTGTATAATTCTGCAAATTCGTCATGAATAATTTGAAGGTATTCCCTCATTTGATCGATATACTCTTCACCCATTACGAGCTCACCAATGGGTACTAAGTTCGAATTTCTAAGAACTATATATCCTTCTTCAGGATCTTGATTTAAAAGAATCTCTTCAGGTATTGAGTTTGCATCAGGATTGGTAATTAGAAATTCGCCTACTTGAGTATTTAGATAAAAAGTATTTTCGGTTTGAAACACAGGATCTATACTTACACCTACACCATTAGATTTTTCATCTTCATAGTTGGGATGACATAGGATACCCATAGCGGCGATATATTGATCGACTCTATAAAATTCTCTTTCATCATATGCTCTAAAGTTCCACATACTCGCATATACCTGTTTTACGGATTTTGAGATATGGCCTTCATCTGGATGTTGTGTTTTGGAAGTATATAATCCAGCACCACTAAATCCAGGAAGATCTTCATTGTTAGTACTAGATCTACATCTGACGGAAGTTCCCTCAGGAAATAGATCATGCATCTCCTGTAATTCATCAAGCATCCATTGTGGCATAGACGCATCTTTGATTTCTTTTCTGAAATCTTTTAGCATATCTATCCGCGTTTCAAGATCATTAATAAAGGATGGATTTGAAATCATTGCCTGTACGTCTTCATAGAAACCATTGAATTTCATAAATTCATCATAGAAATAAAATGGTATACCAAATCCATTAGGTATAGTTCCTTCAGGAAATCCAAATTTACGCATAGTAGCGACGTTAGAACATTTTGCACCAAAGGCAGTTGACATTTCAAATTCAATATCATCAAGTGGTAAAATACTTGTCTGACTTAAATCTCTTTCCGGTATTTGAGGTTCGGTGGGTCTTATTGTTTCAAACCATTCATTTACCTCTTCTATATTCGCTTCTCTTATTTCATAATGATCTTGCGCGACTTTATAATATATGTATTTTCCTTCGAGTGCTGCAATAGAATCAATAGCCAATGGATCTTTGATATAAGCATTTGGTACGTCATCTTGTATCGCTCGCAGATTAACATGAGACAATGGAGTTTGAACAACAGAAGTAATAATTCCACCTACTCGAGGAAGTGAATTCGGAAGCGCATCATATAATACGATATCTCTAGATCCAGGGTTTTCATCTAGAGTCATTTTTCGAAAGAAACCAAATCCTTCTGCTTGATGAAACGGAAGAAAATCAACATCTGCTAATAATTCAGATTCCAAGACTACGTTGATTCTTGATCCTACAAAGCCATCTTTGTATTGATTCTCATATTCGTTTTCTCCTCCATCTCCAATGAAGTGTTGGAAGTTGTTTTGAAGAAATGGCATGTTAGAAGCCAAGAGTTCAAAGGTTCTTCGCGTATATTCAAATGGATATGAGTTGCCGAAAGAATAGTTAAATGAGTAGCTACCTATTGCTCCATTTGGAAGTACCTCATTAGGGTTATAGACAACTTCTCCAGTTGTTAATTCTGCTCCATCGGTATCGATTGTGCTTAGAAAGTCTGCATGGATATAATGGGTTTCACTATTTATGAAATATATCTTCGGATTATTAGATCCTTGATTAAGGATAGCAAATTTTACAAATTCTTGATTGTTAAGGAAAGGTGCCCATGGAATATTTTCGGATACAACACTCAGCGCTGTATAATCGTCGTAACTAGTAAGCGATATAGACCCATCTATAAATGGAATAGGGTCTGCATAATTGAGTGGTGCCTGTATGGGCATATTATTGAACTCTGTCATGTCATCTATTCCATCCTCATCGATATCATCAGGGCTGCTTATCGAATATGCAGTTACCTTATAGTTCTGTAATGGAAAAGAGGCTAGAGGCTCTGATATTGTCATGGTTCCATCGATTCCTAATGTGATTGAGGTAATGGATTCATACGCTAAGTTCGGTTCATGAAGTGCAGTCAGCACGTAGTATTTATCAGCTTCTGCGTCTATCTCTAATTGGGCCTGACCAAAATTGTTAAGTGAAAAATCAAGAATAGGAACATTCTGAGCTTGTGTGCTGAGGAAAGTAAATATTAAAAGTGCAAAAACGAGTATCCTACCTTTTATCATTCGATTATATTTTGTCAGTTGGTAATATCATTATGGCTTTTATTGAGCGAGATGAAGACTATGCTGCGAGCCAAATAATTGAAGTGCTCGCCATAACGTTGCTAAATATAGTGAAATGTCATATATAAACCCAATAGCATTATTTACTAGTGTTAGCTAACGACATTTTGATATTGAGGGGTGGTGCAAGTAGGCTTATGGCTGAATCTCGTACCCTATACTCTATAATGAAGTATGGAATTGGACGAGGTCGAGGATGTGGCCAAGTAGTTGTAGTAGATCTTTTCTAATTGATCATTGCGGTTAAAAAAAATGGTCTAATATGGTGAAGTACCATAATAGACCATTCTGGGTATAAAATATTTAAACTTACTCCGTCATACCAACACTTTCTAATGTATGCTTGGAGGGTAGGTTTCGAATTTATATACTATTAACAAACTCCAGGAACACGCTCTTGTGCAAATCGAGATCAAGGTTAGGCGAAAGAGATGCACGAACAATGTAATCTTTGTCTCCCTCTTTAGTAGTACCTTGTGTAGAGGTAGCGGGTACGGTCCAGTAGCATCCTTTTAGCTGACCATAACTCACACAAAACTTACTTTCTGTCGGAATTTGAGTGATCATGAGATTGATCAATTTAAGGTTTAATGCTCTTTTGTAATTTTCTCTTTCTTCATCCGTATTCCCTTTAGTAGGAAGATCTAATGAAAAGACAGAGGGTGTAAAACCTTCATTAGCTAATTCTTCAGAAACAAAGTTGATTTTAGCGGTAGGCAGCACTTCCTGGATGAAGTTTACAAAGTCACGTGTGTTATGATACGCATCAGCAATTCTTTGCTTCATCGATGGTAATTGCTTGGCCAATATCTCTAATTGAAGATCTGTAGCTTCATTATCACAAAGTATTAGATGTAACTCTATTTTTTGCATGAGTTCGATTGTCTTTGTGTTTCCAACACAATAGCCAGCTGTACATTTTCCGCCACTAGGAAACTTAGATCCACTAGCGAAAGATATTGTTCTTACTGAAGATAGTATTTCGTCATCACCTAAAAATTGAACATTTGGACAAAAAGTTTGATCAAGTATAAATACAGGATCGACCGCTATTTTTCCCTCACTAGTTTTTCGCACCTTACTAAGTGCTTCCTTAAGTTTTAATAAATCAGGAACTTCAACTCTTGGATTAGTTGGAATCTCAGCTATTATATATGGAATAGCATCTTGCTCGGCTATTCTATTTAATACGCTGTCAATGCTTTGTACCATATCATTGCCACCGTCGACAGCTAAATCTACTATTTCGACATTGTCGATGCAAGCAGCAACTCTTCTAGCTTGATCATTGGTTCCTCCATAGCAATTTGGAGGCACTACTATTTTGATGGCCTTGCCTTTGTGGTTTTCTAATGCATTATGGATAAGTCCCATAAGTATAGCGTATTGGATAGAAAGCCCACTAGAAGCAACCAATGGTTTTACATCAGTTCCAGTGATCTCTTTAATCGAATTGAGTACAAGTGATTTGTTTATTGCAATATTATTTTTTTGATCATCAAATCCAGACTCATTCAGAAGTGAATGTAAGGCAATAAGAGAGTTTGCTGGTGTCATTGCAATTGTCTCTCTTCTTCTTACGTGTTGAATGTCAGAAATGTAGCTTTCATTCTTTGTCCCATTAACTAATAATACGCTACCAAGATGGGAATGAAGATTAATATAGAAATCAATATTCGAATTCTGTTCGATAGCTTCAATTTTATCTTGATGTGATATGTATACAACGCTACTATTCACATTAGGGCTGTCTAATTCAGACAGTTCATTTATTTTCTTTAAGTCGAAGTTGTATCCATAGACATTCCTTAATATCTCAGTATCAAAATAGTCTGGAAGCTCACCTAAATGGGCGATCTGAGTGTTTTTGTTATCAAGTAAGTTTTTTCTCAGAACGGCAAGGATAGGAGTGGTTTTAGATGAAAAACTAATTACGCTTTGAGGATCTAAGTCATTGGTCTTTGCAATGGCCCACTCTAAAATACAAGATAGGGGATGTCCTAGTCTGATATAATCATATGCCGTTGGTAACTCACTAAGTGCAGATAATTGGTAATTGTCACTATTGTATAAGCTTTCAAATTGATCGAGAAATTGAGATTTAGCCAATCCCTCATTATATATGTCTAGTCGATGTGTTGTTAGGTCTAGCCAGTCGTTTGGCATATTTTCTAACACATTCTTTATATAACTTAGCATATTATTGTTTTCCATAGTTTTGCTTTAGATGCAACGGTAATTTACATTAATTAGATGTTTTTCTAAACGTCTATCTATTCGTTTTGTTGCATTGCATTCAATTACGTTTTTTAATCACATATATCTCATTATATATAAGGTAGTACCTAATATAAAGACAACACATAACTAGTACTTACAGCACTATATATGTGTAAAAAGGGTGGGGCCGTTGATACAATGCTCTTTGTGAACTATTATTTTTTTACATAGGATCTTCATATAGTCTCAATCTATTCTTAAGTGAATTGATCTCTTCCCTAAGTTTCATTTCCTTATTTATTAGGTTGAATACAACATCTATGCCTTCAAGGTTGACATTCAACTCATGATGCAGCCTTATCATTTTTTCTAAGTCACCAATTCTATCTTGATGAATGAATCTATTTTCTTCAAGTACCTCGATTTCTATGAGGCCAATATTATCAAGTGCATCGATGAAAGCAAGCTCTATTTTATAATGAGTGCAGAGTTGGTCTATGAGTATTAAGTCTTCAGTAATCATCTTATCTTAATTTTTGTAATTCTTCGAATAGGGCTTTTTCTTGATCATTTAATTTTGTCGGTATTTCTATCTGATATGTAATGATAAGATCTCCAAATTGATCTTCTTTTTTATAGACAGGAAAACCTTTACCCTTGAGCTTAACCTTGGTTCCACTTGGTGTTTCAGGAGCGATTTTTAACTTTACTTTACCATTAAATGTATCTGCTGTAATCTCACCACCTAGCATTGCCGTGTATAGATCGACGCTCACAGTGGCATAGAGGTTGTTGCCATCTCTTTTGAATTGCGTATCGTTATTAATTTCAAACGTGATGTACAAATCTCCATTCGGTCCTCCGTTAACACCTTTTTCACCTTTACCTTTTATCTTTATTACTTGACCATTTTCGATTCCGGCAGGTATGGTCAATCTCACTTTGGCTCCATTGACTGTTATCACTTGTTTCTGAGTAGTATAGACGTCTTTTAGATCTAAGTGTAGTTTGGCATTATAGTCTTGTCCTTTATATTTTCTTTGACCTTGACTATACGAAGATCTAGCTCCTCCAAACATCGATTCAAAGTAGTCAGAGAAATCTTGTCCACCATAAGATTGCTGTTGGCTTTGTGATTGGTATTGTCTCTGTGATTGTTGCTGTTGTTTGGCTTTTTCATATTGCTCACCATGCTGCCAGTCTTTACCATACTTGTCATATTTCTTTCTATTCTCGACATTGCTTAGTACCTCATTGGCCTCATTAATTTCCTTAAATTTCTTTTCAGCAGTTTTGTCATTTGGATTTAGATCAGGATGATACTTGCGTGCTAATTTCCTAAATGCTTTTTTTATTTCTTTCTCTGTAGCCGTTTTTGCTACACCCAATATTTTATAATAGTCTATGAATTTCATTTTGATGTTTTTAATAATTCAAAACTCTAATGATACCTAAGTATACATTTTGCTTATTTAATTCTATGATACATATCTAACGAATAGGTCTTCAAGAACTTTTTCAGGGTCATGACAGATCCCAGTATGAGTCTTCGAAGTTTGAATAATAGTACTTCTTGAAGCAGCCAACCATCTAAATCTTGAAGGTAATTCGAGTTTTCCAATACTTCCTCCACTTGGATTTCCAATGCATACTTGTTTCCAAGCGTCTAAGTATTCTGCGATCATTGGTACATCTACTTCTTCAGCAAATGCATGTATTCGTTTTTCATTTATTTCATATTTTATGCCGATATATTTTTTTCTCCTAGAGAATAGCATTACACCAATATTGATGAATTCTTCGCGCTCTACTTTAGGTACCAATCGAATAACGGCATACTCGTAAGTGACTCTATCTTGCATCTTCAGCTTCTTTTACGAGTAAATCAATTTTCTCTAATTTGCTATTCAAGAACTCAATATATGCTGATCTCATTTCTGATGGTGTCAAAACATTAGATTCTTCGATTAGCCACGATTCAGGTATCAGAGAGATTATTTCAATGATGGTTTCTTTATCAATTGAATGCTTAATAGCATCGGCCGCTTCATTGAGCTGTGTAGCCCTTTCTAATAACACATGATCTTTTATACTAGGGAAAGTTCTTGTAAGGTGTACCTCCCAGTTGTTCCAGTTATGATGGAAGTATAGACTAGCTCCATGATCTATTAACCACAGCTCTTTATTCCAATTTAAGAGATTTGTGTTTTTAGCGGTCCTGTCAATGTTAGTAATCATGCTATCGAGAATTACTACTTTCGAAGCTGATAGTGGATCGGCTATAGATATCAATGGATCATAGGTAATGGCTCCTGATAAGAAGTGTAAGCCTAAATTTAATCCGACACTGAATTTAAGTAGATCTTGAATCTCTTCGTCAGGCTCCGTTTTACTTAGTGAATCATCGAGATTCATAAATACGAGTTCTGGTACTTTTAGTCCCATGGCTTGAGCTAAAAGTCCTCCGACAAGTTCTGCGATAAGAGCTTTTTTGCCTTGTCCAGCACCTCTAAACTTCAATACATATAAGAAGTCATCGTCTCCTAGTACAATACCTGGGAGCGAACCTCCTTCCCTCAATGGCTGGAGGTACTGCAAGACATCTACTGTACGAATTTCTAATTTACTCATAACCTCAAGATAATGTTTTTTAGGTATTTTAATTAATTGTGTAACGAATCAATTTAGTCCATTTCTATATTTAAGTCTGTTATCTTAATCGCATTTATACGATTAGGTAACACAATCGTATTTGCTTTATCCCTAGATCGCTTAATGCTTCTGTATAATAGGCTATTATTCAAGTTTATATACTCACTTAAGATAGTCATTGCATAGATCATATTAATGTTATTGGATTCTATTGTTGAATTTTGACCTACTTCTGATAATGCATTTCGACGTACAATAGTTGCAATAACTTACCTCTCTATTTGATGCTATTTGATAAAATTACATTAGAATGAGATGAATACTTGTAACATATGCTACTGAGCGTATGAGCAACAATTAGTTGGTTCTTTTTTCATCTGTTATTCAATCAAGGTGAGGAAAGAGAGGGATTAAAGAAAAGCTCCATCAGTTTGGACTGATGGAGCTCGATATACTTGCAATTTGTTTATAATAGCGGATTAGATGTCGTATTATTTGCTTTTTAGTATTTCTGTAATCTCAGATGGCTCTGCTCTATTGCGATAGTCAGCATCTAGAAATGCGTATATGATTTCTCCATTTTCATCTATAATATATGTGGCGGCTAAAGGAAGTTCATTTGATTCGTCTCCATTATAGGCATTCATTCCAAATCCATTGTTATACATCTCAGCCACCTCATCAGTTAGTTTAAATACAATACCATACTCCTTGGCTATCTTGTTTCCAATGTCACTTAATACTTCGAATTCTAAGTCATGCTTCTCTGCGGTAGACATTGATTTGTCTGGAAGCTCAGGTGTAAGTGCAATGAGACTCGCTCCATTTGCTTTGAAGTGAGGTAGTTCATCTTGTAGTTGGTGGAGTGTCATGTTGCAATATGGACACCAACCTCCTCGATACCAAGTTAATACTACTTTTCCCTTCTTTAGATAATCGCTGAATTGAACAGGTTCGCCTAATGCATTATTTAAGATGAAGTTAGGTGCTTGTTCTCCTACTTGCTTTGCACTTTTTACGATACCACTGTTTTCTACAGATTCTATCCCCTCTCTATAGGCTCTTTTCTTGTTGTCATCTGCCTTAGCTTCAAAGCTTGCCTTCTTCTCTTCTAGTTTTGATTTAAGAGAGGTGTTACTGTCATTTTCCATATTTTTTCCTTTTTTAAAATCTTGCTCAGTAAATCCATTGTTAAACTTAATATTTGTCCAACGTACATTGATCCATGGTTCATCGCTTACCTCAGCGTCCCATGTAGAATTTTTATATTTTCTTTTTGTAGGTATTAATAGTCCATCTACCTCTTCGTATTCAACTTTCATGAGCTTGGGAGTGTCCATTAGACCAAAATCAGCTACAGTAAATAAGTATTGATCTACCAGAGAAGTACTTTTATTAATATACACTTGATAAATATCTGTTGGTGTATTGGGTTGATTTTTAAAGGTAATTTTTACAATATCATAAGCTTTATTGTCTATCTTCTTTTCCCCTAGGTATTCATATTTTAATCCTGGGTCTAATAGTTTTTGCATCATTGTGAACCAGTAAAAGTTTGTAGGTCTATTAAAGGCAACTCTTTTTAATGCTTTCTTATCATTTATAATTTTCCCATTGTGCTTGAGCCAATATTCAGTACCATCATATCCCTGTTCGATTGTTCCTTCGAGTTGAGATAAAGTTCGCTCGTGCTGTTGGTAAAGACCGGTGGATAGTTCCTTATCAAAGATATACCTTTCAGTAGACCTATCAGTTTTGCCATCTGGGGTTTGATAAAAATAGGAGTATTCAACGTTTCTTCTTTTAAGTAATTGGTTGTAGTCTCCAGTTTCTTGTACCATGGCATAAACCAATTCATGTCCTTTATTTTGAAAAGATGGTATGGATGATTCATTTAGTATACCTTGGCTTTTAGTATTACATGATAAGCTCAAGATGGATATTACTATAGCAGTTAAAATGGTTAATTTCATATTGGTGTATTGTTTTAAATTGAATTTTGTGGTCGTAGCAGATGATCTATCTTATCTGAACCTTGTTTTTGGACAGCTTTATCTAATATTGATTTTCATACTCTATTATTGAGCTTCATTAAGTTCAGTCAGCACTTGCTTAAATATATCTATAGGTTGTGCACCTGTGACAGCACTTTTTCTATTAAATACGATTGTAGGAACTGAGCTGACTCCTAGACTTTTCCAGTAGTTCTGTTTATTCCTTACTTCATCTTGGGATGCGGTATTGTCTAGAAGAGCAATACCTTTGTCTGGATCTAAGCCCACCTCTTGTAATATATTTTTCAGCACATCTCTATCCGACACATCTTTTCTTTGACTGAAAAATGCAGTCATTAATGCTAGTTTTAATTCTGTTTGCTTATCGAATTTATGAGCATATTCTAACAGTATGTGGGATTCGAAAGTATTCACCATCTTCATATCATTAAAATAGTCAAAAGTGAATCCTAATTCTTTTCCCACTTCAGTCATGTGTTGTTGTGACTGTTGCTGTTGCGATTCTGTAGCACCGTACTTTTCAGCAATATGTTCTTGTACATTTTGACCTTCATTCGGCATTTGAGGATTCAACTCAAAAGGTTGCCATTCTATTTCTACCTTATCTTGAATACCAAGTTCATTTATAGCTTGCTCTAATCGTTTGTACCCGATAGCACACCATGGACAAACTACATCGGAAACTATATCTATTTTTATTTTATTTTCCATTTTTTTATCTTTTAGTTATAAGCGAGTACTACTTACCATAGGTGATGGTCCAAATAGGATTTAACTAGTATCACTTTATACAGATTTGGAAAGAGACCTACTCTGGTAAGAGAAAGGTCTCTTTTCTATAATTATTTTTGTCTTTCCCAAGCAAATGGCTTGAAAGGAGCATCTACTGCTGTGTTAGCAATATGATTGGTGTAGTTACTAATCACTTTTTGTGACAGTCCCAATATCACTTCTAAGACTTGCTGTTCACCATAGCCGGCGTTGTAGAATGTTGTCAGTTCTTCTTGTGATACTTGTCCTCTATTTCTTGTTACTGCTAATGTAAATGTTCTGAGTGCTTCTAGTTTTGAGTCTTCTAAAGGCGTCTCATTGCGCAATGCTTCTGTAATGGAATCATCAACTTTCATCATTTTAGCTATAGCCGTATGTGCAGGCACACAATAATGGCAAGCATGCTCCACATTTATGGTTTGCCATACCACGGTTAGTTCTTCTTTATCAAAAGAAGTCTGCGTGAATAGTTTATGAATTGTCTGATAGGCTTCTAGGATTCCAGGAGCACCTGCTAAAACACCATGTAGACCTGGGATCATACCATTTGATTTTAAAGATGCTTCTAATAATGCTTTGCTTCCTTCTGGTGCCGATTCTATACTGTGTACTTTCAATGTGGTCATAATATTGTGTTATGTATTGTTGTTAGATAATATATCTAAACAATCGGTTAGATATTACTTAAAAAAAAGTTATATGTTTTGAAATGTCATTTCAATATAGTCTTCTATTTCTTTGGGATCATTTACTCTCGCAGCCGCAGCTAAACCATGTTTTGCCAGTAGTAAATAGTTAGCTTGTTTTTGAACCGTAATTTCATCCTTCGTAGGATCCATTCTAAGTTTTGAAACTATAATTTCCTTTAGAGTTATCATGAATGCCTCCATTTGGCTTTTGATCACATCATCTTCACTTTCAGCAAATTCATTGTATGTGTTAGTTACCAAACATCCCTTTTCACTGCCTTCTATTTTTGTCAATGAAATCGAATCATAAAAGAACTCTTTAATACTTTCTACTCCTTTATTAGATTTTTCAAACTTTTCAAATAGTCCTTTTACTTTACTCTTATAGCTTTTCAGGCTTTCAACGAATAAACCATGCTTACTTCCGAAACTGGAGTAAATAGAAAATTTATTGATACCCATTTCTTTCTCAAGCATCTTCATAGATGTTGTTTCGTAGCCATTACGCCAGAATAAATGCATAGCACGATCTAATACTTCTTCTTCGCTATATTCCTTTTTTCGTGCCATATCTGTAAATGCAACCACAAAACTAACCTATCGTTTAGGAATCTGCCACTATTTTTGATTCTTTAACATTATCGTATGATTTTATATCTATCCAAGGGTGGAAAATAGGTGCTCAAGACTATTTTATATAATAGGGTGGATAGAACGTCACAATTGATATTTCTCTAAAGTTATGAAACTAAGCAGTGGGCAATAGTATAGATCGTGGGGTAGATCCGTTGATGAAATTGTTTAATAATTATGACTTCGTACTAATAACATTTGCCATAGGACTTAGTAGTAATCTAGCTTCTTAGAGGCTGCCAGATGGCATCTTTGCCAGTAGTTAGATGTATTATTCCTTCGATAGCACCATCACTGCTACCATATTGTTTTATATATTGTTGTTTTAGCAAATCTCTTGCTTCTATAAATTTATGATGTTCTTTTGTTGGATTAATCTTCCATATTCCATTTTCTTTTACAAATTGATTGCTTTTATTTGAGAACAGAATATTGAACACACCATATGCAGTTACTTTATCAGTAAATAGTATTTCTGAAAGTCCTTGATCGGTATCCATTAATATGCTGCTAGTCGTCTCAACTAGATTAAACGCTTTCTCAAACGTGTTTAGTTGATTGTCTGCGAGTTGCAGAGAATCGATGGTATACCTTTTAATAAGGATGTTTAACTTGTCCTCAAACTTCATGAGTTTCAGATCACTTTCGGAATCTCTAATGGCTGAATTTATTTTACGGACATAATCGAGCTTATACTCTTCTGTAAGTAAGTTGTTTTTCTCCTGCTGCGATACATTGGGGCTATAATATGTACTCCACGTTTTTTCTATAGCATTCCTATCCTCTATTGAGCCTTTATACGTGCAACTACTTACTATGCTTAATTGTAGTAGTAGTATAAGGCAAAGAAAATTCTTTGACCTTTGTTGTATTGAATTTTGCATTTGCTTTATCTTTTTTCTCTTGTCGCTTTATCCACCATGATATTATGGTGACGTATGTATCTATTTTTTGTTAATTATACCATCGTTTGATATGATAAATTTCATTGTAATGGTATCTAGCTGTATATCTTCAAATTTAGTATTTCTAATTTGAGTTTTGACTATCTGATTATACAGACTGTCAAATATAGAATAACAATAATTGATGTCATAGGAATCGTATATGCCTCCATATAGATTTAAATAGTCTATCTTTTCTAAATCAACCTTAGAGATTGTAATTAGATCTACCCCTGGATTATATTTCCCTTGTTTTGTAATGAGCAATTGTAGATAATTATCTTTTTCTATAAGAGATAGCAAAGTCTTGTATTTTCTATGTTCTACTATTCGAAGTCCATTCTGAATGGTAACTCTATTGTCATTTACCGTGGCATGATTGACAAATCTCGTTTTATCCGTTGCTATTTCTTCGTTGGGAAAAATTAGTTTGTAAACTCTGCTAGGTATATTCTGCTGGTAGTATTTTGAATTGTTGTTAATTGTAAATGGTAAACTGCTTTCGTCAATCAGGTTGATGCCTGTTAGTTCACTTATACTCTTCAATGTGTCTATGAGGCTTTTAATGCTTAATTGGGCAAGAGAATGATCATAGGATTGATTTAGGTCATTGGTTATATTGTAATCAATGATAGTAGTATCATATTTAATAGTATCCGCTTTAATGATAGGTATTTCCGCATTGTTTCTACAGCCTATTATGGAATTTAGTAAGATCAGTATGTAAATATATTTATTCATTTCAGTTATAATTATCGAGTGTTGGCGTAAGCATCGAAATGTATTGATTTGGTTAACAATGTATTTGATCATTTTTCACTCCATTGAACTAATTTTCCTTTAGATAGATCATTTGGTTCTAAATCCCAATGAGTTTACGTCTATAAGCTTTGAGAAAACCTTAGATGCTTTAAATACTTCAAATGTAATTTCATTTCCTTCTTGTACATCTCTTATATTACGATCAATTATTAGTTTTTTGACATCACACTCTTTATTCATTTCTATAATCGTCTTACCATCGTATCTAAAAATTTCTAATACTACACCTTTAAGTCTTTTTATGTGTTTCTCCTGTAGATCTGCCTTAATAGCTTTAAGTTTTAGTTGAATGTATACAAAAACAATCGCAGCTGCGAGAAGAATGAGAATAGGATAGAGTACTAGTTTTCCGATCGAATTATTTAGCATTTCGAAATGGGATAGCCAAATGATTAGAGCACCTATAGCTAAGCAGAGCATGACTACTAATATGAATTCAGTAGTTTTACCTTTTTTGTATTCTTGCAATTTACGTATTTCAGTTGGTGTGGCTATCCTTGTATTATCAACTTTTGACCAAACAGACTTACTTTCATTGTGGCTATAGTGTAGGACATCTGTTATAGGTAAGGTAGTTTGATGGTTAGTTTTTCTATATTTTCTAACAAGATTTTTATTTAAATGCAGTGTTGGTATTGAATATAGGGTTTCTTGATTTTCTTGACTCGTTCGAAAGAATGTTATTGACTCCTCATAAAGATAATTGATATTGTTGTCTAGGAATTCAACATCTAATTTCGAACATAATTGATCGACAAATTCACTATTTAAAATGGTAGGTTGTCCGTCTAAGAAATTATAGTCGAAGGCCATAATTTGTCCACATATTTCATAAGTACATTTTATTGGCGAGGTCCTTTTGTGTTCTCCCCAAATAGACTCAGATGATCGTGAATGGTCAGTATTATATACAGGCTCAAATTCATGGATGACTTTGTAGGAGATTGCACCATTTGATATTCTTTGTAGTTCTGATAATATTCTGGATAACTTATTGTATAAAAAGAAATCTTCGAATATGATTGTTGAGGTATTATTGCTGAATGCTTTATGACTAGAACTCACTATGAATGTATTTCCAAACTCTCTTAATATTAGCCAGATAGGGTAGTCTTTGTCTTCGATGTCATGATACTGCTCTAAGTTTGAAAGTAACCATTCACGACCTTCTGATAAATTGAAATTTATTCCTAGGGATTGTAAGTATTCAATTTTTGTGTCTATATGATTCATGCTTATCAAGAATGAGTACCTTGTAAAATGCGTTGGGTGAGTGTCGTTTTTCCGTCTGCCAACTGTTGCGGTTACACTACGAATATATGATCTTATATATGAGGTTTGTTTAACTCGTTTTTTATTGCTATCTCTAATTTGTTTAGTCTTACTTTTACTTGATCATAAAAGTACATGACAAACTTTCTGTTAATTTCAATCTTCCATAAATAGCTTAACAGTATATTCTTGTGGCTAGCGTTTAATTTTATAGGTAATACCATATCTATAATATTTCCTTTAGTATCAAATATGAAATTGGGGGCTATGGCTTCATTGATTTGAGAAAAGTAGTTCTCTTGAAACTGCAACTCATGATATTCTTCTTCTAGTTTTTTGAGCGTTTGATAGTCAAATTCATACATGGATATTATTTGAGATCTCAATGAGTCATTTTCAATAAGTTCAAACCCTCTTGATTTTAATGTTTCATAGCCGGATGTATTTTGAATTGAAGTGAAATCCCTAGTTAAAGCCAAGTAGTACTGAGTTAAAGTGTCTAAATTTTCATTCTCATTGTTAATGATGCTTCTCCAGAATTTACAAGACCTAACACCCTCCTTATGACCATTTATATTTATATCTATGTCTTCAGCGTCTTTCTCGATTCCATTTAGAATTTCGGTCAATATTCTAGATTCAGCGATGTTATCCTTTCGATTGTCATTCCAGCTGTTCAGTGCAAATGCGGAGATGACCGCAATAAAGATAGATAAGAATTCAAATATGTATTTTTTCCAATTGCGTTTCTTCAACTTCAGTAGTTTTATACGACTATTATATAATCGAGAGTATTCATTATTTTTCTATACCGAGATTCATATGGATAGACATTTTATGTCTGCCTAGCTCGTATAGTACCTCTGAAAGATAGTAAATAATTCTAGAGAGAGCAAATTGCATTCAGGAGATACTGATCGGTGAGTTGATTGTTGCCACCAATTCATCTGCTATTGCTCCGATGGATTTTCATTATTAGATAAGTTGAAGTCCTCATTCTTACTACAGCCAAAACAAATGAAGATGAGTATAATTATTACGGGTAAGCAGTTTCTTATTAAAAATATATATCTGGTTAATTTTTCACAAATGTATTTTTTCTAAGATTATTCAAATATTAGCGAATTATTAAATCTAGACATGCTACGATTATATATTATCTATGTGAAATGCGAAGTCTTGTAATGTGCAAATTTTACAATTAATTATGTACTAGATACACTTGAATAATCAGTAAACATAATACAGGTTGTGATCATTCGGTGTGATCCATGTAATGCTATTTTACTTCAAGGAATTCATAGTTAGTGTTAAATCGTTTTCTCATTTTTATTACTCCTCGGTCAGTATCAATGTTGTCTATTACTATGTATTTTTTCAATCCTCTCATGAAAGCTTCATTTTTAGAGTAAAATTGAATCCTATTTTCTAAGGATGAAAAATACGCTTCACATTCAAAAGTTTCACAAAATTCAGTGTTGAGAATTACGATTTTACTGTTTATTTTCTGTACATCCTGATGATGGAGAGTGAACATAAATTTATCAAGTAGTTCTTCTTTAGTGTTGATTGGGTTAGTACTAGTAGAATTGCATGATAATAGTGTACTAGTAAGATAGAGAAGACTTAGAATCGCTATGTTTTTCATGCTTTTAGTTTAAATTACAAAATGCAATGGGGTTATGCATCTCTAATGTTTATATCTTTTCGCCG
The DNA here is from genome assembly GCA_937995755.1 of uncultured Saprospiraceae bacterium. Classification (GTDB taxonomy): domain Bacteria; phylum Bacteroidota; class Bacteroidia; order Chitinophagales; family Saprospiraceae; genus UBA1994. Next base: position 5,111 of record CALKJD010000054.1, on the reverse strand, counting down.
TTCAAGTGACATGCGTCATCATTACTAAGTTAATAATAATTTTGATTTGAAGTGCGTTTCTTTTATTTTGAAACTACTTCCAAGCAGATTGTTGTATTCAGAATTGATGGTAGAGCATGGGCTATTTAGCTTGCAATGTTTTGCTTCTTTTTGTGTTTATAACCTATAATCATAAACGGAACTAAAAGTAAACTGAACAAGATAAAGATCACGCCTTCAAGACAGAGTATGTAATAGGGCCATGGAGCTAAGATACTATAGAGTGTAGCTCCAGGTGGCTTAGCATTGAGGTACATATAATTAGCTTCTAATACAATATTCGCAAAGTAGACTAGTAGAGCAACGACGTTCATACCGATAGCAGAGAAAAGAGCATCTTTCCAAGTTAATCTCCATCCGTATACAACAGCACCATATATAGCCATAATCGGCAAACCTACATGTACTGCCCAATATCTGATCGCTTCATAGTTAGGAAAGGCGGCTATGTGTGTCGGAGTGATCATAGCTTGTGCTGTACCTGCACAAATCCAGAAAAACAGAATAGACCAACCGAATCTCCATTTATATAACATGATAAATGGCATAGCTAAGGCCATAATGTTGCATAGCTCTAAGGGAAGATCTGTTGTAATATCAAATGTACCTAAGTGTAATTTGGCAAAGACTTTAAAGAGCTGAGTGGTGGCAACGAAAATTCCAAAATAGAAAATATATCTTCTTTGCTCTAGCTCAGACCATTTAGTCCTTGCGAAGTACATCATACTAATACCTATAATCCACCAGATTACTAATGAAGCTCCATGCTCTGCACCATATCTGACGAATGTTGGGTTGTCAGCTAGTATATAATCTATCATCTAAAATTAACTATTGCTTGTTTTGTGTTCTCAATATATGAAAATGAATAGATAGCCCTACATTTGCACCAAATTATAATACAAAGACAATATGGCAAAGACATCACAAATAGAGATCAATGTTAAACTTAATGATGATAATCACCCAACAGATATAGAGTGGAAATCAGACGATAATCCTAGTGGCACAGGACTTCAAAGCGCTAAAGCTATGATGTTAGCCTTATTTGATAAAGAATATAAAGACACATTTAAGATTGATCTTTGGACTAACGAACTACAAGTGATCGAGATGGACAGGTTTGTCTATCAAGCATTAAAATCTATGGGTGATACTTATTTCAAAGCGACCAACAACACCAAGCTGGCGAATGATATTCAGAGATTTGCACAGTACTTTGGGGAAGAAACAGAGATTATTAAGAAAGAAGGATAGTAGTTTCTGTATTATTTAAAATAAGAAAAACGAAGAGTATAACTAAGACTTGTAGTTTTTTGTGTTCGGTTTGACCTTGATGTCTCAGGTACTAATCTCTTAATATATGAGGTATTAAGAGAGATGTATAGGGATAATTGAAATAAATCGACATAGTATCATATATTATATTAATTTTGCACTCGCTTAAACGGACTTCTATTATTATGTCGACCGTTTGAGTATATTATTTTAAAGCCTGTACGCTGATATCAGCCAAGACAGGTAATGGTTTAACCAATTAAATTTTTAATACTATGCCAGTAAAAATTAGGCTAACTAGACAAGGTCGTAAGAAGAGACCATATTACCATATCGTAATAGCAGATGCTAGAGCGCCAAGAGATGGTAAATTTATCGAGAAAATCGGTATGTATAACCCAATGACAAAGCCTGCAACTATCGAGATCGATAGAGATAAAGCTTTCGAATGGTTAGAAAAAGGTGCTCAACCAACGAATACAGCAAGAGCAATTCTTAGATTTACAGGAGTAATGTACAAGAAACACTTACAAAGAGGTGTATCTAAAGGTGCATTGACACAGGAGCAAGCAGATGCAAAATTAGAATCTTGGTTAGTTGAAAAGCAAGCTAAAATCGATGCTAGTAAAGCTGAAACAGCTCAAGAATTATTAGAATTCAGGAAAATAGTAAATGGTGAAGTAAAAGCTCCAATAGCTCCAAAGAGAGATGAAGAAGCTGAAGCAGCATTTAGAGAAGAAGAAGCACCAGCAGCAGAAGTAGCTACTGAAGAAGCAGCGGCGCCGGCAGCAGAAGATGCAGCACCAGCTGAAGATGCTTAGTAAATATCTTCAATAGGTATTTATTACAATATTACATAGTAGATCACATAGGCAAACGTGCCAGATACATGAGATCTTCGCAGATACAGTTGAGGATTTAACCTCTCAACGAAATTTACAGAAACCCGGTTTGACTTGCGTCTTACTGGGTTTCTAAGTTTTTAGACAATTATTACTTAATCAATATAGAATATCCAATAAGTATGAGTGTGCAACGTTACTCCTACAAATCGAATATTCATAAAATCAATATCAAATGGAAGCATTAGATAAAAGTTACCTCTCAGAACTGGAGGCAATAAAAGCAAAAATCCAAGCATCTGCTCATCTAGAAAAGTATCTGGATGAAGAAGAAGAGGAAGATTATAAAGCATTAGCAGCGGAGCTAGAGCCAGAAATACAAGAACTATACTTAAGAGTAGCTAACGATAATCCACTACAGCTAGAGTCTTTTGAAAAAGAGCTTTTGGATGATGGCTACGAAGGATTATATCTTCCTAAAGTCGTAGGGTACTCTGTGCTTAGAGGTACGGTAGATGATAATGTTAAGTATAGACATCCGCAAGATCACTTTAGAGAGATTCTATATGATATTTCTAATAGCCCTAATTTTGAAATGATCAAACAAAGAATTGGTCAATCTGTACAAGTGGGATTTGCACTTAGTAGTGATATATGGATTACTAATCTCGTTGAAAAAATAAGTAATAAGAGAGTAAGAAGCTTCTTAGAAAGCCAGAAATCTGATCACTTAAGAATCGCAGCAAATAGAGCAGTAGCTTTTAAAAAGTACCAGAAGCAATTTGAAAGTTTGAACTTTCTTTCAACTGAGTTTCCTCAAACTCCAGGAGAATTGAAATCTAACTATCACTCCATGAGAGCATTTTTGCTTTACAGAAGAGATGAGCAATATAATAATGAAAGCCTTCACAAGCATTTATTGGCCTTTATCTCTAACGAGGCGATCCGCAATACTGATGATTATTTAGAGACGATGATGATCATAGGTATGTTCTATGATCTTAACTCGGCAGAGAAAAAAGAATATGCAAGAGCGCTTGCTAGCCTCAATGATAATCCTTCAGCTCTAAAGACTGCATTTTTTGATAAGCTGTCTGCATTCCGTAAAGAAGGTATCCGCGTAACCGCTGAATCTGATCAGCGTATGGCAAAGCTCGTACATGCAGCCAAGGTAGGTGGTAATTTAGAAGACTATTACACGCTAATGGAACTGATACATACTAATGGATATGTAGATGAAGATAGTATCGAAGCAGTAAGAAAATATCATGATCAGCATGACGGTCTTTCTGAAGAAAATGAAAACCTTAGGTCTACGATATTCTCTAATTTCTCAGAGTATCTAGACAGCCTGGATACTGATAGTTACGCTGAATATTTCCAGATCACCAAGACTTTTATTCTGTACATCAATATCTTCTCTAACCAGAAGTTTAACCAAGATGTAAAAGATCTTAGTCTTAGGTATATCAAACGTCTTATCAAAGCGTATACGGATAAGAGAGGTAGAGATTATCAAGATATCAAGAAGTTCGTTAAGAGTACATTTAAAGATCTGAACTTCATGACGGATAAGCAAATGGTCGAATTGTTTAAAACTAAAAGAAAAAAGAAGGAAGTATAGTCTTTCATTCTTTAGACACACTAAGCAGTTATCGTTGATTCGGTAGCTGCTTTTTTATGTCCGCCGATTGTATAGGAATTCATAGTGTTATTACCGTCCTTAGTCGAGATAATGAGCCTACTTGTTTATATATTTATTAATATTGAATGTTGAACAAATACATTAATTGATGAAAGGATTATTATCATACTTTAAAGCCTTTAATGGTATAGGGAAATATGGCTTATGGAAATATTTTTTCATGAGTGGGTTTATTAGTCTATTGATTGCTGGTGCGGTTACTAGTGCAAGTGTATACTTCGGTGATGGTCTTGGTGACTGGATACAGAGCGTATATCCGTGGGACACCGGATCAGGGATCATTGGTAATATAAGCGATTGGACTTCTGGAATCGCAATCTTTGTTCTCGGGTTATTTTTATTAAAGTATTTATTACTGATAATAGTATCTCCGATTATGAGTTTTATGTCTGATTCGATAGAGCGACAGATGAATCATGATTATGTTTCACCCAAGTTTTCAATGGCTACGTTAATTTCTGATTTGGTGCGTAGTCTACGTATTAATCTCCGTAACCTTTTTAAAGAATTGCTCATGACGGTAGGACTCTTGATACTTAGCTTTTTTCCGGGTGTAGCAGTTTTTACAACCCCTTTAATATTTTTAGTTCAGGCGTATTATGCTGGATTCGGATTGTTGGATTATTGGATGGAGAGACATTATAGAGTTTCTGATAGTATTGGCTATGTACGTGATCATAGACTGGACGCTGTAGGACTCGGAGCGGTATATCTAGGTCTTTTATTAATTCCGATTATAGGGGCGGTTGTAGCTCCAGTACTAGGTGCCACTGCGGCTACGATTTATGCAGTAGAAAAGAAGAACAGTTATAATTAAAGTTCAAAGAATGTCAATATTAAGAGATATAGTGATTTGGGAATACCATTTTCAACTAAAGAGGGTTAAGAAAAGTGAGCTTAATGAAAATAAAACTCTTGAGGTAAGCATATTGAATGTCGCAAATCTCATTTCGATTTTCATTGTTCTTCCGATCATATTGATTGTGGGTGCACACGTGCTTATGTCACTAGATTCTAAGCTTGAGATTAATAAATGGAGAGGTGCATTTCCAGTTGCCATATTGATAATGATTAACCTTGTCTTACTACAGAAATATCTGAAAGGATTAGATTTTAGTAATCTTATCAGTGCTTCATTTGATGCCAATCTTAGAAAGAAAATGATCTTTCTTCGAGCGTCATTCTTTATACTGTTCTTATGTAGTTGGGTCTATGTTATTTATATTTTAAAGTATGCTTGATGCCTA
>CALKJD010000053.1 GCA_937995755.1 uncultured Saprospiraceae bacterium | reverse complement strand
CCAAACGTACGAAGGTGAAGAATTAGAAGAAATCTATCTAGATGCTTATGCCGATTTGCAAAACTCTCCATTAACTGGTGCCTATAGAGATTATGTTGGTGCTGGCCAAAGTCATACATATGATTTGATGGTTTTCGAAGGTCCTTTTGGAAATATGGATTTGGAATGTGCAAGCCAGACTGACTTAGGAAGTACTAGTGCGGTTAAAGTTCCTGATAATTTTATGGTGACTACTGATCGATTAGAAGAGATCAATGTTTCATGGACGAATCGAAGTGATCTAGCAACTAGCTATAAACTCTTTAGAAACGATGTCCTTATCGCAACGATAGCGGAAGGTATAGGAAAGGACTCGATTATTTCATTTTCAGATCAATATAATTTCAATAGCAGTACGAGTATAAAGAGTGGTGAAGAGTATACGTATTCCATTGAGATGTTTTCAAGTTTTACAGGTCAGACATGGCCTTATACTTTAGGCGATGGTAATACATTGGATATAGATTTTCAAGCCAGTAAAGACCAAGGAGATAGAGTGCTTTTGGATTGGCAAGATGTTGCTTCGGATCAGATAGATGATTATAAATTATATAGAAATAATAAGCTCTATGTAATTAAAAATGCCAGGGAAATAGATCATATAGATGCATTTCCATTATATGGCGATTCTATTATTTATCAGTTACGATTAATTGAAAATGATACTGTAAGAGCTTCTTATGATAACAAAGGTTTTGTGGCTCCTAATGGTAGTATAACAGGTAGAGTAATCACAGAAGATGGACAGTTTCCTGTAAATAATGTTATAGTGAAAGCGACAAGAAAAAGTACGGGTGACACATTGAGCACAGTATCTAATTCTGTAGGTGAATTTTCTTTTTCCGGATTAGCATATGGATTATTGGATAGTTTTAAAATCGACGCTACTCTAGCGAGTCATAATTTTACTTACTTTCCTAAAAGGTCTGTTGGACTATCGTCTACCAAACCTAATTTTACTGATGTAATCGTATTAGACGATTATACCTATTCACAGGGTAGTACTCTACATTCTTTAGATCTTGATGCCATTGGTTTGTACGATCAAGATCGCGTGGTGATGGATTGGGAATATTCTACCAATTCTCCAGAGGTGTTTTTGGATATAATTAGAAATGGTGATGTCGTCTATTCGGCGATCGAAACACAAGCCAATCTTGTGGGGCAATTTATAGATCTTACAGGTGTACCTAACGAAGAAACGAAATACCAATTTAGGATCTACGATATAGTAGGTGATGCGGTTAGTGCAGTCGTAAAAGATACTACATTTACCTTTCCAGATGTATCCAAAATACCTAACGGAAACTTTACTGCAGTAGCCGAAACGATCAGTGCTAATCTCACTGGAAATGTAACGCTTCAGTGGACACATACTTCACAAAATATCGATGGCTATAGGATTTATAGAAACGATAGCTTGGTCGTAGAGCTTTCTCAATTTATTTTGGATTATACAGATACTGAAGCCTCCTTTGGCGAAGATCTTGATTATACGATTACAGCGATACGCAAACTGGGAAATACGACTTATGAGACAAGAGTGCCTACACCCGCTAATCCAGCAACTATCAACTTAGGAGCAATGCCTGCTCCAACGTCGGTCACGATTACAGAGATCGATGTATTGCCTTATAATTATATTACTTGGACGCTACCTCCTTCGGTTACTAATGAGTTTAATTATACAGGATATTGTATATATAGAAATGATACGTTAATCCGTAAACAAGATAAGTCTTTGCCTCTTGCTGCAGATGATTTTTTTGGATGGGGATTATCTAATATTACGTACAAAGTATCATTGTATCGAGCTACAGAAGAGGGTATAATTGAGTCTGAAAAAACGGAAGCCGCACCTTCTGATTTTCCAGAAATCGTGTATGTACCTACCCTGACAGCTACTGCTAATCCAGCACAAGGTGAAATTAGCCTAAGTTGGGATAACTCCAACCTATCAAATACGGATGGAATTCACTTATATTACAATGGAAATTTTCTAGTGAAGTTACCATCATACATCTTCAATTACGTGCATATACCAAGTAGTGGAAGTGGTCATTACTATCAATTGTATAGATCTAGAAAAAATGGCGACACTGAGATTTTATCTACTGTATTTTCCCATAGTAATGTCAATATGAGTATCGCCACTGACGTAGTCTACGCTCCACAAAATGTGATGGCAAGTAGAGATCTTCCCAATCATGTTAAGTTATGTTGGGAGTATCTAGACTTTGTGAAATCAGAGTTTGAAATTACTCGTAATAATGTAGTTATAGATAATCTTCCTGTGGGTTCGAGGTCATATCACGATTATACGGCTGATCCTAGTGATCATCAGATCGCCTACAAAATAAGAGCTACGCAAGCAGGTCAGTTTTCTCAGTATGTCGGAGCAGTAGGAGATATTATAGATCATAAAATGGTTTTCGGTACTATTACGGATACGGATACACAATTAGGAATCGCTAATGTGGCGATCAATACGACGATCAATGGCGTGGTTACGATAGTGGCTGAAACTGATAGTTCTGGATATTATAGTTTTTATTTACCCAATGAACTTGTAGGAAACACGGTGTCGATGGCGGCTTATTATTCTAATAATTTAGTAGAAGCTACCAACATTTTAGTTTCTTCAGAGGATCATTATGAAGTTAATATTAGTATTGATATCCCTGAGGTATTTCCATACACCCAGCCAGCTACGATAGAGTATGCTAATGTAGATCTCGATGTATATGACCTTACCGGAAATATTTCTTGGCAACCATCTAATGCTAATTATGATGGCGTAGAAATAACGAGAGGAATCACCGTCATAGACAATGTATTAAAAGATGATGGTAATTTATATATAGATACTACAGCAGTACCCGGAATCACGTATCAATACGGTTTTAGGGCTTATCAAAACACCAATAGTGGAAAGGAGTTTTCGGAGTATTATATAAAAGAATTTACTTATGCACCTTTATCTCCAGTCATTAATCTTACAGCGACTCCACTCATTGATAATAATGCCGTGAAAGTACAATGGTCTCATCTCTACGATCATGCGGATGGATATGTCATCACGAGAAATGGTACGTTTATAAAGGAAGTACTGACAGATAGTCTATTTACATTTACCGATAGTACAGGTATCGCTGGTGAGCAGTATACTTATACTCTTACAGCATATAAGATTTTGGATGGACAGATCTACGGTTCTGATGAGAAGAGCGTTACGTTAACATTTCCAGGTGCTGCTACTGTAAAAAACCTTGTACTTTTCGCACCCTATAGTCAAGTCTTTTTAGGTATACAAACTAATTCATCTTACTCTCATAACCATGTAGATTTAACATGGGAGTATGATGGTTATAATATTAATGGTTTCAAAGTATTTAGAGATAATGAGCTCATCGCTACCTTGCCAGCGGATAGTCTCCATTACAAAGATTTTAAAGGTTTGCCAGGTACTAACACTACTTACCAAGTATCAGCAATAGTGAACCAAAATGATGTATCCAGTGAATCTAAAAAAATAGAAGAAGAAATTATCTTTCCTGACTTTGCTAGTCCTTATGAAGTCTTTGCTACTAAAAGATCTAATATAGGAGATATAGTGATCAATTGGAAATATAAAAATCCAGGGGTTGACTATTTCGAAATAGACATATATAGAAATGGTATAACTGAAAATACATTTATTATTAATGTGGATGAAGAGGTATTAGAAGAAATGACATTCGAATTTATTGATAAGGTATCTGCACCAAGCGCATCCTTATTGACCGAATATTATATAAGAGCACATACTGATAGAAATGGTGTTGATTATGTAGCTACTCAATATCCATTTCCTCAATACTATCCTTTTCCACTCATCAGCAATTGTAGTGCTACGCAAGGTACATATGATAATGCCGTGAAAGTAACATGGGAAGCACCAACAGAAGCCAATGTAGATAGCTTTACGATTGCTAAATATAGCCTCCCAGATAATGTGTTAGCAGAAGAGATTGTTGTTGCTGGTGGAACGAGATCTTATTTAGATGTTTTTGAAGTGGGTGTTGCAGTAGATTCTTTCGAGTACAAAATTTTTTCTGGAAGAATTATTGATGGCAATTATCAATTTTTCGATGAAGGAGTTGAGTGCTCGTCTGTAGGTTATCCTAAGAGCGTAATTTCAGTTGATAATTCTTTCTTAGATAATACTGGGACTTCATTTGGAAGAAGTGTAGCAGTAGATGGAGAATGGATGGTAGTGGGTAAATTTAAGACTGATGAAATTATTATCTATAGATTTGTAAATAACGAATGGGTCTTTCATCAGCAAAATTCTGCAGGATCAGGAACACAATTTGGCTGGGCAGTAGATATATCAGATAGATTAATTGTTGTAGGATTGCCTAATGACAATAGCGGTTCTATTGTAATTTTCAAACTGGATGATAATGATAATTGGGTAAATGATGAGTACATCCAATCACCTGGAAATGGCCGAGCGTTTGGTTATTCAGTTGCAGTAGATAATGAAAAAATAGTTGTAGGGCATAGAAATATACAAATAGCAAATACACCTCTTCAAGAAATGTATCAAAGAGGTATTAGAGTTTTTATTAGAGAAGCAGGTTGTCCTTATTCCTCATCGACATGTTTATATACGGAGTTAACTGTAAATCCATACGCTATAGATATTTCTAGCCCATATATAGAGCCTCATCAAAGTGGATTTACTGTGGACATAGATGGTGACGATATAATTTCAGGTATGCCTTTCGCACCTTTAAGAGGTGTAGGTACACATCCTCAATACGGTGTTGCGGCAGTCTATAAAATTGAAAACGGCGAAGTAAATGTTAAAGAGCTTATCGCAGAATTTGACACTATTCCTGATGGACCCGAAGAAAGATTTGGTTATGACGTAGCATTTAATAATGGAAAAATAGCGATATCAAGTAGACGAGCTATAGCATCGAATGGAAATGCAGGTGGGAAAGTGTCTTTATACGAATATGATCCAACAATATATAAATATAGCAAGTATCAAACCTTATTTGCTGATGCACCACTCAATGACGTTCATTATGGAGAATGTATAGTTTGGAAAGACAATCTTTTAGGCGTGAGTGAACCATATGTTACAGCAGATTATCCAATTGCAAGTAGACTGTATATGTACAAAGAAAATGAAAATACTAACTTCTTTGAAATCTCACAATCTCCTAACCCTTCGAGTCCAAAATTCCGAGAAGACTTTTATGATAGCGGATCTCCTAATAAGTATGTTGCAAGTTTTGGATTTACTTTTGATATATCTGACCACCATGTTATTGTTGGTAGTAATGCATTTGTCAATCCAAGGGTATATCCTTTGGATCTTTATAAAGTCAGTGTTGATAATTTAATTGCCACTGATGGTACGACAAATAACACAAGAATATCTTGGGATTTAGGTGGTTGTGATGACTGCCCTGATGATTATATTGACTCGTATAATATTTATAGAGATTCAGAACTCGTCGGAATAGTAAGTGCACCTACAGAACAATTTTTTGACGAAGCGGCCAATCTAGAATCTGGAGCCTCTACAGCGATCGCAGGTAAAGAATATCTATACGAAGTGGAGGCAGTAATCAATGCCTCATTCATTAAGAAAAGTAATAGAGCAGCAGATAAAGGGTATTCCAGAAGAAAAGGTAAACTGAGTGGCGATGTATTCGTCTCAGGTACTAGTAGCGGTGTGGAAGGTGTAGCTATATCGGTGAAAGGAATAGATCCGATTGAGCAGACATCGTACAGTTATCAGACGACAACATTATCAAACGGTTCGTTCGTAATCACTGATATGTATGTAGGTACTAATATTGAATACGAAATAGTGCCTTCATATCTTGATCATGACCTAACAGTCACCACTGGAGATACCATCCTTCTAACGCCAGATGCACCAGAAGAAAACTTTATAATCATCTTTGACAATACGGCTTTTGTTGTAAGTGGTCAAGTCAAATCACAAGGAGCTATTTGTGGTATTGGAGAGATTCAAATTGATTATTATGAAACTATCAATGGTGTAGAGACACTAAGTGATACGACACGAACCGATGAAGAAGGCTATTATTCTATGATCGTAAATCCTAACGTTTCCAATCTCAATGAGATAAAAATTAAGGTAGGGAATATTCAAAAGTTCGTAGAAGATCAAGGAGATACCTCTATAGTTCAGTATGACTTTATACCGAGTGAAAAAGTATATACAAATTTCGGTAGTTTCCCAATAGAAACTAAGTTAGATTTCGAAGATCAACTTACTTATCCAGTGATAGTTAGTGTAGAAAATACGTGTGGAAATCCATTGGCTAATCAACCAGTAATTATAAGGGTGAGTAGTGATGATGGATGTTTTGAATACAATCGAAATACAGATAATTTTGGCGAAGTAGAAATCAATCTTACTCCTAAAAATTATCTATTAGCTATAGAAGGGATCGTAGGATCAGGAGTAGATAATTATGAAAATGCAGGTGTCGATTTCTTGAGTTTACGACCTGTCTCTTTAGATCTATTGGCGCTGCATATAGAAGCTGCAGATGCAGACACTTTACCAGAAATAGATCCTGTGAGATTTATATATCACAGAGCTATAGACTTTGCATTCACCACTTCATTTGATAGATTTCTTTGTAATGAATCAGAAAATGCTCCTATACTGAAGCAAGGAGAATCTTATAATCTAGATTTTGTGCTTACAGAAAATCATAGACCAGGAGAAAGTTGTGAAGTGACAGAAGGATATATCGTCGTACGTAATAGTGGAGCGACGGTAGTGGTTGACACAATAGATTTGGTCGGTAGCTCCTTCGAATCATACAGTTTTAAAGCTGGTCTGCCTAATCTCGTTGCACCACATATGTTAGGTATATCGTTGCAGTATTTTTCAGATCAAGGAAGTCTGTTAGGTAGTAAGACTATTCCGATTATAGTAGAAGGACAACGATTGTTACCAGGAACAGGAATCACAACAGATGCATTGACCGATGAAGCAGGTAACTTACAGATGCCTTTATTAGTTTTGAGGGATCCTCCAGGGGATGGTAGTTATTCTACGATAGAGTCAGGCTCTACTATTACCAAATCTTTAGAGTTTAATAGTGAAGTATCAGGAAGTGCAGGGTTTTTCTTAGATAGTGAATTTGCAATATTTGGAGTAGGAGCTTTTGCCACAGTAGATGTAGGAGTAGGAGGTGGTAATGGTGATGGACAGTCATATGATTTTGGAATTACTACTACACAATCTTATTCTACAAGTGACTCTGATGACGCAGTAGGTCGTGAAGCAAATGTGATTGTAGGTGCGGGTATCAGTACACAATATGGGCTTACTCAAGTATTAGAATTTGATTCGATTACTAATTGTACCCCAAGGAATTTTCAGATCATAGGTGAAGGATTGGGAGGATTTGAATCTACATATGGTTATACTGTCGCATTTATAGAGGGCTTGATAGAAGGGTATCGTCAAGACTCGATACTTGTGGAGGAAGATTTACTCCCTGTCACCAGACCAGATGGTAGCTTCTATTCTAAAGATGAAGCCCGTGAAAGATTTGCAGCATTAATCAGTAGTTGGGAAGAAATGCTACATTATCATGATGTAGAGACTGTACCACATTATGTATTATGCAATGACTTTAGTTATAGAGATGATTTAGATGCTAATGCAGAAGCTTTGTATGACGGATGGAGAAATGGATTTTGCAATCAGATAGGAACATATGTAGGTGATGATTTTATTATGGATGAGGAAATTATATGGTCTCCAGCATTGATCAGTGCTTACAATAATTCGATTGCATTTACGGACAAGATCAAAGGACTTCCTCGTGACTTTATTGATAATGGAGATCTCAATGTCAATGGATATGATATCGCCGCTAATGGTCTTAGTGTCACTAATCAGTTTCATAATCTGTTAGGTAATAGCGCAAAGTCAGCAGAGGTTTTTGATATTTCTGGAAATGTAAACTTCAGTAGAACGGTAACCGCTCAGCAATCAAGTTCTACTTCTAAATCATTCTCAAGATATTTTTACCTTGATATCGCCGCAGGTGGATCCGTAGAAAATGAAACCTTCGTGGGAATAGCAATTCTTAGTTCAATCACTAAGATTAAAGCTAAGATTGGAGCAAGAGTAAAAGGAGATGCTAGTTTATCAGTCAGTAAATCACAAGCTGAATCCAATGAGACTACGATCAGCTATAATATTTTTGATGATGACGCTGAAGATCAAGTGACATTCTTGGCATTGCAAGCGCCACTTCAGGATCAAACTCCGTACTTCATTAGACTTGGTGGACTCAGTAGCTGTCCGCAAGAGGAGGCACTCACACTCAATCAAGACAACTCACCACTACTCATTGATGATCCTACTATTTCTGTGATTATAAGAGATGATGAAGACGAACCTTCTGCTTTTGCTTGTCCTCCACCAGTGTATGATGTGGAGCCAGATGAAGTAGCATTATTCGAAATACAAATGGCCAATTTGGGACCTACAGGACAGTCAAGAGACGTTCAAGTTTTCCTTGATTTAGAAAGTAATCCTTTTGGAGCGATCTTGAAGTTGGGAGGTAGTAATTTGAATGTTGTGTCACCAGAATTTACGATTCCTGGAGGTCCGGCAGGAGGAAGTATTACTCAATTTCTTACCATCGAAAGACCGGCTTTTACGCCTTTCTATGTATTCGAAGGATTAAGAGTTGGAATACGACCAGCATGTGGTGGCGAAGCAAAATATATCAAATTAGATGTTTATTTTGAATCTCCTTGTAGCCCTGTTTCTATTACCAAACCATTCGAAGGTTTTACCGTTGGAAGGATCAATCCATTCATTACCAATGATAGAGAAGTAATCCAATATGAGCTTAGAGATTTTCAAGTCGATAACGAATTATTAGAGTTTGTACAGTTGCAATACAAGAGACTCGGTACAGGTACTGATTGGCAAAATGTTCCTGGAGGAAGATTTGAAAGACAGACCTTAGCAGATACTGTAGCACAACTTCCTAATGGTCAAGATCCATTGTACTCTCATGAATGGGATATTACTGGGGAATATAATCTATATCCAGATGGGCAATACATGGTGAGGGCCTATGCATTTTGTGGTGAGAATGGTAGGCAATATTCTAATGAAACAGAAATTACTTTGGCAAGATCTGGTGTCTTAATTACTGGCTATCCTCAACCTGAAGATGGTAGATGGGTAGATGGAGATGAGATTTCAGCGACATATACTACAGATATAGATTGTGGGATTTACAATGTCTTAGATGATGAAGATATTTCCGAATACCTAACATTGATAGATCTAGCGACGATGATGCCAGTACCATTTATTCATCAATGTCAAAATAATAAATTGACATTGACACCTACAGGTAATATGGAATTGTATGATGGTCATACACTGCGAGCAACTTACAAAGGGATCACAAATATATTGGGTAATAAAGCGCAAGATGTAATTTGGGATTTTGAAGTCATCACTCAATCAGTAGATTGGGATGAGCAAATAGTAGAAGTTACGCTCTACGAAAATGAGATCAAAACGATATCGACTTCACTCTTTAATTCAACTGGAGTAATTGTGAATGGACTTACACTTTCGGGTACTGAACCTTGGTATTCTTTTGATCCATCCTCATTTAGCGTACTGCCAGATGGATTACTTGTCGATCTTACATTTGATGGATCTATAGGCGCAGGTGAATATATGACAACGCTACAGCTCAATGGACTTGTTGGTCGGCAACCTACTATTGTAATTAAGTTAAATGTATTACAATCAGTACCTACGCCTACAATCGCTATGTATTCAGATTCTATGGAATTAGTGGTCAATTGGAGTTTCTTCACTAATCCATTAGTCCCTAGTACAGATGTAAATGATGTCATCCAAGTATATAAAGATGGACTCATCAGAGGGTATGCTACTATAGAAGAACAGGGGAATTTTTATTTTGCTAGAATAAAAGTATATGGAAATGTTGATGATGAAGATGGCGAGCTAGACTTCGTAATCTGGAATGCAGATGAAGCACAGGCGTATACCACTATTGGCCATAATATTATCACTTTTGAAGCCAATATGGTCAGAGGAGTATTGTCTAATCCTGAGATGCTCCTAGTCGAAGATGATCTGTTTGAGTTTAGAACTAAAATCTATGTGGACAGTATGAATGTTGCAGGAGTAAGAGATGGTAGAAGTTGGGCTACAGCTTTTGATAATCTCCAAGATGCATTGGCAGTAGCCAACGATTATGATACTATCTGGATGGCAAGTGGAACATACTTTCCTTCTGTTGGAGATAGATCTGAAAGTTTTAATATTAATGAAGCAGTTGCCATTGTTGGAGGATTTCAAACTGGTATGACTTCAACTAATGAACGTACTGGAAATGATGAGACTATTCTTTCAGGTAATATTGGAATACGTAGTATAGCGTCAGACAATTCATACCATGTAGTAAAATCTACAGCTGCGGGTATTTTATTGGATATGATTAGTATTACAAGAGGTAATGCAGATGGAGTAGGTGAAGAAGCTAAGGGTGGATGCTTATATAATACAGGACAAGTATCATTGATCAATTGTAGTATGTCTAATGGAGAGGCTCAAGAAGCTGGTGCATTAATTTATTCTAATGGAATATTATTAATTGATAGTGGCATCTACTATATCCCTGATGTTTCGGGTGTATCAAACCTCTTTAATGATGTCGGTGGTTTAATAACTATCAAGAAGACAGTAAAAATGCAGAAACAATAGCCCTGAAGTTCGTAAGTATCGAACACCAAAGCCTACTTATTTTCAGTCGAAAATGAGTAGGCTATTTTATTTAATAGTACACTTCAGCACAAATTATTTTAATTGATAATCGAAGTAGCCTAATTGCGTCTATGTTGAATTCTGTTTTTCTTTCGCTTATAGTGATGCTAAACCATATGTTCCAATGTATACTATTCAGGATTTCAAATGGTGTAATGGTTGCAATTATGTGTGCTTTGGTTAGGTAGATATTTCCGAATAGAAATTACTACTACATAGCCATATATTCCCAGGCACTCTGATATAATCCATTTGCTTCTACATGCTCTAGTAGCTCTAAGAAAGTTTTGTCAGATGATAAAGTGGCTACGTCTCCTATGATCACTAACTTTTTTTTCGCTCTAGTGATGGCAACATTAAGTCTTCTTAGATCTTTGAGAAATCCAAGTTCTCCAGCATCATTGGATCTTACCAGGCTGATGTAAATAATGTCCTTTTCTTGTCCCTGAAACCCATCAATACTATTAATGGTGACATCATGTGCACGTATAGCTTCATCATCAGTTATTTGAGATTTGATATACCTTACCTGTTGAGCATATGGCGCAATGATGCCTATACTACATCCTTCGTATTTTTCGATCTGCTGCAGAAAATGTTCACGGAGTATAAAGTATTCTCCTTCGTTCCATTTACTGCGATGCTCTGTACTAGTTTGTTCTTCGAACCCACATCCACTCGTATCAATCCATATCAGCGGTTCATCTCCATCTTGTATAAGATGATTGGCATTGCTATTATGCGACAGTAGTTTGCCTCCATAAAATTTCTTATTGGGAAACGAAAGTATCTTTTCATTCATTCGATACTGTATACCCAATGTATAACTATCTTTAATGCATGGAGTCATACGATCTAGGATAGTTTCTTCTAATCCCATTTCGATCGCTTTGTTACTTTTTATCGTGGGAGGGAGTTGCATATGATCTCCGGCCATGATTACTCTTTTGGCTTTCAATATGGCAGCCCAACATTCTGCCTCTAATGCTTGTGATGCTTCATCGATAATGACTGTGTCAAATTCCATATCTGCAATCATCCGATGCTGTGTTCCGATAAGAGTCGTAGCGATGACTTGACTATTATGTAATATATTTTCGACTAGTTTATTTTCTAAGTCCTTAGCCCATTTTTGTAAATCTCTAGCTTCCTTATACATCGCATTACGATCTTCTCTCTCTTTAGATCCAAATTTTCGCTTAAAGTTACCAGCCATTTTACGAGCTTTGGTAGCCTCTATTTTTACTTTTTTGATGTGTTGCCAATCGTCATGGTTACGCAGCTGCTCTACTACAGTTACATGTGCTAAGTCATCTGCGATACGAGTCACATTACCGACGCGAGATACCTTTACTCCTGCTGAATCTAATTTGGTAGCTAAGAGATCTACCGCATTATTACTAGGTGCGCAGACAAGTATTCTTTTTTCATTATTGAGTAAAGTCTTAATAAGTGTAACGAGGGTAGTGGTTTTGCCAGTACCTGGAGGTCCATGGATAATTCCTATATGACCAGTATTTATTACGCCCTTGATAGCAGTCTCTTGTGTCGGATTGACCTGTCCAGCGATGTAGTCGGTGTTATAGTTGCGAGTAGAGTAAGCAAATTCCGCTTGGTTACTGATGCCATCTCTGAGTTCGATGTGATGACGTTCTTTAGCATTAATAACACTATGAATGGATTCCTTCATCACTTTGTATGGTCTCTCATCATAGACGAGTTCTATACCAGTTAATCCCTTTTCTGAGAGTTGTCCTTTTTCTAGTACATCACTATGGAGTATAATCCCCATTTTGTTTCTTTTGACAAACGAGATCGTTCCTTTGTATTCTTGTCTCTCATCTAGTTGCTTAAATACAGTACAGCCAACACCAGTTTTTAGCTTATGACTTTTGTCAAGATGCTTAGTACGCTCTACTTCTATCTCTACGAATTCGCCAATAGTATATCGCTGCTTTATGATATCAACAGGATACCATAATATACCTGATTCGATTTTGTCTTTAGGCGTTGCAGACTTAGATAACTCACGGTAGTATGCCTCCTCATTTTTTCTTTCTTCTTCTATCGCCTTCAGGAGATTGTGGTACCGTTGGTGTTTCATAGACCTTTGTTAATAAATATTAATTGTTTGAGATATAATAATAACGTACTTCAGGTTGTATTTTTTGAGAGATTAGATCTCAGTTTTTGGCTTATGTAATTATACGTATTTATAAAATTATTTTGATGGTATGTAGATTGCCTTTTTCATCTTGTAACCTTACAAAATATAGTCCTGTAGTATAATCTTTGTTTTGAATCATTAATTCATCATGATATACATCTTGTTGAAATACCTGTCTACCATTAAGATCTATGAGTGTTACTTTTTCAAAAGTAGCAATTCCTTTAATTAAGATTCCACTGGATAAGGTTGACCAGTTGATATTGTTAATTATTTGTTCATCAATTGAATTAGGTCCGCAATCTAGTTGGCCAAGTTCAAGGCTGCCAATGCAACTTTCGAAATCAATAACTGAAATCGATAAAGTATAATCTATGCTACCATCTCCTTCTATTGGACCTACCTCCAGTGGAAGCTGATCAAAAGCATAAGAACCATAAGTAACATCATTTATAAATATCATAAATGAATCATTAGTGTCGGCATGATCAAAATTTAATAGTCCAGTAAAAAGACCATCAGTACAGGAAAGTGTGTCTAACTGAATATTCTCTATAATACATTCTTCACTACAGATTACCATTATAGTATCTTTAACAGAACATAGTGGAAATACGATTTCATACGTAAGTTCTATAGGTAACTCGCTACTAGTCACTGAGTCGACATTGATACTTGTAACACCATCGCTAAATAGATACTCACCAAAGAGTTCGTCCGCTATATATAATTGATAGGTATCTGTTTCATTTCCAGAATAGTCAAAGTTGTATGAGATCATATCACCCAATATTGGATCGCAGGTTACGATAGGATTGAGGTTAGTAATCTGGCAAGGAGTGCAGCAATCTATATTGGGCATGGCAAAGTCAACTGCACAATCTATATCATTGATTGCAGCAAGTGAAAATGTATTGAAATCAATATCACAATCTATATTCAGTAGAGGAATGAGATATTCCGTAGTGTCAGCAATTATATAGTTTCCAAGAAGCAAATCATTGTAGCTTAAGGTTACAGTATCAGTAGTGAAGTCTTCGTAATCAAATGTAAATGAAAAATTAGCGACTCCCTCGTCTACGCACGAAAGAAGTGCAACTTCAAAATTTGTAATAGCACATTCGAGGACACATTCGAGATCTTCAGTAAAGCTCATAGAGCAAGATGGATTGAGTACATCTACTACTTCAAGAGAAATATCTTCTGTAGGTAACCCATTTAAAGTGATAGGTAGATCACTGTAGGCAAATCTTTGTGTTGATATGGATGAAGCGATATCAAACGAATCATTAACAGACCCATTAGCTTCAAAATTAATTTGGAGAGCGATAAGTACATCATCATTACAAAATTGAGTTGTGACTAAATTGTCAAAACTACAATCACATGAAATGGGAGTTACAGTTGTATCAATATTACAATTATCGTCTTCTAAGTCTATGATTTCTACAAGTGACGCAGTAACTCCATCGGTAGCGAGAGGACCGATGGCATAGCCGTCTTCGCCATATAAGAATGGGCCGTATGTAGTACCATCTATTATTATTTGAAATCCTTGTGACTCCAACGTAGTATTAAAATCAATGTGGTATGTGATCTCTCCTGTTTCAGCACAATCTATTGTAGAAGTTACATTTAGATCAGATAATGTACAACTAACTGCGTCGCAACTTTCTAAAGTATTATGTGGTATAAATCCAAAGCAGAGTGCATCCGATTGGTCAAGAATAAAAATATCATTATCATCTTCCTCAAAAGAAATAGGTCCTACGCGTATTGGAAGGTCTGCATATGCATGTGTTCCAAGAGCATTGCCGGGTCTACCAAGGTTGAAACTATCAGAACTAGGGCTCGTAGTTTTGAAGTCTATTCGTAGAAAGTACTCATTTAAGAGTGGATCGCAATCTGCTACCGCTGCATGGATGTCGAGAATATTACAAACACAAGGACTTACGATATCCACTGTATCGCAGCATGTAGTACCCTGTGTACAAACCACTAAATTTTGAACAGTGCCTAATCCTGGTAATAGAAAGGGAGCTTCATTGGAAACTGCAATGGTTGATATATATTCATCATTAGTAAATATATCAAGGGAATCATCTAGTGTACCTGTTACATTAAAATCGACAGTCGCTAATATACTTTCATCGTCTTGACATTGTAATTCGATGATATCGATTTCTACGTTACACATTACATCACAACAGATTACACCAACATTTTGAGTGGTTTCACAGTCACTGATGGCTAAGTCTTTGATCGTTAGAGTATAATCAGTAATACAATTTCCTGATACGATAAGCGTATAGGGTAGTTGACTGTATTGAATTACCTCAAAACCAAGCTGTGTAGATATTTGATAGCCTATTGTACTAGGAGTTTCAGATTCAAAATCTAGGACTAATCCTGCATTATTATCATTGACACAATCAATGATGGATATGGATAAGTTCTCTATTGAGCATTGAGCTATATTAAGTTGTTGTAGTCCGATAAATAAGAAGAAACAAAGGACTCTAGATAATGTCATATAAGGCATAGTTGGTGAATTATTACAGATGCAAAGATGATATATATTATTTGTTTTAATATGATAAAAGCAGTTAATATTATATAGAGTAGAATTATTATATATTTCGTTGCAGACATTAAGCATACATATTGCAAGAAATCATATAAGTATTTTTAACTTTGACAGCACAATAATACCTGTAGATATGAAAAATGTACTTCTTCTTGCCTTTTTAAGTGTGTTTGCCACAGTTAGCTTTGCTGGCTTTCACTGTCCAGAGAATATCACTATTAACTGTGATATGGACGTACATAACACGGATATGACAGGA
Source organism: uncultured Saprospiraceae bacterium (assembly GCA_937995755.1). GTDB lineage: Bacteria > Bacteroidota > Bacteroidia > Chitinophagales > Saprospiraceae > UBA1994. The sequence continues at coordinate 13,232 of CALKJD010000053.1, read as the reverse complement.
TATCCTAGTACTACGGGTTTTAATGTAGGGCATCCGATTGCATATATTGATGTAGATGTGACTAATGGATGTGGGGTAGGTCAAGTGAATCGCACATGGTTTCAAGATTTCAACGATAATCAAATTATCGATGGAGAAGAGCCATCATGCACACAGGTCATTACGGTTGCGTATTTTGAATACAATTTATTTGATATTAATTGGCCACCTAACAGAGATTTGGGCTGTCTGTCAGATATTACCTTCGAAGCACCGGAGGTAGTACATGGACCTTGCGATTTAGTAGGATATGTTTATGAAGATCAAGTATTCGAACTTACAAATGAAGCATGCTATAAGATCTTAAGAACATTCAGTGTAATCAATTGGTGTACGTATAATGAGAATAATCCAGCCTCTGGTGGTATATATAAGTATACTCAGGTAATAAAGGTGACGGAGAAAGAATTGCCAGAATTTACTGATTGTCAAGATATTACTATTGCTATGGACGAAGGATGTCAAGCCAATGTAACGATTTCCGCAGCCGCTATGGATGTAGGTGATTGTCCTTCTGAAGAACTGTATTGGACGGTACAAATTGATCTAGGTTGGGATTTGATAGTAGACTATGAATACAGCTACTTATTAGAAGGTGATAGATACCTAGCTCCGACATCTAACGGAGAAGATTTAACTATAACATTGCCAGAATTAGTAGATGGAGGAACACACGGTGCATTATATACGGTAAAAGACGGTTGCGGTAATGTAAGGTCTTGTCAGCAAAAAATCTATGTTGAAGATCAAAAGGCGCCTACGCCGTACTGTCATTTGTTTTTGACTGCTGCTTTTGATGCAGATGCTATGCCTGCTATGATTCCTGCAGAATTGTTTAATGTGGGAGCTACAGATAATTGTACCGATTCTGATAATATTAGGTTGTCATTTTCTGCAGACCCTGAGGATAATATTAAGGAGATTACCTGTGGAAGTCAAGGATTTCAATTTTTCAATATTTATGCGACAGATGAAGCTGGTAATGCAGATTTTTGTCAAGTATATATGTTGATATTTGATAATGATGGATGTAATTTTAGATATGCACCAATGGGTACCGTACAAGATGTTAGAGGTATCGCGATGGAAGGTGTAAATGTATATCTCACCGATGGAGCTGAAGTAATGTATGAGACGGCGAGTGCTGATCTAGGATATTTTCAATTTGAGCAAAATGAATTAATATCAGACTATTATTTAATGACTGATGTATCTAACGAGGAAATAATCCAGCCTACGATCTTAGATCTCAAGAGAATCCAAGATTATATGCTTGGACTGAGTTCTTTTGACGCTTCGTACCAATATGTAGCGGCAGATGTCAATAGAGATAGATCGATTGATCCATTTGATATAGTGGCGTTGAAAGACCATTTATTAGGTGTCAATTCATTGGATAATGACGCGTTTAGTGTCTACGTCGAAGCGGAATCGTTGGAGGAAACTTGGAAGGACTATAAGTCTGAAGTGAGTTATATGGATTATGATGGTAGTTTCGATCTACTTCATATAGGCTTAGAAGATATGTACGTAAGTACGGAAGAGTCCGTCATGGATATAAGCGTAGTGCAGACGATGGAGAAAGATATTACTATGATTTCACTTAGTAATGATATCGGTCTATCTACTGAGGGTGTAGAAGCGACTATTACATTGCCGATAGGCCTACATAATGATCAAATCACTCTGTCTAGTGATGTTATAGATGTTTCAAGTAACGAATATCATTATAATACAAAAACAGGCGTATTGAAATATGTTTCTTTAAATGCAGTTGAAATAGAATCTCAAGAAGTGTGGTTGACTATTGCTATCTCATCAGAAGTTGGCGAACTTAAGGACGTGCATATAAGCTGGATTAGTGATGATGTTTTGGTGAGGAGTGACAGAAAAAATCAATCTTTTGTTGATATATCTGGTGCTTCAGAGACTTTAAGTGGCTTGTTGGTATCCAATGTAATATCTGATGAGCTAATAATACAAGAAAATATATTATTTGGCCATGTCAATGTATACGATATGCGCGGTTTGCTCGTTTATACAGCGATAAACAAAAATAACCATATCGATGCGTCGTCGTTAACTCAAGGTATGTACATTCTTCAATGGACAGATGGACAGTTAGTAAAGGAAGCTAAGTTTGTAAAAAAGTAGAGAAATCTATTGCTTGTCAGTCGTATAGACAATTATCCCAAGATTAAAAGTTATTTACACTTCATTGCTAAGTTTGGTAATGAGTTTTTCTATTCCCAGTTAGAAGAGGGTATTAGGTATGGTTTTTGTTGTATTATAAAAGAATCTAATATATAAATATGAGAACAATTTCGAAATTGACTTTACTAATAGTTATGATTGCTAGTATGAGTTCATGCGTTAGTAAAAAGAAGTTTAAAAACCTTCAAGAACAATATGGAACGATGCAATCTGAATTGGATAAGTGTCAAGAAGCTGAAATAGTATATGCTAAGCGGTTAGATGCTTGTGAAAGAGAGCGCGAAGGTATTAAGACATCTCTTGCGTCTGCTAATACAAGCTTAACATTAAGACAAGAGCAACTAGATGATATGAGAGCTCAATTAGCTGATATGAAGCAACTAAGAGATAAGCAAGTCAGCCAAGTAGGCGATTTGACAGTACTTTCTCAAAAAGCAAATGATAATATCGGTGAGACATTAGCTCAATTAGAGACGAAAGAGAAGTATGTGAGACTTCTTCAAGCAGCAAAGACTAAGGCAGATTCTATCAATCTAGCGCTTGCAGTAAACCTTAAAACTGTCCTTAAAGATGGAATTGAAGATAGTGATGTAGAAGTAAAAGTTGATAAGACTGTAGTATTTATCAATCTTTCAGATAAGATGCTATATCAAGCAGGAAGCTCTAACCTTACACCAAGATCAAAAGAGGTGCTCGGTAAAATTGCAAAAATAATAGAATCACGACCAAATCTAGAAGTGATGGTTGAAGGTTATACGGATACGGATCCAATTCGCAACTCTTGTATAGAAGATAACTGGGACTTATCAGTAAAGCGTGCCACGTCTGTTGTAAGAGTATTACAGAAAGAATATGGCGTAGATCCTAATAAATTAATTGCTGCTGGACGTGGAGAATATAATGCATTAGCACCAAATGATACACCAGCTAACAAATCAATAAATAGACGTACTCGTATTATTATCCTTCCTAAATTGGGTGAATTTTACGATTTACTGAATCCAGATATGGCTCCTAAATAGAGCAAATAAGTTTTGATTATAAATTGACGTTATGAGCTGCTTGGTTTCCAAGTGGCTCATTTTTTTTACCAGTACCAAGCATCAATTGCCTTATAGCGACGAGATGACTAAAGAATACTATTGGAACAATAAAGGAAGGTAGCCAGAAGAATGGGAAATACAACATTCCTATATTAGGTTGTGCAAAAGAATATTGCTGGATTACTGATGGAAAAGAAAAAATAGATAATAGGATGATTGTGATCAATAGGAGTAAGGACACGATATTCCAAAGGATAAGAATAGTATTATTCAATATCGATTGTTTATAACCGAAGTAGGCAATAAACGGTGCAGTAATGCCAGCAAGGATATCAAAGTTGTAACCTTGGAATGTCATAGCTTCTGGAATTAACCTCTCCATGAACAGCCAATACAAAACAATTTCAACAGGAATCCTAATAATACTAAGCAAGGCTAAATCAAACAGTGAAAGAGTATCTATAAACCTTCTACCACTAATAGTCAGGAATAATACTGACATAAGAATAAAACTGGGTATAAAACCCATGAATGTAAATGGAGGTGGTAGACTCCCAGCGGTATCCAAATAAAACATACTGTAACTTAAAATGCCCTGAAGTACTAGCCATAATACAACGCCTAGAGTAACATTTTTTTTTCTTTTACCTATAAGAGATAGTGAAACGCTTCTGTAGAAAAAAACAATCGTTGTAAGTACTGTGATTAGAAATGTAATTGTAATATATAATGGAATCTCTGGAGGCATCTCGAGTTAACTTTTATTTTTTATGTTATTGTAATTTGTAAAGCATGGTAGTGCATTAAATAATGTTTGAAAGGTGATATTGTCAAGGTACAAGGAATTATTGCTATTTCATAATGTTAAATCACTATGCATATTTGCATCATACTATATGAGTAAAGCAACCAAATGTATGGAAGCCTCGTATAGGTTTGTGATTACATTGTTTGAAAATATCTCGTCAAAGTATGGGCGATTTAAAAATGCATAAATAAAATCTAATGAAATATATTCTACACTTTATAGCGGTCATGTCAGTTGCAATTATTTTCACTTCATGCGTAGGAGATGATATTGTCGTCGATAGAGTTGCAGAGGATTTAAGAATTACTAATGCTATAGATACTATTGGCTTTGGTAGTGTTTATAAATTTGAAACAAGGTATTTGGATAATGTCGGCGAAAGACAAGAAGTAGAGGTGGAATGGATGAGCTCAGATCCATCGGTGATAAGTATTACTGATAGCGGTCTTGCTGAGGGAGTAGAAAGCGGATCAGTAATAATTACAGCGGCATATCAAGGAGTTGATGACTATCTCCAAGATCAAATTGAAGTGGTGGTTGGAGATAATACGACGGAAGTAGATATTGAAGAAATAATAAAGGAAGGAACGATAGTCACGACAAGTTCATATCAATTAGAAGGAGACTTTATTGTAAAAGAAATAGAAGGGAATCTTGTAGTTGAAGTGGCTAGTAATTACAAAGCGTCTACTTCGCTACCTGGACTCTTTGTCTACCTTTCTAATAATCCGAATTCTATTGGTGGTGCGTTTGAGGTATCTGCAGTATCGACATTTAATGGGGAGCATACTTATACTATTCCAGATGTCGGTATCGATGATTATAAGTATCTCTTATATTTCTGTAAACCATTTAATATTAAAGTTGGTGATGGATCTTACTAATGTCTAAGAAGCAATTGTCGGTAATTAAAAAAAAAGAAAATGAAGAATACTTATATATATACTATTGCATTGCTATTTATATCATTCGCGACTTATGCGGGTGGGCCTTGGCCACAATCTAAGGGAGTAGGGTATTTTAAACTTTCCGAATGGTGGACGAGTTTTGATCAGCACTTTACGGATGAAGGTTTATTAGATCCTAATAGTACAACGGGTATCTATAATACAGCATTCTATGGTGAGTATGGCATAACCAATAGGTTTACAGTAATTGCTAATGCTAATGTTTTTAGTAGGAATCTTGTAAATAATCAAGTGTCTGGAACTAATGGAAATGTAATTGTTGCTGGGGAGTCTTATAATGGATTAGGGGATATAGATTTAGGATTTAAATACGGATTAACATCGATAGGCTCAAAGTTTCCAATTGCCATCACAGCCACTTTTGGATTGCCTACTGGAGCTACTAATAAAGGAGAATTAGGCAATCTTGCGACTGGGGATGGTGAATTTAATCAGATGTTACAAGTAGATGCTGGTACAGGATTTAAATTGGGATCACTGAATGCCTATGCAAGTGTATATGCTGGGGTAAACAATAGAACCAATGGATTCTCTGAAGAAGCTAGATTTGGTGGTGAGATAGGAGTTGGACTATTGGATTCAAAGCTTTGGTTAGCATCAAAATTCAATGTAGTAGAATCCTTTAAAAATGGAGAAACAGCTGAATCGAATACGAGTACAAGTATTTTTGCAAATAATACAGAGTACTCAAGTATTGCATTGGAAGCTAACTATTATGTGACTAACAGAGTAGGAGTTTCTGCAAATGTGGCTGGAGCATTTAGAGGTGAGATTATAGCTGCAGCACCAAGCTTTAGTTTTGGAATTTTCTATGACATGTCCAAATGATAGAAGATTAATACTGTTGAATTTCGATTTTATAAAAATAGTATAATCGAAATTCAATAGTATCAATATTGTTATTTTCTACCGCTACGATCTATTACCGTACTACTTGCTTGTTGGGTGCCCATCATGAGTACATCTTGAATGTTGACATGTGCAGGCTGTGTGGCTACGAAATATATGGTTCGAGCGACATCACGACTTGTAAGTGGATTGTAGTCTTCGTATATTTTAGATTTTTCTGTATCTCCATCAAATCTATTTAGTGCAAATTCTGTCTCTTCTACTGCGCCTGGAGAGATTTGACTTACTTTGATTTTATATTGAGACAAATCTAATCTCATACCTTTAGTGAGTGCATCTACGGCATGCTTAGTAGCGCAGTAGACGTTACCTTTTGGGTATACTTCATGACCTGCTGTACTACATATATTTATGATATGTCCAGAGCAACGTTTTACCATGCCAGGAGAGATGAGTCTAGTCATATATAATAGACCTTTGACATTAGTATCTATCATCGTTTCCCAGTCAGATATTTTTCCTTTATGGATAGGGTCGAAGCCTTTGGCTAAGCCAGCATTGTTGATTAGGATATCTACTTTTTTCCAATGAGAATCCAATGAGCTAATTGCCTTTTTTGTTGCAGCTGAATCTCTTACATCAAAGCCTAAAATTTTTACCTTAATAGCATATTTGCGTTTGTATTTTTTCTTAAGTTCTTCCAGTATAGATAATCTACGACCAGTAAGTATCAAGTTATATCCTTGCTTAGCAAATTTGGCAGAAGTAGCTTTACCAATACCACTAGTTGCTCCAGTAATTAATACTATTTTAGAATAAGGTGCTTTCATGTGTTGGGTGTTTAATTTTATATTTTTTCTTTTCTCAACTCTTCAAGTATTCTTTCAAAATCATTTACGAAATTTTGATACTCATCAGTTGCAGGTCCTGAAAATCCAGTGTGTATTTTTCTGATTTTATTACTCTTGTCAATAAATATTAATGTAGGGTAGGATACTATCTTACTGAGCTGTGGTAGTTTTTCGCTAGCCTTACTTTTGTTGGCGGTAGTACCTCCGAGTAATACTTGATAAGGTACATCCCATTTGTCTTTAAATCTTTTTAAGGCATCCATGCTTTTTGCTTCGTCCTTATATCTTTCAAATCCAATAGCAATGACTTCTAAGTCTTGTGGCTTATTCTTTTTTAGATGGTCTAATAGGAAGGTAGTTTCATCCTTACAATTAGGACACCATGTTCCCATAATTTGGACAAGTTTTATTTTACCTTTATAATCATCATCTGTCAAACTTACTATACTTCCATCGGTACTTGGAAATTTGAAATTAAATGCTTCTCCAGTGAGGTCAGAAGTCATTTCGAAAGCATTTCCTAATTCATAGTTGTCATTCCTTTTCGCTACCCAAGAAGATTTGTAATGTTTTCCAGATCTAAACTCACCAACTAAACTTCCATCCTCTAATATTTTTCCAGTAAATAGGAAAGCATGCGAACCATCAAATGTGGACAAAAAGAGCTTGTTACCTTGTACCGTACCCTCTAGAAATCTATAGTCTCCTGTTTCAGTTTTGAATGTACCAGTAATCATATTTCCATCTTGTTCAAAAATGCCTATAGCAGGATATTCATCTTTTTTGCCCACTTCAAAAGTCGTTTCCCATTTGCCAGTCAGATCAGCAACAGGTGTTTTGTGTAGATCTTTAAATCTATCTCCTCTAGCGTGATATGCTTTGAACGGAATACTATATCCAGGTTTATAGTTGACAAACCAATCTCCCTCAATTATTCCTTCTTCATATAACGCTTTGATGTAAGTGTCAAATACTGGAAAGTTGATAATTAGTGTGTCCTTGGCAGTTTTGCGATCGAGACCATAGATGATATCGCTGACATCTATTCTTTCCTCTCCATTCATGATCTCTATATGGAAAGTCGAAGGATCATCATAGATTACGTTAAATTGAAAGGGTAGGTCAGTATCATTTTGAACGGCAGTACCTACTTCTTCTTCTACTGCTACTACATTAGTACCTGACTCTAGTTTTAGTACGCCACGCCATAGCCCTGGAGGTAATTTAGTGAATCCTTGGTTGGTCTCTATACATGACGAAAAAGATATAGTAACGGCCAGTAGAATTAATAGATGCTGTATTCGCATTGTTGGTTAATTTTAGTTGATAGAGAATCCATAAGTTATCTATTCTCTTCTTATTATATAAAGCAATATAAAAAGGTACTTGTTCAATCGAAGAGCAAGTACCTAAATTCTTTATTATTTTTATTGACAAGAGTCTAAGCCAAAAAACAATAATACTAGCTCTTGCTACCTTTAAAATGATCATCCTTATATTTGAATAATACATTGAATGAAGTCAGACTTCCATAGATACGAGTAATGTATTGTTGGAGATTCACTTTCTCTTCATCTGTAAGTTTTGATGAGTTGATTCTTTGCTCCATTACTCTTAGTCGATCACGAACCATTACGATTTTATGGAAAAATCCATCGATAGGCATTTCTTTGCTTTTTAGATTGTCATCACCTGGCTTTAATATGAGTAAGCCATCGTCCCATTTATCTCCAAGATCAACAGTCTCTGTGCTTCCCATCCAAAGTTTCATGATTTTAGCAAGTGCTTCTTCTGCTCCTGTAAGTGTAACTTCTTCAGCCGCTTCTAGTTGTTCGATGATTTCCCATTCGCTGTAGTTTTTACCTACATGCTTTACACCTGATTCGATAAAGCAAACTTTGTAGGCTACAACGTCTATTTTAATAATAACTCCATCTCCGTGCTCTGGGTGCTTTACTCTTGAGCCTATGCCTAATATTTCATTCATATTATGTAATACTTTTGTTAGTAATAATCAGTAACAATGTAATGAAACTGATCACATAAGATTTTATATTTTAATTATTTTTTGTGCAAATTGTTTTTTGCTATTAATCAACTGAATCACATAGTTTCCTGTATTCAGGTCACTAATGTTGAGACTAGTAGAGCTTGAACTGAAATCTACTTTTTTCTGCATCACAACTTTGCCATTGATATCAATTATTCTCGCCGTAAAAGATTCATTAGAGATCTGATCTACTTTCAAGGTGATGAGTTCGTTAGCAGGATTTGGGAATATAATAAGATCTGTAGTATTGACAGTTATATCCTTGGTATCCACAAATTGTTCGTCGATTTTAAAATCCCAAATTCCTCTTCCATAAGTACCAAATCTTGCAGTATGTATATCTTCTAGATATTCTACACTCCAGTATCTTTGAGTAGGCGTGTTAGCGCCAGATAGATCATACCATTGTTCCTCTGCAACGATGTATACGTATGGGCCAGCTTCTGTAGCTCCATATAATAATGTTTCGTCTTCATTAGCCACTAGATTAAACATTAAAGTTGGAGGAAGTCCTTGCCCCATAGATGTCCAGTTTTTCCCTTTATCTTCCGACTTGTATACTGCAGGTCCGTTATATCCACTTCCACAGAAATACACTACATTTTCATCTTCAGCAGATGGTAATATACCCGAGCCATATAGGTAATGGTCAGTTGGTCCAAATACATTTCCTCTTTCGAAAGTTAGTCCTCTATCTGTAGAAGTGTAAAATCTTCCATCAGTAGTAGCAACATACCACAAGTCACTATTGATAGGAGAAGTCATCATGGCAGAAATAGGGCCGTCATTGATGAAGTTGTGCGGCATGTTCTCTGCAGATATAGCACCAAATTCATAAGTCATTTTGATCATATAAGATCCGCTTCCTCCATCGGCACTTCCTCCTGCCATATACATAATATCTTTAGAAGGGTCTGGATCTGGCATCATAGGTGGTATCCATACCGTTTCATCATTTGATTCTACTGTCCAGTCTGCAGTCGGACCTTGAAGCTTTGGCGCTTCGTAAAAACTTGCAGCTCCTCCTGGGTATACTGTCCAAAGATTCGTACCGTTATTGGTGAATTCTATATGACCATAATCTCCGGATATGACCTGTTGGAAGGCACCTACTTGCTGATCATCATGCAGTATACCTTTTTGGAATCCTTGATCTTGTGCTCCAGCAAATACCCATTCTGGACTAGATGGTAGCGTTCGTACATCGTAGTATTGAGCAGTATTAAGTCCATAGAGACCTATGTTGGTATTATCTTTTCCATAATTGCGTGTTTTACTAATACCACCATGATTGTTTATTATAATAAACGGCTCTCCAGAGCTATCTGTATATTCTTCAAATGACATGATATCAGCATGTAACTTAGTTTCTATGTTTTGGTAATATTCCCACCATTCATTGACTAATTGCCAGTTTTTACCCCCATTGTTAGATCTATAAGAGTTGACGCCTCCTACTAGCATGTTGGTCGGATCTGATGGTGCTATATATACACCTACTTCCCATGGGTCGATGGGTAATACAGATTGTAGTTCCCACGTTTCTCCTAGATCACTAGATTTGAAAAATTCTGAATCATCATTGTAAGAATACATTCTTAAGGTGTCATCTACTCTCACTACATCTAAGTTGATTCGGCCTATTTCTCCAGATCCTATTTGCGAGTTGTTGTTAATATTGTCAAAGCTATTGGATACTGCATCCCATTGATATATTCTACTCGTTGCTCCAGAGAGTTGTTCTAGTATAAATAACTCATTTCCATTTCCTACTCTAGCCATTGAAAGGTTTCGAGGATCTGAGGTAACGAATGACCTCACTTGTTTGAAGTTTATTTCTTCGACATCAGTCTTTTGAACAGTGATAGAGCTACTCCAAGATTCTCTGCTCAGAAAAAATATTTCATCTATTCCAGTAGTTTCATTCTTGATTACATGTGTGTCAAATAATCTACTTCCATCGCCAGTATTGAGAAAGTTAGTTGCTGGTGCCCATGTTATACCATTATCATCAGAGTAAAATGGTCTATTGTTTATGCTAGCTATAATACGGAATGTTCCATCTTCAAGATGTGCCACTTCGAGTAGGCCTGGAGAGAATTGTATTTCTTGATTCAGTACTTTCCAAAAGAATCCACTTAAGTTGCCTTGCCACAATGTGCCGCCATCAGATATGGCATACAAGATATCAGTAGTATTGTCATATGCCGTGATTCGTACATTTCCAGCTACTTCAGATGCACCTCTTTCGGACCAAGCGCCTTCGAGCTTACCGTCGGCTACAGGTTCTATGTCTCCCCTGGTAGTAACTTCTTGTTTTCTTCGGAGTTTATCTTGATAAGATGACATCATATTGTCATGCTCTATCATTTTCCACGACACACCTTCTTCAGTCTTGTGCATAAGTTCAAACCAAGCTTCTCTCTTAGTTTTATTATCTCCTTCTTCCATATCCATCTTTACGATTATACCTTCGGTAGGAGCTGGCATGGCAGATGTACTTACATGATGATTATCATTAAGTAAATAGTAACTGACTACCAATAGAGGTAATAACAGAAGTATTCCGTATTTTTTCATATGCTCTCGTTGTGTTGGATATAGTCTACAATGATAACTATTTTCATTTTCGGCGGTGTAAGCCTAAATGACATATTTATTGTATTTTGACAATAGATCTACTTACCATAGTTATCATCCCAGTTTTTTGGTGCAGGTTCATTGATTTTGCCTACAGATTTAGCGACTAGCATACTTACTGTGGCGTCACCTGTTACATTGATTACCGTACGGCACATATCCAATGGTCTATCGACAGCAAAAATAAGTGCAATTCCTATTGCTAAAGATTCAGGAGGAAGGCCTAAAGCCTCTAGAACAATTACTAACATAATCATACCTGCGCCGGGTACTGCCGCAGATCCAATAGAGGCTAGCGTAGCAGTGAGTATAATAGTCAGTTGGTCGCCTAGACCTAATTCAAAGCCAGTTACTTGGCATATAAATACTGCAGCCACCGCTTGATATAGACTAGTACCATCCATATTGACAGTAGCACCTACGGGTAATACAAAACTGCTTACCTCTTGATCCACTCCGAGGTGCTCTTCTACACGCTCCATGGTTACAGGAAGGGTAGCGGCACTACTACTGGTAGAGAATGCTAATAACTGAGCAGGACTAAACCTACTTAGGAAAAATCCAGGACTATAGCCAATTCTTACTTTGATCACGATTAGATAGATGATTACCATTACGGCTAATCCGGCTACGACTGTCATGGCATATTTAGCTAGCGCAATAAAGAGTTCTGGATTTGATATTTCTGTGATCAGAGAAGCAATCAATGCAAAGACAGCAATAGGTGCCATGAGCATGATGAGGTCAACCATCTTAAGTACTACTTCGTTAAGGCCATCAAAAAAAGCTTTTACTGGTTTCGACTCCTCTGGTTTTATTAATAAAAGGCTGATACCAAAAAAGATAACGAAGAAGATTACTTGTAACATACTTCCATTACTAGATGCGGCAGCGAAAAAATTGTCGGGTACCATGTCAATCAAAAACTGTAATGGACCTCTCTCCGCCGCAGATCCAGCAGAACTAATTTTAGCACTAGCCTTTTCACCATAAGTACCTGATATTTCTGCCATAAGCTCTGGCGAAATACTACTACCAGGATTGACGATGTTAACCACCACTAAGCCAATAGTAATCGCTATTACGGTAGATAAAATATAGAATAGTATTGTTCTTAGACCTATAGTTTTAAATTTTGATATATCCTGTAAGTCTGATATTCCCTTGATCAAAGATGCCACGATCAATGGAATAGCAATAAGCTTGAGCAAATTGATGAATATCTTACCAATAGGCTTGATCCAATCAGCTGTAAATTGCTCTCCACCCACTTGAGTCATCGTATAGCCAAATATGCCACCGATGATCATTCCAATAATTATCTGCCAATGCAATGCTAACTTGCCCATTTCGTTTTGTTTTTTTGCTTTTTACCTGTTGTAAGCCCTGATGTTGACATTTTTGATGGATGCCGTACTTACAATCCTTCTCACTAGCTGCGAGAGTTAGTTATAATTGTTGCTAAAGTAAGGATTTGAAATGGGTTTGGAGCTTAAAGGACATCACCTTTAATTTTCAATATTGGATTTTTGGGAATGATTAGAAATGACGTTGGACCATTATTATATGTCTATTTGTAGATAAAATCGCAATGTGTAAAAGATTATTCACCTGATCTTCTTTTATATGCTGAAGTGATTTAAAAACTAGTGTTAAAGTTAGTTGTAAGTGCTTGTTTTTCAAGATGAAGCAGTTTTTGAAATTCATAGCCATAGCTATGGGTTGATAAAATGCTGAAATATTGAGAATCAATGACTTGCTAATCAATTA
>CALKJD010000052.1 GCA_937995755.1 uncultured Saprospiraceae bacterium | reverse complement strand
ACAGTGCATAGATTAGGAGGTGGCAGAGTGATTGCATTTCAAGACAATCCAAATTTTCGTGGCTATTGGTATGGCGGCACTAAGCAGTTTTATAACGCGATATTCTTTGGTGCGGAGATCAGTAGTCGGACTATGGAGTAGACTAATTTATGATCTTGAATTTCTATTTGCTCTTCACCCTACTTCAACACCCTAGGTCTCTTAAACACTGGCACAGTACTACATGGTTCACCATATTTAACTGATTGGGCATATGGCTTGAGGGCTGCTGTTAACGCCATGTATGCTGCTGGCGGTACAGGCTTATGACTACATCCTTTTATAACGATTTTACCGTCTTCATACTGAGAGTAATCTTGAGTAGCTATAAATGCCTTGTAATGATAATTAAGGTAATCTGCTTTATTACCTTGGTAACTATCGTAAACATATGGCTGTGCATAGCTGATCACTAGCATATACGCCCAGACAGGGATGATCGCATCTGCGGTACAATCCACTAATAATATCTTATCTTGATACTGCGTCCACTCATGTTCTTTAAGCGCTGCACGAAAATCTTTCTCTTTGAGTATCAAGCCCTGAAAGAGATGATCCTTTAGATCAAATACTACAATTTCTTGTGAAGGGTAATGATCTTCAAGGTTGAGAGTTATGAGGCTTGAGTTAGCTACTCTATTGATTAGCGGTGCGTCCATGGATGATAGTTATAGTTGTTGATAGTAACCATATAAGTGAGACATGGTTCTAAGATCTATTGCTTTACTTCTATAGCGATGACACACAGTGGCCACCCTATGTTACTACTCTTCTTCGCTTGGTGGACCAAGTACTGGAGCCACCTCTTCTCCTAGTTGCTCTCGGACTTCAGCAAGTTCTTCAGACGGTGCTTCTACTTCTTCTTCTACCGGTGCTGGCTCTCCTACTTGTGATTCTGGCAATTTAAAATCTTTGATCTTCGGCATATCTGACATATCCTTAAGGCCAAAATACTCCATAAATTTCTCACTCGTACTATATTCCAATGGTCTTCCAGGACCTTCACTACGGCCACTTATCGCAATAAGCTCCTTTTCTAGCAGTTTTTGTACTGAGTAGTCGCAACTTACACCTCTAATTTTCTCCATTTCACTCTTCACCACAGGTTGCTTATACGCTATGATTGCTAAGGTCTCTAATGCTGCCGTAGATAACCTTCTACTACTTTGAATCTTAATGTATGCGCCTACTACTCCGTGGTAAGCACCTTTAGTCATAAACTTAAATCCATTATTGATTTCCACGATTTCGATAGCAAATCTATCTTCCTGGTACTTCTCTATCAACTCATCTATGGCAGACTCTATACTATCAGTGTCCATTTTCGTCTCAAAGTGATTTTCGAGAGATTCCTTAAGTAGGTCAAATCCTATCGGCTGATCCGAAACGAATATGAGAGATTCAATATATTGACTAAGCTTTTCCATGTGCGATGTAATAAAGTCCTGCAAATGTAATCGATAGTATGATTACAGGAGCATTTTGTCATATGCTTTTTACGTATTAAGGATGGATCAGAATATATAACCTACTCTCATACCATAGATACTTTGCAATCCGTCTCCTCCAGAAAGATCAGCACGTTGGGACGGTAAGCTAAAGCGATCTATCCGTTTAGTGCCTGCCAAGCCAAAATAGGCTTTCAAATAAAAGCCATTACTCACTTGATAACTAAAAACACCTTGTGCACCAAATGTAATATGTTCATATGGCACTTGATTAAAAGCTTGAAATCCATTCATAAAATCGCCATTAGTGTAGATACCAAATCCTCTTAAATATATTCCTCTATACGGTAGACTACTCTTACCAAACAACTTCATTGGAAAACTTACTCCCAACTCCATCATCGATCCACTGTCATCCACGTTTTGACTAAGAAAATTTCTTGGTGCATTATACCTTTTATACCCCACATCTACTGCGAATCCTGGTTTGACAAATTGATAAAAAATAGATAGGTAGTTATTAAATATTCCGTCGACATTAGTCTCTATCATATGTCTTGATCCTGTAAGGGCATCTTTACCTGATTTTTTTTCTGGATAGACATCTACACCTATTACCGTAGTGGCAAAAGCAACCTTACTCACAAGTGCCACATCCATTTTATATAGCAACAACTTACTGGTATCAGGTATTTCATAGAAATGGATAAAATGATCATCTACCTTCTCTATACTACAGAGTATAATCTCTCCAGACTTTTTTACTATCAGATCTTGAGAAATAGCACTCTGAGCCACCAACATGAATAACATGATCAAAGCTCTTACCATCTTAAAAGTCTTTCACTTCTACCAAAACCTCCAAATAGGTAACCCACTTTAAATCCAAAACTATATGCCACACTATCGCTACCTATTAAATCGCCATCTTTGAAATCAGACACACCTCTAAGTGGGACAGTATTTGGAAATTCTACGGTATTCTTTCCTTTAAAAACATGAGCCCCTCCGTAGGCTTCGAACAGTATCCTATTATTGAAAACTACTTGATAGTTTAGTATAGTACCCGCGTGCACGTAATAGTACTTTTCTGTTGCCTCATCATTCTTCACTTCTGCATAACTGATTCCAACCACAGGCTTTAGCCCTATACCATCTAATACATGAGTATTATTTACTTTTTGAGAAGCATTCATAAAGTCTCCGAGTCTAAGTCTGTATCCAATATCAAACCCTCCTCCAGTTTTTGCCTCAGGAAAGTCTTTTAAACTTACACCAAACACTTTGACCGTAAACTCTATACTACTGTTAGGGTCTAATGCAGATTCATAAGAAAACTGTATTGCGTTATTGACCAAAGAGAACAGATTGAATTTTATTGCTTTAGCTGTATTATCAGCATAGTCAATAGGCTTTCTTGCATTTTCACTGAACTCTATTTCCTTTACTTTCTCTTTTTTTATTCTTCCAAAGTCTTCCTGTGGATTGAGGTATTCAATATAAGTGTCCCCAACTTTAGTGACTGTGCATTTGATTATTTTTCCAGTTGTGGTAATGATTTTGTCTTGTCCATACATCGTTTGTAGGCTTATCATCATTGCTATGAATAGTACAATTCTCAAAACCGTTCCATGCGTTATATGGCCCATCGGATTACGAAATTTCAACATTCCCTCTATTCTTTTTGTGTCGATTAATAAGCCAAAGTATACCGAAGATTCCAATTACAACAAACCAAGTCGAAATCTTTTGCGCCTGAGACATTTCAATTCCCATAAAGCTACTTTTATCATTCACTCGAATCTCTTCTATAAGGAATCTCATAACACCATTATATATCATATATACAAAGAATAAAACACCTGCAATTTGTATTTTTTTGCGAAGCATCCAAAGCATTAAAAATCCTCCAAACCAAAAAATAGTTTCAAACACGGAAGTCGTATATACTGCCTCTCTTAACTGATGACAATATTTGACTCCACAAGCCGTAAGACATCTTTGTTCTTCTGATATTCCTTTGGTATACGCTGCATCGTAAGCCTCCTGCGAACAACCTTCGATAAGGCCACCACTCTGAGCTACATTATTAGGAAAGTCGTATGACCACATCCAATCTGGTAAGAACCATGACTCTGGTATCGCCGCTGCCACTATCCCCCAATCCCCATCTCCTGACAACTGACATCCAAGTCTACCGACTGCATACCCCACTAAAATACCCATACCTCCGATATCCATCACATACCAAGGATTGATTTTAAGCTTACGGATGTACCATATAACTACTATAGTAGCAAGAATTACTCCTCCAAGCACATTGAGTCCACTACCGCTAAACAGGACACCCATAGGATCTTGTACTAATGCAGGAATGTTTTCGAATACAGAAAAGAGTTTGGCTCCTATCACACCACTTAGACCTGCAAGTATGACTATATCTGAAGTCTTTTCATGAGGACTTTGCATTACCTCCTTCACACTAGGTCCTTCTGGAGTCTTCTTACTTTCTAGATAAAGGTATACCGATACAGCAGCACCTACCAATATTCCAATGAGCCAATTTCCTTTAGTGGAAAATATCACGCCAGCAGGATTTACCTGAAAATCTGAAAAATTACTGATTACATAAGGAATCTTAGACCCAAAAAAAAGTGCGATCAGACCATTCGTCACCACATCACTCATCTGCGTTTTAGACGCTTTAACCTTCTGCTTTGTAGCAGATATTTTACCTTCCTTCTCTAGTCTGATTAGTTCTTTTTTGAGTACCCATCCAGCTGCTAAGAGTGCACTTGCGAGCAAAAGTCCAAAGGTCTTGAATATTGATGTCCAATTATCTGGCTGGGTACCGAACAAGTCGTGAAGTAAATAACTAAGGTCAGGGTACATATCTATATTTGTTGTCTATTTAAAAAGCTACGCTTCTTGTACCTCAGAGTTAGGATCAATTATCGGATCAATATCGGATGTGATATTCATACAGAAGGGACATTAACTATGACGGCTACACGCTAAAGCTAACAATAATATAGCTTATGACTGAAAAGCTATAATTTATGGTACTGTTATTGAAATTTATTAAGGTGTAAACGTATATCTAACAAGTAATGCATACATAATACAATATTTTATAATGCATCTTTGTTTATATTTATGCTTACGTCGACCCCAAATTGATCAAAAACCACCTTATGCTCAATTAAGCTATAAGGCAACAAATTGAACGCTCAAAACGAAAATTTTCGACGATGCTAAGACTATTAATTATTTTTTCCGCAATCACATTTTATTCTCTTCAAATCCAAGCACAGACCAAAGGCAAAAGTGGAGCCATCATATATACAGGCATAACCAGCGCAGTTAGCGAAGATGCCTTATTGACTCCAGAAGGAACTGCTATCACAGGATACCATGTGGGCTTAGATGCTAGACTATTTAGTGGTACTATGTTCTTTGGAGGTGGTATACAATACCATAATCTTACGCTATTAGCTACTCCAAATGCTGAATACTTCTCTCCAGAAAAGTCTCACAAATTGGTCAAAACACGATTTGGATTAGGCTTTAACATTCATCAATTTACCCATCTGATAACTTTACGTGCCAAAGCGTATGGATCATTTAATTTCAACTTGGAATACGACCCTGAAATGGTACCCGAAAATTACGAATATACAGGTGCATATGCAGGAGCGATTGGTGGCGTTGGAGTAGATATAGGATTCATAGCTATCGATGTAGAGTACGAAAAAGGACTAGTCAATGCACTTACGCAAAGACCAGATAGCAAACTAGATATCTGGACTGTAAGTCTTGGTTTCTTCTTCTAAATAAGCAAAAAATACATTATCAGGCAACGTCTGACGTTAACCAGACCTCTATATTATACTAGTATGACGCAATAAATCGCTATATTGTATGATATATGGAATGTATGCGCAAATATCTTCTTTTAGCCTTGATTGCTTTGAATTTTTCAGGCTTAGGGCAGTCAGGCATTGAATGTCCACAAGACTTGCTTATTGAATATCAGAATGATGGAAACATATGTTTTGACTTCGGTAGCTTTTTAGACTTTACGGAAAACAAATACACTTTAGTTTTATATTTATCGAACAATACAACTGTCCGTATTGAGATTCGAAGTGATGAAGTAGGCTTTACCACAATCTTCTGCTCTACCGAAGCCGTTGATGCTATCTGCGAAAATTTTGGAGTCTATTCTCTTACTTCGGAAGATGGAATAATCATTTGTGAAGGTTTCTATGAAATCGATAATCCTTCATTCTATCATAATAATTTAAAGTTTTCTGATGAATGCGTACTACCTTATAATGGAGAAGTAATACCCAATGATTGTTCCTCTCCTTTAAACTTACAGATAAATCCTTTTCCTCATTTTGTATGCATAGGTGATACAACCCATATTGATATATTAGATGGAGGAAATAATTTCCCTCCTATTGGTACATTCAATCCCTCAGATATAGAATTTCAAAATGGTCAAATAATATCATTCACAGAATACTCATTTGATGTAGTTTGGAATAATCTGGGTGAAGATTGCCTGATCTATACTACCAGAAGTGATTGTGACGAAGCCACACGTATTAGTGTAGTGACCGTACTGGATAAAGAATCGATGCAAATACAAGTCGATGGTACAGCTACCAACTCTATAGATATCTGCGTAGATGAAAAAATAGAGCTTACTTCTGCTTTTAATTACGAACAAATAAAATGGGTATCGAGCACCAATCTAATATCCAATGATCAGCAGTATGCGATATCCTTTTCAACTCCTGGAACATACCATATTATACTCGACAATGATAGTGAATGTAACTGCACTATTCCTGATACATTACTAATCAATGTGCTTGCCGGAGCCACCCCTGGAATAGATTGCGTAGGAACTATCTGCAGCGAATCTGAAGTGACTTATTACTCAGAGCAAGAATGCGATACTTATGTATGGTCTATAAGTGCCAATGGAACAATTACTGATGGAGGAGGCATGGAAGATTTCTTCGCTACTGTATTATGGAATAGCGGTCCGATAGGCGAATTGACACTAACGACACCATCTTGCAGTACATCTGCCTGTCGAGAAACGGTGACAGAAATAATACCCATTATCGATGGAACTGCTGAAATATCTGGACCAACAACAGCATGCTTTGGTTCTTATCAAAATTACTCTATCCCTGATTATGAAGGTTCAGAGATAGTATGGGATATTGATTGGCAAGATGGACGTATAGTATCTGGTAGATATACTAACGAGATAACTGTACAATGGGCCAATAGCGGAAATCCTTTAAAAACAATAACGGTCACTTATGACAACTGCTATTTGGAATGTTCGGGTATGGCAGAATTGGAGGTAATGTTAGTTGAAAATATCTACATCAACATAGATCAATACAGTTATTGTGAAGACGAAACTATCTATGTTAGTAATACCCAATCCCAAGCTGTAGACTGGACAGTCACTTACCCTGACCTTACGACACAGACATTTACTAATTTATCTATTCTCAGCTTAACATCCACACAGATAGGCAAACATAAAATCCTACTCGAAGACATTTCTGGTAATAGTTGCAATCTTAAAGACAGTACTTATTTCCAAATATCTCCTCCGCCAACAATCCCAACATCAATCAATGGACCTACTAATATCTGTAAAGGAGAATTAGCTACATATACGGTAGAAGAACTGGGATCATACCAAAATGTATATTGGGAAATCTATGATGGGTCACTCGTATCACCTACATCATTATCTTCGTCCAAGACTTTATCTTATATATGGATATCTGATGGACCTTATCAGATATCTGCTCAAATAGAAGATGCCTTATCTGGATGTATAGGAGAAAATTTAATCTTGCCTTTGGTAAATAATCTTGAAGTTGTAGGAGCTGATATTGTCTGTATCTATGATTTAAAAACTTATGAATTAGCCAACTACAATTCGGGTGAAATCGTATGGAGTATCAATCCTCCAACGGCAGGAAATGTCGTAAATATAGATGGTAATACTATAGATGTAGTATGGATCGAATATGGCCTACATGAGCTCAATGCCGAGCATTGCAATTTTGACTTAAGTATAGAAGTGGAAGTACCTTATGAAGATTTTACGGTGACCTGGGAACCTCCATGCTATGGTGAGACTACGTCACTAGATATTATGTTACCTGTAGGAAGTAGTTTTGAAGTGTGGGATAGTTTAAGGAATGTGATCGCCATAGCAGATACCGTCATGGTAAGTCAAGGGAAATATACAATCCATGTCACCACTAAGGATGGGTGTCAATTAAGTGATACTATCGATGTAATCGAAAGGAATCAAATAGGCTTTGAAATAGCATCAAATCCTATTTTGTATTGCCCTAGTGGCCCAGACCTCACACTAACTTGCACTGACCTAGGTCTAGGCAGTACGTACCAATGGTACCTAAACGATAATCTGATTAACACTACTAATGTACCTTTTATAACTTGGGCATCGGCTGGAAATTATAAAGTAATAGCTCAAAACAATGACGGATGTCAGTTTATAGCGAATATTCTAGTATTCTGCTGTGCGGAACTTCAAGTTCCACCATTTACTGTTACAAAAGATAAACTGGATTGCTATGATTATCAATTCGAAATAATACCACCATATCAAAGTACAGAATTCAATTGGTATATAGGAAGTAATGTTGTAACTCCTGACAATAGCACAGGAACTTTATTAAGCTACACTTTCCCTAAAGCTGGATGCTATAGTGTGGGAGTTGTAGGTAATTATTATGAAATACTAGATCAACTTATATGCGAAGTAGTCATTCAAGATACAGTGTACGAATATGACAGTAAGTTTGTATGCATTGGAGTACGCCCATACTTTACTTTTAAAAGCAATTGTGTAGACCAACCCATCGATTTCAAATTTAATCCAGAATATTATGACGTAACTGCTACGTTTACTCACGAATACAATTTTGGTGATCCATCAAGTGGAATCAATAATACTTCTACAGATTTCGATCCCACTCATACCTATTCATCTAGTGGGGAATATACTGTAACATTGACAATGACTGAGTCTAGCACTGGATGTCAATATGTTAACTCTCGTATAGTTACAGTTACTGATTTTCCTCAAATAGAAATTATAGAAACCATCGATCCATGTCAAAGAGGGCCAGTATTATTTAGTATTAATACTTCAGATCCCAACTTAAGATACAGTTGGGAATTTGGCGATAGTTTGTCAGGTCTACCTAATACATCAACATCAGCAAGCCCTACGCATTTATATCTAAAAGATACTACTTACACAGTGACACTTACTGCTATCAATAGCACCTCATGCAAAACGACAATTACTAAAGAGATCACGATTACTACACCAACTTTTGAAGGTGAAATAACAAGTGACTCTAGCTATCCAAAATGCCCAGAAGACTTTGTTACCCTTTCTGCTCCGATGGGTGGCCAATCTTACTTATGGTCTACAGCCGAAATATCCTCTCAGATATCTACTTATGATGAAGGAACTTATACCGTAACGATAACTTACGCTGACAGTTGCACCTATACTCCACCGCCACATTATGTTTATGATTTTGATCTAGGAGATGCGGTGATTCGTGGTGTCAAGCATTCACCTGTTTTGGGAGAACCTACTTATCATTATGATACGATTACGGTTTGTCATGGTGTAGGTTTTGATGTGGAAGTGACTAGTATTCCTGATGTTTCATATTCATGGAATCCAGGCTCTGCAAGTAGTCGTTTTCTATCCTATTCAACCCATTTTAGTAGTCTCGATCCAGGTACCTATATGTACTATGTCGAAGTCACGCAAAACACCAACGGATGCACAGGCACTATAGGACCATTCGTTATCGAAATAATAGAACCCCCTGAGCAACCTATTTTAGTCTCAAGTGATTCGATACCTTGCGAAGAGAACTTTGTAACATTATCTATCTCTAATCCTGACCCTAGCTTGAGCTACAAATGGAATACTGGAAGTACAGGAATAGAAATAAGTGGTGCGTCCAAAGGTTATTACTTTGTCATAGCTTCTAATGCGATTGGATGTAAAGTCGAGAGCAATGGCATCTTCGTTTCTGGAAATCCAACCATCAATCAATGGATGACAGGATGCTATGAAGTTTGCTTTCCTGATACGATGTGTATTCGATTAAGTCAATCTTCCAACTATCAATACCAACTAATAAAAAATGGAGTCGTATCATCAACGCTCCTGAATAATAGTGATGAATTAGTTATAGATGGACCAGGAGATTATCAATTGATGCTTACTGCCTATGGATGCTCAGATACCACAGATATACTTACTCTTAATTCTGCTCCTATAGACCATACTTTAATGGGGATCGTATTTCTAGATGAAAATGAAAATGGTATTTATGATGGAATAGATATGCTATTAGAAGATATTCCTGTTACTCTATACAACGGCAATACGGCCATAAATGACACCTTGACTGATATCTCTGGCGGCTTTCTATTTGATTCACTATCTCATAGTAACTTGACAGCTATCATAGATCCTAGTAACACTGGATACACGCTTTCTGGCGATCTAGATTCTATACTACTATATGACAATTGTCTAGAAGATAAAATAATAAACTTCCCATTAATTCCAGATTGCCAATCTCTGATACGCGATACTACTTATATGGTTTGCGATGGCAGTTCTATAGAAATTGGTGGTACTATATATTATCCTAACGAGATAGATACCTTGCGTTTTCCAGTATCTATGAATTGTGATTCTGTCGTAGCCTTTAATATCTTATCAAGTCCAGATCCGGAAGTAATTCTTACTATAGATTCTACTTGCGTAGGAGAAGATAATGGCGCCATCAACATTAATAATGTGCTTAGCTTAAACCTACATTATAGCTTAGATAGTAATCCTACCCTATTTACAGATACCATGATAGATGGCCTGAGTACTGGACTACATACACTATACATTTTCAATGACTTCGGTTGCGAAACAGAAGTACCATTTACAGTCCCAGAATTATCTGGAGCAGAGGTTATGATTACTCCATTTGGCACTTGCCTGTTTGAGAACAATGGTTACATATCAATTGATGTCAGCGGCGGAGAAAATCTATCTTTTGCGCTCGATGGCAGTAGTAACTATACTACCGATCTAATCATAGAAGACATCTATGTTGGCAACCATTCGCTACATATATTAGATGAAAATGGCTGTGAATATCAACAAGGATTCGTGATACCATTATTAGAAGACCCTATAGTTACTGTGTCTACTCAAGGTATTTGTCCGCCACAAGAATTCGGAAATGCATTCATAGAAATAGTAAGTGGCGAGAATTTACTTTTTAGTTTATTCGAAGAAGGACCTTATGAGTCCAAAACTTATTTCGATGGATTGGTAGCTGGAGTATACACCGTTTATATTCAAGACGAAAGCAACTGTACACATTATGCATGGTTTGAAATAGAGGCTTACCCAGAGATTAATTATTCTTTATGGTCAAGTATAATTTGCGCTGAAGAAATGTACGGAACACTATCAATCAGCAATATATCAGATGGACTTTCATTCAGTTTAGATGGTATAGAATATCAACAAACCAACACTCTCGACTCTATTACACCTGGTGTACATCCACTGTATATCCTATCTGAAAATGGCTGTACGGATACTACAACTTTTTATATCCAACACATCAATAATGAAGGTGTTACTTTCATAACAACTGATGCTTGCCAAAATCTAAGCGGAGGCGTACTACAAGTAGATTCAACTTGGTCATTTTATAAAATGGCAGTAGATGATTTAGATTTTGAAAACAAATTGGTCTTTGAAGAATTAATACCTGGAGAGCATATATTATATGTACAAGGCGACAAAAATTGCGTCACCCAATTGCCGTTTACTATAATAGAACACACTCAACCGCAAATCGAAATAGACACATATAATACTTGTAGTGGAGATAACAGCGGAAGTATAATAATACACAATATAAGCGGAACCGATTTAATATATTCTATTGATGGAGTTACATATTCTTCTCTTCCATCAATTGATTCACTTACTACAAATCAATACACATTATATGTACTGAGTCCAGAAGATTGTACTTATGCATATCCATTTACTATCGAAGACTATTCAGACTTCGTAGCTACGTCTACAAGTATTAATAATTGCTTTGGAGAATCAAATGGAATGATCATTATAGACGATACCACTGACATAATCGAACTATATATCAACGATGTACAAATAGAGATATCTGACACGATCAGCAATCTATCCGAAGGGTCATATACTGTAGACATTATTGATATCAATGGATGCCAAATACGAGATACATTGACCCTACAGACACTCCCAGAATTAATAATCGAAATAGCGGATTTTGATCCAGACTGTCTATCCAATTCACTCACCATATCACCTAACATCATCAGTCATAACGGACCGCTTCAATACCAATGGAGTACTGGAGCTACTTCTGAATCTATTGCAGTGAATGAAAGTGGTCGCATAGAATTACTGATTAGAGACCAATGTTCAGAATTTGATTACACTTGGGACCTCACTTTTGACAATAACAATTCTTCAGATCTCATTCATATCCCTAATATATTTTCTCCTAATGGAGATGGAAGCAATGATTGTTTCACTTCTACACTTGACCCAAGAGTCGACCTGGTTTCTTACAATCAATTAATCTTTGATCGCTGGGGCAATCTTATGTTTAACAGTAATGACATCAACCGTTGTTGGGATGGAACTTACCAAGGTGGAGAAGTAGTGACAGGAGTATTTGTATACATTACTGATATGGTAGTCAGTCATTGTGTCGGACTGCAAGATGTTAGGAAGGTAGGTGATGTAACTGTATTGAGGTAAGACTAAAATTTAATCCATTGTTTTCTCGTAAGCGATTCAAGAAATTTTCTATTCATAACTATATATTACACATCTCCTTTCGTAATGCATAGTTGAAATCATATCTTTATAATATAACTTACAACAATCCATCTGAAAGATCTTACAATTAATCTATGAGCCGACCAATAATCCGATACGAAACAGAGAGACTTATACTCAAACCCACAGGTGTAGAGGATGCTGCATTTATACTTGCATTACTCAACAGTCCTGGATGGCTAGAGCACGTTGGGGATCGCAATGTACACACCGTAGAAGAAGCGAGTAAGTATATTAATGACCGCATGCTACCTCAATATGAAAAAATCGGATATGGAAATTATACTGTAATCCGAAAATCAGACAATGCAAAAGTAGGCACAAGTGGAATATATGCTAGACCAGGAATTGAGGATGTAGATATTGGATTTTCCGTTTTACCAGATTACATGGGACAAGGATACAGCTACGAGGCTGCAGTCAAATTGATGCATCTTGCTGAGCATTCATTTGGCATAAATAAAATTACAGCGATCACTACTAAGGCTAACATTCCTTCTCAAAATCTAATAAAAAAATTAGGAATGAAATATATCAAGGATGTGAAAATAGATGGGGATGATGAAATATTGATGCAATTTGGTATAGCGTTTTAAGGACACTTAAGCGTACCCTACTACTGATACTCCTTCTACATTCAGCAGTTTAACTGAACAGCAGCAATTGCATTTATCTACTATTTCAAAACTATAAGTTTATCAGAATACAATCTGTTTGATTGCAGGTCTTCGATTGAGATAAAGTATGTTCCGCTAACCAATAGTTCAGTTGAAACAACCAATACATTATCTAACTGATAGAGCAACCTACCACTAAGATCGAATATCTTTACCACATAATCTCCTATCTTAGGCACGTCAATATAAAACGATGTTATTGATGGGTTAGGATAAATTTTAATTCCATTATTTTTCACATCTACTGCAGCTGTTAAAAAATCGCTTCCATCACAATTTTCATCTATACCATTATTAGGAATCTCACTCTCTCCAGGATGTATAGCTGGATCCTCATCATTGCAGTCTTCGATACAAAAGTATCCATCATTATCTAAGTCTATTGAATCAGATTCTAATAGATTTTCAAACAAATACAAACCTGTCCACTTTACTATTATATCAAGATCGCAATCATTATCTGTATTCACTAAGTCCATCGACCAGAATGGAGAATTAGAAGTAAAGAGCCTAACAGGAAAACTAAAGTTCCAATCTCCATTATTGTAATATGCTACAAGACCATTGTAATTCTGACCAGCTAAGATATCAATATCACCATCTAAATCAAGATCACCAATCGACAAATGGTATACTTCCTCTAAATCTAAATCTACTGCAGTTTCGTGCAGAAATGTACCATCGCCTTCATTATGAAAGATGGAAATCACATCACTTATATTAGACGCCACAAGTATATCCGGAAAATTATCACCATTAAAATCTGCAACTTCTAAACTTCTAGGATGTTCTAAATTATAATTCAGGAAAATGGGATCAGAGAATGTATTATCACCATCATTCATATAAACACTCACCAAATCAGGATTATTAGATATCGCCACTATATCCAAATCATTATCTAAGTCTATATCTGACAATTGAATACCAATCACTTCATTCAATTGCTCTACTACAATTTCAATATCCACAAAGCCTTCTGATTGGTCATTAGTGGCAATAGCGATTTTATCTTCGCTATAAGAATAATATACTAAATCCAAGAATCCATCTTCATCCATATCGTACAAAAATCCGTTAGTTACTTTAAATGAAAATATATTCTTTTCTAAGTCAAAATCTCCTCCTCCTTGGTTGATCATTAGGTTGGTCTTTCCTTGAATGTCTATGATCAACAAATCATTTAATTGATCATTATTAATATCCCCTGCAATGATTTTTAGTGGCTGAAATATTCCGGTGGCAATCGTCATTTCTTCAGAAAACAAATTATCTCCCAGATTCTTTTGCCATAAAACCTGTTGATTGTCCCCCCATCGTACTACTGTTACTAGATCTATCAAATCATCACCATCAATATGTGTCGGCTTTGTGAATGGAGATAATCCATCCGTAAATAAAAGTGGGTACCCATCACTAAACTGAGTTTGTGCAAAGCAGACCATTGCTCCTAAGACCAATATTAATGATATCCAGTATTTCATAATTTGATTCTATTTAATTAATATATCCATATCATATTACATGAACTCTACCCAAACGTTAGATTAAAATAGATTGCATTCTAACACATTACGTTCCTAGCAGACTGAACACTTAATGAAAGTCATTTACTCCAACTCCTCTAAAGTACCACAAACTTTATCCTCTCGGTCTTATGATCGCGAATAAGATTCATGAGATACACTCCAGATGTTAAATTCCCTATATCTATTGTAGTTATCTGATGTGAGACAACTCCTTTAGCCATCTTAACTCCAGCTAAAGATAATATTTCATAATTCGTATGCTGTCCAACACTTAGAATATCGAGATTTAAAAACTGACTGCAAGGGTTTGGATATAATCGAGATACAAAATCGCTTTCTAAACTTGCACTCGTTGTGGAAGTAATGTTTTCTTCACATTCTACATTAGTCTCATACTTAGATGATGTAGAGGGAATATCCAGTAAAAGTGGACAATAGCAGCTATCTCCGACAAGATGCTTCTGAAGCCAAGAAAACGCAATCTTCCCAACATCACCATCACCTCCAGCTGGGTCATTCGCTACATCGTGGCCTTCATTATCTAATTCAAAAATCAATTTATCCGTCGATAATGGAGTGTAATCATAGTGTACATCAGCATGTAATTGTGGCGGAGCGATTACATCTTGTTCGCCACTAAAAATCAATAGTGGAACTGAATGCTCTAAATCGGATACTTCCAATTGACTAATATCTAGCCATGGGCAAAGTGCAATAACTGCTTTTATACTAGTATCCGCGACAGCCGCTAACTGTGCACCACCACCTCCCATTGACCATCCGCCTACTGCCATCCGATCGGTATCCATATCACCTAGAAGTGGCGAATCTGTTCTTGTATTTTCCTCAGCCAAAGTCACCAAAGCATCCAAAAGAGCATCTTTTCTATCTATAGGGTCATCAAATAAGCTATTTGTTCCTATCGTCATTGTCACTATGCCATGAGAGGCTAAATATGGCCCCCATAGTTGAATAGTAGATTGGGCGGATATGTAGCCAGGAACGATTGCAATACTTGTAAAAGGTGGCGAAGCATCTATGGGATAATAAATAGTAGCCCCAGAATAATCTGGGCCATTTCGCAAACCGTCGGATTCTGTAAGTATACCAAAGCTATACTCTCCAGAATTAGAAATAGAGTCTAATGCTACAGTATTACAAGCTTGTGAAAAGCAAATCATAGAGGACACAACAAAACTTATACAGAGATAAAGCCTACTAACCACTTGCTTTCTCATCATACTTATTCATTTTACTAATGTGAATCCTAAAGGTAAGTTTCTATAACATACTGTACTATAAGTTATTGACAATATATTGCATTTCAAAAATTGTATCACAAACTCACTCTTCACATTCTAAGTTAGATTCTAAGCCAACAGCCCTTTATATCATAGTCCTTTTCGCGTCCTTTTCTTCAATTTTAAAATTCGATCTTGATAATAGACCTTCAATTCATCAATAAAAGTCAGTGGGTTCTCATACTCATGAAGAACTTTATATAGATGGCTTTCTTTAGCCGCAAGAATATCTTGTTCTAATCGTTCTACCTCTAGTTTCAAAAAATCATCTTTGGAACCAACTTTAACTTGAGACGCTGTATCACCTAAAACAATATTTGCATTACCTTTAAAAATATAAGCATGGAAGGCTTGCAACGCTTCTAAACTTTCCGTTTTATAAATCGAAATAAGACGACTAGTAAGTTCAGTAGCTACATCAGCTTCTTCATTTTTCATATGAAATTTGTCTGGATGTACATGCAGCATTGCTTCCCTATAAAGTCTTCTTTTCTCTTTTTGCTCTTCTGGCCTAATGACTATATTAGGTTCTCTATCAGTAACTTGAAGTCCTTTGGGTTCTTTGTAATTCTTTCCACGCTTCTTTTGCTCTAATCGCTTTGCCTTCTTAGCTTTCTTGATTTGCTTATAGAGTACAAACAACTCTTGCGCTTCTACCACATAATCACTTACATGTGACCTAAGTAGCACCTCAAAATTATACGTTCGCTTCTTTATTTCATCTAACTCTTGCTGAAGCAACTGAATCTGCTTACGCCATTCGTCGTGATCTACTGATTTAGATGTAGGAAGTTGCTCTTTGGACATAGTGGGCTCAGGCTGTCAATGATTTATATCTAATATAGTCAAAATACTTCATAGCTATTACAAGGAGACCACAACTAAAGCGAAGCTATAAAAAAGAGTCTCTCAAAAATAAAATTCGAGAGACTCTTATCACATATTTAGTTTCTAATCAAAAATCGATATTTACATCAGACTATTTTATCATCAATTAACTGCCTTTATCCCTTGATTCATTCCATATCAAAAGGCTTCGTCGTTAATGAAAATATAATAATGTTTCATCGTCGCAATTAACTATGTACACTATATTTATTCCCCTTTGATCAATAGCTTTCTGCGTGGACCATTTTGATAGCTCTACCACTAGGTTCATTTTGATTTCGGAATGATTCATCCCACTCTAATGCAGTAGGCGTGCTACAAGCAATAGATGGTACAGATGGCACGGTCAAAGCCGCTGCGTCTGATGGAAAGTGTTCTTGAAATATAGTTCGGTAATGATACTCTTCTTTGGTTGTTGGAGTCTGTAACGGAAATCTAAATTTAGCATCGGCAAGGTCTTGGTCCGACACTTTCTGATCCACTAGTTCCTTGAGTGAATCTATCCAACTATACCCTACTCCATCCGAAAATTGCTCCTTTTGTCTCCATGCCACTGCATCTGGCAACATATGCGCAAATGCATCTCTAAGGATATGCTTTTCTATTTTACCTCCGCCACACATTTTGTCTGCAGGATTAAGTCTCATCGCCACATCCATAAATTCTTTATCTAAAAATGGCACTCTTCCTTCTACACCAAAAGCAGCTAATGATTTATTAGCTCTATTGCAATCATATAAATGTAATTTCGATAACTTTCTCACTGTCTCTTCATGAAACGCCTCTGCGCTAGGTGCCTTATGAAAGTATAAGTATCCACCAAATATTTCATCTGCTCCCTCTCCAGATAACACCATCTTGATTCCCATAGACTTGATTACTCTCGCTAGTAAATACATAGGTGTAGATGCTCTTACAGTAGTGATATCATACGTTTCTAGGTGATAGATTACATCTCTTATCGAGTTAAGTCCTTCTTCCACTGTAAAGTGTACTTCGTGATGTACTGTACCTATATGATCAGCAACAATCTGAGCTGCAGCAAGATCAGGTGACCCTTCTAGACCTATCGCAAATGAATGCAACTGTGGATACCACGCAGGTTGCTTACCGTCGCTTTCTACGCGCATAGATGCATGCTGTTTAGCAATAGCTGATACTACAGAAGAATCTAATCCTCCAGAAAGTAAAACACCATAAGGTACATCTGACATCAATTGTCGTTTGACTGCAGATTCTAATGCATCTTTCAACTCATCTTTACTAGACTCTCTATCTTTCACAGCATCATAAGATTCCCAGTCACGGCTATACCATTGTACTAAGTCATCTTGCCCAGTTCGATAATGTCCTGGCAAAAATGATTCTATCTTATTACATATACCCTCAAGTGCTTTCAGTTCGGAAGCTACAAAATACTGTCCTTGTTCATCCCACCCTTGATATAAAGGTATAATACCCATATGATCTCTTGCTATCATATATGCACCCGTGGACTGATCATAGATAGCAAAAGCAAATATTCCATTTAACTTATCCACGAAGTCGGTTCCATACTTTCGATAAAGAGCAAGAATCACCTCACAATCAGATTGCGTTTGAAAATCATACTCACCTTCTAATTCAGCGCGTAGCTCTTTATGATTATATATTTCACCATTGGCTGCAAGTACTAATTTACCATCTGCACTTAAGATCGGCTGTCCACCTGACTGCGGATCTACTATCGCTAGTCGCTCATGAGCAAGTATGGCGTTATCATCTAGATATATACCAGACCAATCTGGACCACGATGCCTAAGTTGCTTCGCCATGTCAAGCACTTTTGATTTTTGAGCTTCTGATTTTGTCTTGAGTTCGAATAATGCTACGATTCCACACATAGTTTTATAATTTTTCTTTGTTAATATGATTTTCTGCTTTGTTATACCATTTGCGCCTGCCCAATACATCTATCTTGAAGACCTCGATATTGTCGCAAAAACTTACCTTATTACAGAAAATCAACCTTTTTGATTCATTTATTTAATAATACCAGCTCAATAAATTCACAATATGAACATAAGCATGATGCAATATTAAACTAATTAATCGTAACTTGCATAAAAATTAAGAAATTAAATGTTAGACAAGACAGACCTTAACATTCTGAACCAACTACTCGACAATAGCCGTGTTTCGACTACTCAAATAGCCAAAAGCATCTCTATTTCTAATGTAGCGACTCAGCAGCGTATTACTAAGCTTGAAAACGCAGATATCATAAAGGGATACACTGCACAACTGGACTATCATAAGTTGGGCTATAAATCGGTAGCATATCTAGGAATATTCTTAGAGAAGGCAAAAAACTACCAAGACGTCATCAACCAACTTAGCAAGGTCAACCTTATCAGTGAGGCACACTTCACTACAGGCACATACTCTATATTCGCCAAAATCTATGCAAAGGATAATTTACATTTGATGGAAGTATTGAGCGAGCAAGTACAAAGTATCGATGGTATCTCTAGAACAGAAACATTCATCTCTTTACAGGAAGGCATCAACAAAAAAATAACAATTGAGGATGTAGATGACTAAATTAAGTCTACCTCGCCAGAGGCCACAGAAGTATTAATTTGCTCTTTTCAATGATAATGAAATAGCAAAAAAAAAGCGGCTACCACTCTAGGTTGGATAGCCGCAATATAGGGAATCGTCCTATAACCGTAATTTTAATCACGCTAAGTGACTTATTCATTTATCGATAATTCTTTAAGTTGATATAGAAATGGCACTTACATTATGTACGTCATTCATACAACTTTATTGCTTCTTACTTTATCGCTAAAAGGAATTGAAAAAAGCCACCTCTCCGCAAAGGTGGCCTAACAAATTGACTAATTCCAATTGGGATTTCATGCAGGGACTCAATCATGAAATTAGACCTTTAAATAAATAGGGCAATTATATATTCTTAATTTTTCTCGTTGGATATGCAACGTCTATTCCGGCAGCTCCAAACGCTTTTTTGATCTCTTTATATGAGTTGAAATATACATCCCAGTAAGTCTCATCCGTTGCATAAGGTCTTACAGCTATTAATACATTACTCTCATCAAACTTTTCTATTTCTATCGTAGGTTCATCAGGCAATTTAGAACTTACATTGGCTAATGCTCCAGCAATAATTTTTTTCACCTTATCAAAATCTTCTTCATAAGGCATCGCTACGTTAAGATCCACTCTAAGCTTTCCATTAGCACTTAGGTTGGTCATAATTCCACTAGTCGCAATACCATTCGGCATGATTACTTTCTTATTATCAAGAGAGTTAATTACAGTATTAAACACTTGAATCTCTTCTACATGTCCTACAACACCTTGAATATCTACTAAATCTCCTACTCTATAAGGCTTAAAAATAAGCACCATCACACCTGCCGCAAAATGACTCAATGTACCTGACATAGCCGCTCCAATAGCAAGACCTGCACCAGCCAATAAAGCTGCAAATGCTGTAATCTCTATTCCTACTACTCCTGCTGCAGTTAATACTACTAACACTTTAAGCAACACACTTACTAATGACTTTAGAAATGGAACTAAATCTTCATCTAATCCAGATTTCGCCATTGAATTACCCATTACCTTGGTAATCATATTTACAATCCAAAAACCAATCATCAAAACGATAAGCGCAGCAACTATTTTTGGCGACCATGCTAATACCGTGTCCCAAAGAGCTGTTAAATTCAAAGTTGAAAGATCCATATTTAGATATTTTGTTTTTATTAAGAAATAGGAATACGACCTTTAGACCTACGAAAGCCATGAAGTCACACCATTCCTATTTTTTTGTGACGAACGACATGCAAAAGACTACTAACACACCCTCAAAATCCAAACAAACACACCCACCAAAAAGGAATCGCCAATCTATTAAATTGAAAATCAATAAATTACATTACTTGACATCTAGAATAATGTCACAATTTAAAAGCAGGAAATTATTTATGATAATTCAAAATTCTAATACCCTTAAAGCCTTCGATGTAGATTTTTACACTCTATTCACTATCTAATCGGCAACAAATAACCTATCCTATTTATCTTTCCATCTATTAAAGACGCAAGTTGGCGTAATATCATTACATTGTTATAAGTAGATATACTTGTATATGCCTTATACATATGAGCCACTTAAATTAAAATCAAGAAACAGCATGAAACTCGCAGCAATAGATATTGGATCGAATGCTATCCGCCTACAAATCGTAAAGGTATTTGAAGAGAAAAAACTAGTTAGCTTTAAAAGATTGCAGTTCCTTAGATTTCCATTACGACTTGGGCACGATGTATTTGAAGATGGAAAGATATCGAAAGAAACCCTTCAGAAATTCACTAAACTGATGGCCACTTTCAAAAATCTAATCGACCTATACGAAGTGGATGGATATAACGCTGTAGCCACATCCGCTATGCGAGAAGCCAAAAATGGACGAGCTATAAGAGATCATATCGAACAAACTACTGGACTAAAAATAGAAATCATCTCTGGGCGTCGTGAAGCCAAGGTACTTTATAAAGCTATAATCCCTTTTCTTAAAAAACACACCTATCTACATATAGACGTCGGTGGAGGAAGTACTGAACTTAATGTTTTTAAAGGCAAAAAACTGATTAACAGCAAATCCTTTCGAATTGGATCTGTTAGAAAACTCTACAAGGAAGAACGAATTGAGACCTTTAAAAGAATGAAATCTTGGTTAGCGGAAACCGGAATAATGGAAGATAGAAATATTACAGCGATAGGAACAGGGGGAAACATCAATAAACTATTTAAGATATCCAATAAGCAGAAAGGCGGTCAATTAGCTTTTGCTGAGCTTAGAGCATTACGCGCATACGTAGACGAATACAGCATATCCGAAAGAGTATCATTACTCAAAATGAACCCAGACAGAGCCGATGTAATCATACCTGCCTCGGAAATATATATCAAGGTGATGAATTTTGCAAAAAGCGACCATATCATGGTACCACAGGTAGGTCTTAAGGATGGAGTCATATATGAATTATATGAAAACTTAACTCACAATGACCGGTCAGAAATTGAAGTTTTGGATGAAGATTAGTAAATATCTATCTGTTAATTCAAATTTATCTTCTATTCAAAAATGATCCCCAAAACGCCAAATCAATACTTTCTAGCATAAAAAGCTTAATTTGCAGAATTAATATAAACGGTAGGTTATACTTCTTGAATAAAATGAAGATTACCTATCTTATGCAAACTATTTAACAAAACAAAACTCAAGTATTATGGGCTTATTAGACGGCGTAAAAGGCATGATGACAAATGCAGTGGTCGACAAAGTATCTGATGTATTAGGCATCGAAAACAGTATGATGAAATCTGCTGTAAAAATGTTTCTTCCTGCTATTATTGGAGGAGTAATCAACAAAGGAAGCAGTACTAGTGGAGCTGGTGGCTTACTAGACCTATTTAAGAATGGTGGTTATGGTGACGACAACCTAGGTGACATCATGGGTGTCTTAGGTAATGAAGATAAAAGAAGTGGCTGGTTAGATACTGGTGCAGATCTACTAGGATCTATCTTTGGCAATAGTCAATCTGGAGTACTAGATATGCTACTTAGTAAAACTGGTCTTGGCAAAGGTGTAGGTGGAATGCTCTTGAAGTTTTTAGCTCCTTTAGTAATTAACAAATTAGCTGGAGTAGTCAAGAGTAAAAATCTAGATGCTGGTGGTCTTAGTTCATATCTAAATGACCAAAAATCAGAAGTGATGGGATTAGTACCTGGACTCGGAAGCTTATTAGGTGGCAATGCATCTGCAAAATTGAATGCTGCAAGCAATACAACTAGTCAAACATCAAGTGAAGATGGAGGCGGAATGGGTTTCCTAAAGTGGTTACTTCCATTAGCACTTATTGGATTAGCAGCATGGTACTTTACTCAAGATGGCTGTAACAAAAAAGTAGAAACTCAAGCGCCAACAACATCTGCGCCTGCGGCAGACACAAAAACAAAAGCCACTACTAAGAAAGTAGAAAACACCGCAACAACTACGACAAAGGCCAACACAGGCGGTGCTACATTAAACCGAACTAATTACACTACTTATGATATCAATGACAATCTCGATATCGTATCAGAAACTGGAGCAGTAGTATTTAGCTCAGGATCATATGATGTAGATGCAGATAGAAACATCTTAGATAGAAATGGTAAAATCATCATACCATCATTAGCACTTTCAGAATCATTTAGATCTAAAGTCACTAGTATGTTTGATCGTATTAGATTAGCACGTATGAAAATGATGTTTGGCAACATGATAGTAAAGAAAGCTGGAGCCAAAACAACTTACGCACTCTCTGACATTAAATTCAAAGAGGAAGGTCATAGAATCGCTGGATTTTCTAAAGCTGAAGTAGAAGGACTTGCATCTGCACTTAAAGCCAATGCTACAGGAAAAATAGAAGTTCATGTACATACAGCTGATGGCAAAAACGATAAAGAAAACGCTGATTTTGCAGACAAAAGAGCTAATGTAATCAGAGATATGTTAGTTACTCTTGGAGTAAACAAAGATCAAATCTCAGCAGTAGGAAAAGGAAATGGCGATGCAGCAAAAGCTGCCGCTGGTAAAGTTGATATCGTAGTGAAGTAATATTCTTTATTATATATTTACTTTGAAAATAATCAGTCCCACTTGACATCAGTTGAGTGGGATTTTTTTTGCATCTGTTTTGCAAATCAATTCAATCCTACACATTCTTAAGCAAACTTAGCTCAACGTAGCATATCATTCCCTTTGTAAGCAATAGTAAGATTAATCACTTATTTCTTACCTATTACTTTTAAATACGCTTGAATATCATCATTATCTATTGCTACTGACAAAACATAATGCTGTACTTTCCATTCGCCTTTATTATCTTTCACAACTACGCCAGATCCTCGGCATGGTCCCATCCAAGTATCTAACACTTCATCAAACCAAGCCACATTATGAAAGTCTTGGGAGTACACATTCCGCTCAACTTTTTTGAATGCCCAAGCTTTACCCTTTGCAAAGTAAGGAGCAGCAAAGCGTAAAAACTCGCGCTTACTCCACACCTCTTCTTTATCAGTACCTACATATATAGAATTAGAAGCCATCAAATCAAAATACACTGTACTATCTGCACTAGCTGCCCCCAAATGCCATTGATCTAACATAGCGTTAATAGCCTGTGTAACCTCATCAGCTATGCAATCCACTTTCCTTCTACTATCCGCAAGAGAGAGTATCTTCCAACTTCCTGATTGCAGTGCCAAGCTAAAATTATTAACTCCACAATGACTTAACTGCCCTTGATAATAAAAGCTATAATCCATCCAAATATTAGCAAGTCCACCATCCTGTTCTACCCTTAAATTGGATACTTGCTCATTCAGATCACCAACCTTAGCCTGAGATACGGATTCAATAAACTGACTTTTGGTAACTCTACTAATAGCTTCGCCACCATTTAAAAGGGACGTACTAGACAATGAGGCATCTTCCATAAGCACTTCTTCAAGAAACACAGTATCTATATCAGACATAGCCTGAAAAAATCTGTATACAACATCTTCTGGATTTAGCTGCCCTGACACAGAAATAGATAATACTATAAAGACAAAAAGGAATTTAGTTTTCATTTGATTTTCATTGGTTAGATATCATCCTCAAGTAACACAATAAAATGAACTACAAGGGCAGATTAAATACAAATTAGAATTTAGGCCATTTTAATGAATAATCCTCATTTTGACAACTAAGACACTCTATTAAACTATCTTAAAAAAACTCATACAACAAGTCACAAATATTACCTACCTTAAAAACTTAATAAGTTCTATCCTAAATATGTAACAACCATTTTTTTAATGAAAGAAATAAATTTACAGTCTGGCAATGCTTTTGAATGGCTAAAATCTCTACACAAAAACATACCATCTAAGCTTACAGACAACAAATTAACAATTACAAACGAAGGAGGCCATGGATACATCAAAGTCATAGACGTACAAGATGGTCTTAATGCAACGATTATTGACTGTTCTTTGAAGACCGCTATGACCTTCAGAAGAAAGCCTTATCAGGTCAATTCTCATTATGTACTAAATCTATTTACCTCGAATACGCTAGTCCTTGAAAATGACAAAACGTTGGATCTAGAACATTATAAC
Organism: uncultured Saprospiraceae bacterium; assembly: GCA_937995755.1. Lineage (GTDB taxonomy): Bacteria > Bacteroidota > Bacteroidia > Chitinophagales > Saprospiraceae > UBA1994. The sequence goes on along the minus strand of CALKJD010000052.1, from coordinate 44,083 downwards.
ATTACCTTCTACTCCGCTACCACCGAAAATTCATATGTCATTCCAGCTAATACACCTATAAAAGCATTTATTCTCGACTGCTCCAAAGAATGGTTAAGACATAACATAGATGGTGCCATTAGTCCAGATTGCACTTCAATATTGACCACTAAATTATTACATGATAATCCAGTATCGATATACGAATCATTGGATTATCAATATTCGAAATTCTTAAGAGACATATACAAGGATGGCAAAGAAAAATCTCTTCTTCAGCTTCATATATACTCCTTAGAATTACTTAATTACTTTTTGAAAAAGTTAGTATCTCAGAGTAATAAGCCAGAACTAAATTCTATAAATACTACCGACATGGTCAATCTACAACTCGCTAGACAGACTATTGAGAACCAGTGGACTGAATATCCTTCAAATGAAGAATTAGCTAAAATGAGTGGAATGTCATTAACAAAGTTCAATAGTCTATTCAAGTTACTTTTTGGCCTTACTCCTTATCAGTATCATCTCAAATTCAAATTAGATACGGCCTATACTATGTTGAGTCAAAATAAATATTCTGTCTCAGAAGTAGGAAATATAATAGGATACACCAACTTAAGTAAATTCTCTGCAGCGTTCAAAAAAGCGCACAATATCCTACCAAACGAGGTTTAAAATCGTTTTCTTAGAGCATTTTGGAGCTACTTTGGGCATTTTGGAGCTACATTTTGACATTTAGGGACAGATATTCCTATAAAACAGGTTTAATTTAGCATTTAGAAAATCATTACAGATTGAAAGAAACTCTGTATAATTTTAAAGGCCAATTAAATATGTGCAATATAGAATTGAAATTTGATTATTAAATTTACGTAGGTGTTGTTTATTCTCTAATTTTCTTTCTTATTAATTGAATTTTAATAAAATACTAGGTTACAAACATAAAATTGATAGGGCAATTACTTTATGTTTTATAACTAATCATCTAGTTGATGAAATTTCTTATTAGAATGTAATAAACAAGTATAATACTCCAAGCGAGATATTATACTTGTTTTTTTATGCCCAATGCTTCTCAATTCACAATAGAGATATAAAAAAAAGGCCAATGATCATGCGATCACTGGCCTTGTCTATTGTATAAAATTCTAGTTGATTAAAACCCAGAATTCTTATTTCCTATACGAATATTATCTTGTGATACTGACCCTCCAGTTTCAGCTTTTCGCTTTGCATCTCTTTTAGCTTTAGCTGCGGCTGCATCTGCTTTTAATTTTGCATCTGCCTTAGCTTTCGCTGCTGCAGCATCCGCTTTAGCTTGAGCTGCCATTTCTGCGGCTTTGACCTTAGCTTCTTCAGCACTATTATCTACTGTGTTATTTAGCTCAGTTTTCACATCAGTCGCTGCATTAGTTACTGGTGCTTTAGTTTCTACTTTAGTTTTAGCAGTAGCTTTGCTCTTAGTATCATCGCCTCCACAGCCCTTAAACAAAAAGAAGGCAGCTAATGCCAACAATGGTAATAATAACCACCACCATTTAAATCCACCTTCAGAATCATTTGAAGTTACGGCTGCTGCTTTTGCTGTCGTACTTGACGCTCCAGCTCCAGCTTTCCTCCCTCCTTTAGAAGTGGTTGAACTCGCAAATGAAGATGCTGCGGCAGCTCCTGTCACAGCTGCAGCTGCTACTTTCTTGCCTCCAGCAGAACCTTCTAATTTATATCCGGTAACTGCACTAGCAAACTTACTTCCTTTGAATCCTATCAGATTATATAATTGCTCTTTAGTCTTAGCAGGACAACTACGGCCGATCTCATTGTGTTCGCCCATATTACCTGTGTGCTTGTTATTTTTTCCTCCTCCCCAAAGACAGAGAAAATGCACACCATGCTGAGTATCTATTGAATATCTATCTTCAATATCTCTATTTTTAATAATCGCTTTGATGCCTCTTACTGTCCTTTCATAATCTGGATAAGCCTCACTTCTTAAAATCACCTTCCCATCATGCACCCATGCAAAATAATGGTTGTCTTTATGTTGAAATGTGATAAAGTCTTGGTAATCAGTCGAAATATCATCGATATGATTATAATAATGCTTACAAATTAAGTAGTCATCGTCTCTGTTGGTAGTCATAGTATGTTGTTTTGATTTACATATCAATTCAAATATAAAATTTTAACATGACAATACATCCGCTTTATAAATTAAGTCAACTCTGCATTTATTTTCAGAACACTATCCTTAGCATCTCCATAGAGCATATCTGTATTCTTTTTGAAGAATAACGGATTTTGAACTCCTGCATATCCAGTGGCCATAGATCGCTTCATAACTACTACTTGCTTCGCCTTCCAAACCTCTATGACAGGCATACCTGCGATTGGACTATTCGGATCATCTTGTGCTGATGGATTCACTATATCATTTGCGCCTATCACTAAGACTAAATCTGTATCAGGTAACTCATCATTAATCTCATCCATCTCTTGAACAATATCGTATGGCACATTAGCTTCAGCCAAGAGTACATTCATATGACCAGGAAGCCTTCCTGCTACTGGATGAATCGCAAACCTAACTACCTTCCCTTCCGCTTGAAGCTGTTCCACCATAGCATATATTGGGTACTGAGCTTTCGCCACTGCCATACCATACCCTGGAACAATCACTACGGATTCTGCATCTTTCAGCATCTGAGCTACCTCAGCATGATCTACAGAAGTTACGTCACCCGTTACCTCTTTTACTTCGCCTGTAGGAGCAGCACCAAAGCCTCCAAAGATGACAGACCAAAACGATCGATTCATCGCTTCACACATAATAATAGAGAGTATCGCACCAGAGCTACCCACAAGCGCACCAGTAACTATCAATAGGTCATTACCTAACATAAAACCTGCCGCCGCCGCGGCCCAGCCAGAATATGAATTAAGCATCGAAACCACCACTGGCATATCTGCACCACCAATAGCCATAACTAACATCACACCTATAAACAAAGCAATAGCCGTCATAATATATAAGGCATACATACCTGCTATTCCACCCGTCTGCACGAAGAAATAACACAACACCACAGATACTATTACCAATAAGATATTAACAAAATGTCTCCCTGGATATAACAAAGGCTTACTACCTATCTTACCATCTAATTTACCCCATGCTACTATAGATCCAGTAAATGTAATAGCACCTATAAAGACACCAATAAAAATTTCGATCAAGTGAATAGTTCGGTCAGAACCTAATAAAGATTGTGTATCAGGATCTAGATATGAGCCATACCCTACTAATACTGCTGCCAAGCCCACAAAACTATGAAGTATGGCTACGAGCTGAGGCATTGAGGTCATCTCCACTTTCCGAGCGACTAATATACCTACTAAAGCCCCTAACGCTATCGCTGCTATAATATATGTATGCCCTTCTACGCCTTCTCCAAATATGGTTGATAATACGGCTATGATCATACCTACTATTCCAAACCAAACTCCTCTTCTTGCAGACTCTTGTGATGATAAGCCTCCTAGACTAAGTATAAATAAAATACTAGCTAATAAATATGATGCTAATTGTAATTGTGATGATATCATATGTAGATATTAATAGTTCGTTGATGATAATTAGGTAAAGCAATCGAAATGAAAGAACATCTATTAGCCTTTCCTAAACATCTTGAGCATCCTATTGGTCACAAAAAAGCCACCTGCAATATTGACCATCGCAACCAATATCGCTATCAATGCGATGATAGTCATAGGTGATGTCAAATCATGCTCTGTCAATAGCAGACCTCCTATGATAATAATCCCACTAATCGCATTAGTCACTGCCATAAGCGGTGTATGCAATGAGTGAGACACATTCCATATCACTTGCCAACCAATAAAAACTGATAAAACAAAAACTGTAAAATGGCCCATAAACTCCTTAGGAGCATAGAGTCCAAGTAAGTATAATAATGCACCTATCAATACAAGTGATAATATCGTATTATTTGAGCTTGATTTGGATTGATCCACTTTCGATGCCAAATGTTTTTCGGAATCTGCAGCCAAAATTACTTTCTGCGGACTCACGGGTAGTGGCTCAGGAGGCCAATGCACATTACCATTATAAGTTACCATAGCACGTTTGACTACGTCGTCATTCATATCTATTTTCCAATCTTCAGCCTTCCCCATATCATCTAATAAGTGACATAAATTATTGCCATACAATTGGCTAGCTTGCGATGGTAACTGACTTAGTTTTCCGATAATCGTAACACCATTATTTGTCGTATATATTTCACCGTCCTTGGTTTCAGTGCAATTACCTCCACTAGACGCTGCAAGATCGACAATTACTGACCCTGGCTTCATAGCATCGACATGATAATCCAACCATAACTTAGGAGCTTGTCGTCCTGGAATCTGTGCCGTGGTGATCACTATATCTACTTCACTTGCCTGCTTGCTAAACAGAGCCATCTCAGCATCAATAAATGCTTGACTCATAACCTTACTGTACCCAGAAGATGTAGAGCCATCTTCCTCTATATCTACGGTAAGAAACTTGGCACCCATACTCTGTATCTGCTCTTTCACTTCCATCCTTGTATCGAAAGCACTCACGATGGCACCAAGAGATTTGGCCGTACCTATGGCAGCCAAACCTGCGACACCGGCTCCGATCACTAACACTCTTGCGGGTTCCACTTTACCTGCAGCCGTGATTTGACCATTGAGAAATCTACCAAAATAATTAGCGCTTTCAATCACAGACCTATAACCTGCTATATTCGCCATGGAAGACAGCACATCCATTTTTTGCGCTCTAGATATCCGAGGAATAGCATCCATAGCTATAGCGTTGATTCCTTTATCGGCTAGCTTTTGAAGAAGATCTAAATTTTGGGCTGGAGCAAGATAACTGAGGCATACTTGACCTTTATGCATCATATCTATTTCTACATCGGTAACTGCTTGCACCTTAAGAATGATATCTGATTTCTCGTATACCTCTTTTGCTGAGTCCACTATCGTAGCACCACTAGTCACATATGCTTCATCTGAATAGTTAGCATGATGCCCAGCACCTGATTGGATAAATACTTCAAAGCCTTGCTTTTTAATAAGTCTAATAACGGTCTTAGGCGTTGCTCCTACTCTTTGCTCACCGATTGCGATCTCACTTGGGATTCCTACTTTCATATAATATTGGTCTCTTGTCTTAATATCAAAAATAAGCTTTCGCTGTAAAAACTTACGATAGAGTATAAATCTAATAAATAACAGAAACACCGCAGCATATTAATTCGAATTACTACAAAAAGTAGTTCTTATCGAATTATATTTGTTCTACAATGGCTTCGGTCAATTGTAATTGCTCCAAATTTTCCATTTTCTCAAGATTCTTAAGGACCTTTCGAAAATTTTATTGATGACTCAGCACCACTTTTCAGTTTGAACGTGGAATTAGTTGTAGATTTTTTTTTAGAGCAGAAACAAACCTTATTTACCATACAGTACAACATAACACGTTCTTATGGGCGTCCAGCTACATAAAATAAAAGACTATACCATCCTTATCGAAGATTTTGAATTGAAAGATTCTATTTCGAAAGAAGTAACTATGGATCGCGAAATGGTGGGCTTCGTATTCTACGTATCTGGAACTCTGAGTGTCGATGTCAAAATCAACAAAAGTCAACATCACTTTTTAAAAAAAACTGGACATAATTCATCATTCTATTATTCACCTCATGATACTGTAGTACAACATCAAATTTCCAATAGACAACCACTTAAAAAAGTAAGTATATTTATTGAACCTGCAAAGTTGCATTTACTACTACAAAGTGACGATCAGATTAGTAAAAGTAAATTTTCTGAAATATTAAATCCTGATGCTCCTTTTGTAGAAGGAATCAATCTCCTCATGACGCCCAAAATGTATGGCGCTACACAAGAAATACTAAACAATCAATACACAGGATTCAGCAAAGATCTATTGCTTGAGAGTAATGCCTTGGGACTGATTTCTCATTACTTTAATCAGATCACTAGTATCAGCTCTAGCCCTAATAAAGTCTATAGCGAGGATATCGATAAATTACATTTTGCGAAAGAATTATTATTAAAAGAATTAGATAATCCTCCATCGTTGGCTGAGCTTTCAAAACTAACAGGACTCAATAGTTTTAAATTAAAAAGTGGATTTAAAGCTTTATTTGGCATGCCAGTCTACAGGTATCTACAAGATCAAAGATTGATTAAATCTTATGAATTGATTGAAAGCGGTAAAATGAATGTCCAACAAGCTTCTTACTTTGTTGGATACAACAGCCTAAGCTCATTCTCTAATGCATTTTTCAAAAAATATAAATTTAGGCCCAGCGCTATTGGCAAATAATCCCTTTCGAACAAATCAAAATCCGTTTCAAACAAATTCAAGCTTCTTCGCTACTCTACATTTGTATTATTATTAATTCAAACAAATAACAATGAAGAAATTTGCAACAGTAATTCTATTGGTTTTGTTCGGCATAATCAGTGCAACAGCTCAAGACACAAAGACAGACCATCCATCACCTATTGACGACAATTACTACCCCACTAACAATAGCGATTTTCACTATTTCTTTCTTAGAAAAAACTCTAGACTAAGCGAAGGCTTAGTAGGTTACGAAATGGACTTCCATCAAGATAGAGTAAGCTCAAAATCCAAATTTTTCATTCCCTTAGTAAACCGTAAAAAATGGAATTATGTAATCCCAATTTATTATGATCGTCATCAATTTACATCTGCAAGTAATGAAATGGATATCAATACAGAATATAGAAATTTCTTTTTCCAATCTGTCCTCAATTATTACTCAAGTGAAAAATTAACATTCACCTCAATCATAGAAGGAAGAATCAGAGGTAATGCAGAGAGTCATTTTGAATCTAGAGGAAATATGCTTGCACATTATTTCGTAGTAAAATATCAGCTATCTAATCAGTTGTCTATAGCACCAGCAATCTTAGCTGGACATCAATGGAACGTAGACAATGAATTCGTTTTCTTCCCTAGCTTAGAATTGAAATGGAATCCGAATAAAGATTTTGCATTGATGGCTGGAGTGCCAGGATTGCTTGGTATCGAATGGAGTATGGCCCAAGATATTGATGTAGTCATGCATTCTATGATGGACAATGGTGTACTGACTGTCAATGCTTCAGCAAGAAAAAGATTCAATGATTATTTTGAATTTTCATTGCATTACGACCAAGATGGATATGGAAATACTTATCTCCCTTCCAATATCGTAAATTCTGAAGAAGGTGAATCCTACCACTACAATCAGGTGAATCAGAAAGAAAATTCCATATCAGCAAAGCTAACTTTCAAACCAACGAAAGAAGTATTGCTACAAGTAAAGGGTGGCTATAATTACAATTCAGAATTAACGCTCTCTAACAATGATACCGAACAAGTTGGAGTCAAAGGCGAAGCTGGATTCTATAGTGGTATTGCTGCGTATTGGAGATTTACAAAATAAAGTTGCTGTTGCTATTATTACTAAGCACTTTATAGTTGGAGTGATTTATAAAACATAGTCACTTCACTTTGGGCAAATGAGTGATAAGCTTATTTGCCCTTTTCTTTTTCTTTCCAAAAATCAAGCACTCCGCAGCAATTTCACTGTCTTGTGGATACCCTTAATTGCCTTTGATATTCTCCTTATTATAACTAAAGTGTTAATCTATCACAGTTAGCCACTAAAAGAATCGCGTTATTATCTTCTCTGCTATCTGAACTGCATTAGTCGCTGCTCCCTTTCTTAGATTATCGGATACTACCCACAGATTGAGTCCATTATCAACAGTATCATCTCTTCGGATACGACCAACAAAAACTTCATCCTTATTATGCGCTTGTAATGGTGTGGGGTAATGATTATTCTTCAAATCATCCATCACTACAACTCCTGGCGTATCAGACAATAAAGTCTTGATCGCATCTAATTCGAATGACTTTGCGAGTTCAACATTTACTGATTCTGAGTGACCTCCATTTACTGGCACTCGTACCGCTGTAGCAGTAATTTTAATAGACTCGTCGGATAATATCTTTTGCGTTTCGTTTACCAATTTCATTTCTTCTTTGGTATAATCATTATCCAGAAAAACATCACAATGAGGGATACAATTAGCAAATATCGGATGTGGATATGCACGATCTTCTCCAGTAGCTTCTTTATTATCACGTTCAGTATTGTACTGACGGACAGCAACTGAACCTGTTCCAGTATAAGACTGATAAGTAGATATCACTAATCTTTTCAATCCATATTCACGATGTATACCTGACAGAGCCAGTACCATTTGGATAGTTGAGCAATTAGGATTGGCTATAATTTTATCATCCCTTGTGATTTGATCGCCATTAATTTCTGGGACTATCAGTTTTTTTGTGGGATCCATCCTCCAAGCAGAGCTATTATCAATAACAAAGCAACCATTATCCGCGTACTTAGGAGCCCACTCCAATGACACAGAACCTCCAGCAGAAAATATAGCAATATCCGGTTTTGCATCTACCGCCTCTTGATTCGTTAAAAGCGTATATTCTATTCCTTCCCAACTGATTTTCTTTCCAGCAGAACGATCTGAGGCGACCAATAACCATTCATCGGCATGTACGCCTCTCTCTATTAACACCTGTTGCATTACCTTTCCTACAAGCCCTGTAGCTCCTACTATTGCTATTTTCATACTAAATCTCTATTGTATATAACGAATATCAATTCCACAAATTTACTTTCTATTAATGTAATTATAGTAGCTTTAGCAACCATTTGAATACACAAAGCTAATATACGTATGCCTTACTCAATTATTCGTCTTTTTCTCTTCCTATCATTGATAATTTGTACAGAACGAACTAGCGCTCAATTAGTTGATGATTTCAGCGATGGTGATTTTACGAATGGACCAACCTGGACAGGTGATGTAGGAGATTTTGTAGTTAATGCTGAGGGAGAATTACAGCTAATGTCGCCAGCAGCTGGCGTATCTTCATTGTATACATCCTTAACATTTCCTGATACGATTCAATTAGATATGACATTTAGATTTGAAATGTCGCCATCTTCTAGCAATTTTGGATTGATCTATCTTGGATTGGACAATATAGATCCATCTGTAGCTAACGGGTACTATCTACAGATTGGCGAATCTGGCAGTAATGACGCGATCAAACTATACCGCCTTGATAGCGGAGAAGAAACCTTACTTGCAACTGCCAGTGATGGCGCTATAGCCAGTGATCCAGCTCAAGCCAGAATCAGTATCACGATCTATCCAGATGGACTTTGGAGCTTTAATACAGACTATGATCTAACTGGATTTAGCGAGTTGGAATTTGAAGTAATGGATGACACATATAGCTTTAGTACACTAAATACCTTTGGTCTGTATTGCAAGTATACTGAGACTCGAAAAGAGAACTTCTTTTACGATGACATCAGCATCACAAAATTTGAAAAGGATGAAGAAGGGCCTGTACTGTCCAATTTATCAGTAACAGGAGAAAAATCGCTATTACTTACTTTCAATGAAAAAGTTGATGCTAGTAGTGCAGAAAACATAGCCAATTACGTTGTAGATCAGGCATTTGGCTCACCTAGTATGGCTACTGCAGATGGAGTAAAGGTATTCTTGGTTTTTGAAAATGCATTTGCCTCAGGTGTACCGTATCAACTGGCGATCATGAATGTAGAAGATGAAAACGGCAATCCTATCACGGCAATAGCAGAAGCATTTGTAGTAACTGTCTCCCCAAGTGTCGGAGATTTAGCAATTAGTGAAATACTTTCAGATCCATATTCTGGAGGAACAGACTTCGTAGAAATCTATAATACGTCTGACAAATTTCTCAATCTCAATGGATTGATTCTATCCAATATTGACAAAGAAGAACAGAAGACTATCACCGAAGATATTGAACTGCTACCAGGCGAATATCTATGCTTTACAGAAGACAAAGCTTTTTTGATAGCGATCTATCCAACTCACGATGAAGATCAGATTATTGAAGTTGATTTACCATCATTTAATAATGACTCTGGAAACATAAGTTTAAGCCACTCTTCCGCAAGTGATGTATACATAGATCAATTTGACTATACTGAGGATTTACATTTTGAATTATTAGACGACACAGAAGGTGTAAGCCTAGAGCGTATCAGCTTCACAGCCGATTCACAATCTGGCGAAAATTGGCATTCTGCATCTAGCACTGCTGGATTTGCGACTCCAGGAATGCCTAATTCTAACCTATTACCAGAAGTACTTTCTGATGGTGAATTTGAGCTCGTTGAAAAAGTATTTTCTCCAAATTCAGATGGAAATAATGACTTCCTAATTATCAATTATAAGCTTGACAAACCAGGTTATGTAGCTAATATTAAAGTATTCGATGATGAAGGCTTTGAAATAAATCAAATCGTTTCCAATGGCCTCCTCGCTTCAGAAGGGCTCATCACTTGGAATGGTACATCTATGGAGGGCAGCCTATCACAAATTGGTCTATATATAATCGTAGCTGAGCTTTTCCATCCTGATGGAGATGTTAAAAATTTCAAGAAAGTATGCGTTCTGGCGGATTTCATTGAATAAATAAGGTTATTTTTACAAAAATAGAGAACGCTAGCCAACCCCACAGTAAAATTCTCGATAGAAAGGAATGAAAAGTAAACGACGACATAACGTAAGTCAGTACATCATATCCGCGGCTGTGATACTTATAGCCGGGTTGGCTGTATTTTTCCCAGAGAACATACTAGGAGTGCAATTATTGGATTATAATGTCCATATCATGATAGGTATGCTGCTGATTGGATTTGGAGCACTGACCATCAACTACTCTAAATTAATGGCGACCAGCCTGAGTGCATGTATGCTCATGTGTATATTTCTTAAGAATGCCTCTAATGACACCATGATTATGCCTACTGCTAATACAGAGGCAAAATTATCTGTAGCCCACTTTAATGTTAGCAATATCCAAGATTTAGATCACCTGATCAATACTCTTCACGAACTGGATGTAGATCTGCTATCTTTTCAAGAGCTTACTCCAGATTGGAATTACATCCTACAAGACAAACTGAAAAAAGATTACCCTTATAACATGTCTATAGTAAGGATAGATCCTTATGGAATGGCGATGTATAGTAAGGAGAATTTTGCTTCTATGGACACCTTTATGTTTGACAACAAACCTAATCTACAGGCTGAGTTACTTATAGATGATAGAAAGATATCAGTTCTAGGATCATATATCGTACCTGAAATCACCAAAACGACAACCCTACGGACCAAAGAGCATTTAGATAAAATCAGTCACCGCATCAGAGATAAGCAATCTCCAGTAATAGCATTAGGTGACTACAATATGGTTTACTGGGCCAATGCAATTTCAAGATTTAGAGCGAAAGCACAAGTCATTCACAGTAGAAGAGATGTATCTGAAGATGGACTAAAACCTCCATATGATCATATATTTTTTACGACAGATATGGAATGCACAAAATTTGAAAACATAAATGATTTACAAGAGAATCATATCGGCATCCTAGGCGTGTATCAAATCAAAGCGGAAGCTGACACTGACGAAATGCTTCCTACTGCCCTATCTAGTTTAAGTTATTAGTACGCAATTTGGTCTTGTTACTTCAAGTCTAACACCTTGATATAGGCTATCGACTGTATACCTACATTCTAATCTATTAAGGATAAGCCAAATTAATATTATTGATGGAATACTGATTGGGTTCATTATCTTTCCACCATGTTACAATATTCCATTATCACATTTAATGATCTATCTCTAGATCAACTCTATAGACTAATGGTACTTAGACAAGAAGTATTCATAGTAGAGCAAGACTGTCCCTACTTGGATGCCGATGGTAAAGATCAGGCAAGTCATCATGTAGTTGGCACAGATGCTGACGGCTGCATACATGCGTATGCCAGATTAGTACCGAAAGGTATCTCCTATACACAGCACAACTCAATAGGTCGTGTCATCACCTCGAAGTCATATAGAGGCAAAGGTGAAGGAAAAAGACTGATGCAGGCGAGTATAGATGGTATCAAGCAACTATATCCTGACGAAACCACTAAAATATCAGCACAGGTATATGCACTACCATTCTATAGTGCCATGGGATTCATGGAGATGGATATTCCTCGGTATGATGAAGATGGCATCCCACATGCAGCCATGATTTTAAATTAACAAAAACTAATATATCTACATCGCATTGTTAGATACTGATCAACACGCTTGACAAAACATCAATACCTCTTGACCCAAAAAGAAAGAAAATGAAATACTTAATACTGATTCTATTTACAATAACATTAGCCGCATCATGCAAAAATGATCAATCAACTGATAGCGCCTCAACAGATGATACCCCATCTATATCTAATGCAATGACTTCCAAAGATCCTAGAGTGCAAAATACTATGCAACTACTTCAAGGGACTTGGAATAGCCGTGATGACAAACACACTTCGATCATCATAAAAGATAATACCAGACAAGAAACAAGGAACGGTAAAAACCTTGGAAAAATGCGATACTTTGAATTAGCTGATCAATGCAATAATGATACAGCCAAAGGTCATAAAGTGGTGAAAGTAGAGGCTAGATTTATATCCATGCTAGATATAGATATGTGCTACTATATCAAGAAAATCAATAAGAAGGAATTAATCTTATCCTACGTAGGTCGAGATGGAGATTTGAGATACAAAAAAAGCAATGGCATCATGAAAAACAAGATTCACGAGTAATGAAGTTGCCACAGATGGTATTAACACTTCTTCTTTATTAGCTATTAAAATTATTTCTGTCGTCTAGCGAAGGAATTATAGTAAAGTGTCTACTAATACTATATACATCTTGAAAAAGTAGCTTATCCTAAAATCAATAAATATATCGAAGCTTATTGAAAACGATCCAGCAGAGGTTAAGCTCTTTGCTAGGGAAGCTACGATATGGATATATAACGCAACATTAAGTTATGTTCAAAATAAAGAAGATGCAGAAGAAATAGTACAGGATACCTTGATGTCTGCTTTATCTGGACTCAAGAGATTTAAGAATGAAGCTACGCTTAAGACTTGGGTTTATAGTATAGCGCTCAATAAATCGAAGGATTTTTTAAAGTATAAGAACAGAAAGAAAAGATCTGGTAAAATAATTTCTATTAATCGAGTAGCAGATGGAGATCGATCAGAGTATTATGAGCCTTCAAATTTTGTACATCCAGGTATTGAGCTTGAGAGCAAAGAACAGATGAATATACTATTTGCTGCAATTAACCAATTACCAGAGAATCAGAAATCGGCATTAATACTTGCAAAACTAGATAAAATGCCGCAAAAGGAAATCGCTGATATTTTAGGATTATCATTGAAAGCGGTAGAAAGCTTACTTACAAGAGCTAAATCGAACTTAAAAAAATATTTAGAAGCAGAAGGAGTATTAATCCTTAAAAAAGGCAAAAGATAATGATGGAAAATCACAAAAACGCAGACAAAATCCTAGAGAGTCTAGATCATAGTTGTAGAGCAGTACCGTCAGATGAGTTTTTACAAAAAATGGAGAATCTTGCCATACGATATACGGCTGTAGTCGACAAAGTATCGTTAAGTACTATTGTTGGAATAGCCGCAAGTTTCACATTATTAATCATGATCAATATGATGGTATTAAACAAATCGAATGATACCTCAGCAGAGCAATCATTTACTACCAATACCACATCATCATACGATCTAATTCCAACAAAATCACTTTACAATGAATAAAACAAAGCTACTCGGTTTACTAGTAGGATTATTAGTCTTACTCAATGTAGCCATACTTAGTTATCTATTTTTAAACAAGCAAGATAATCGACCACCACGAGGGCCTCACAATCCTGAAATGCGCGCTATGCGTATCATTGAGAGATTTGATTTTGATGATACTCAGATTGCATTATTTGAGAAGAGTAAGGACAAACATGTAGAACAGTCAAAGGAGCTGTATAAGCAATTAGAAGAAGCTAGTGTAGCCTACTATAACCATAGTGAAATTAATGCAACGAAAGATAGCCTCTATGCTCAGGTTGAATCTATTACACAACTGGTTTATAAGGCTAATGACATTCACTTCAACGAAGTAAGAAAGATATGTAATCAAGAGCAGCTTTCGAAGATGGATGAATTTATAAAATCATTAGTGAGTAACAATAAAGGTCCACGAGGTGAGCGAAGAATGAAGAGAGAATAAATCACACTCTAAAACATATTAGTGTGCTGATATATTTCAACATTCATCACATGATTTACTGACAAATATAAACATATAAAATGAGCCAAGTTTCGCATTGAAACTTGGCTCTTTTTTACGACTGTGCTCGCCTATTTACATCTCTACAATAAAGGCTTACTATAACTGCTATCTAAACCTAACGCAGTAAAACATCTTTGAATCTTCAAGATAATTAGCAGCGAGTACAATGCAATTCATCTATTGTAATGGTTACTAAAAAAAGGCCACCACAAATGTGAATCAAATAAAGAACGAACTATTTAACATATTCAATTATAACAACTCTACTTTACCTGTACGTACATCGTACATGGCTCCTACTATATCTATTTCACCGTTGTCATACATTTCTTTAAGTACTTCACTTTTTTCGCTAATCTGCGCGACTGCTATTTCAACATTCTTAGCAGATACTGCATTTACAAATTGTGTATTAGAAGAACTTCTATCTTCACCCTCAGCAGTGGGTATTGCGTCTACAGCAGGCATGATTTTATCAAGCATCTGAGTAAGATGACCTAGCTCCGCGTGATCACAAGCTCCTTTTACAGCTCCACACGAAGTATGTCCTAGTACCATGATTACTTTAGATCCAGCTAACTTACAGGCAAACTCCAAACTACCTAGTATATCTTCATTGATAAAATTACCAGCGATACGCGCATTGAATAAATCACCAATTCCCTGATCAAAAATCACTTCTGTAGGGACTCTACTATCTATACAACTCAATATGGAAGCGAACGGATACTGCCCAGTCGCTGTGTCCTTTACTTGAGCCAAAAAATCTCTATTTACTGACGTTCCATTTAAGAAACGAGTGTTACCATCCATTAATGTTTGTACGGATGATTTAATAGTCATTGAGCTCTGAGTTTCTTTAGTATGTGCTTTCATAGTTATTATTATTCTATTGTGATTAATCTATTATTTATAATTATTTCTTTTTCAAAATTGGTTTTAAGCTGATTTCTTTTTGACATCTATAATCCTCGGCATTAGGTTGAAAAACTTGATAAAACTCTCTGGATTTTCGACGGTACCACGTTCAGAAATTAATTTGATGTCAATATTTTTGCTACGTGCCTTTTCTGAAAAATTTTCCAAAATTTCTATAATATCGAAATCTAGATATCTCGTTTGACGAACATCTAATTCCAAAAAGCTATTTTCTGGCAATGCATCCAACTCTTTTAAAATCGCTCCCTTATTGAAGAAGGTAACTTCTTCTGCCAATGTCATTTTGAATCTCACTCTACCATTACTTTGATCTTGGATATTAAGAAAGTGTGAGTTTTGATAACTCTTAAGTAGTATCACTACGATACCCACTAATAACCCGAGACCTATACCGATTAATAGATCAGTGAAGATGATACCTAGCACGGTCACAATAAATGGTAAAAACTGCTTCCAACCTAACTTATACATCGTAGCAAACAACCCTGGCTTAGCTAACTTAAATCCAACGATAAGTAGAATCGCCGCTAATACGGAAAGTGGTATCATATTAAGAATACCTGGAATCAATATGACAGATACTAAGAGTAATAAACCATGTATGATAGCTGAAGCTTTCGTCTTTCCTCCTGACTGGATATTAGCAGAACTTCTTACAATTACTTGTGTGATCGGAAGTCCACCTATCATACCAGAAAGTACATTACCGGCACCCTGCGCTAAGAGCTCTCTATTAGTAGGTGTAACTCTCTTGTCCGGATCTAACTTATCTGTAGCTTCTACACATAACAACGTTTCTAGACTAGCTACTAATGCTATAGTAAATGCCGTCACCCATATGGCAGGATTCGTTATAGCCGAAAAATTAGGAACACTAAACTGACCTAAGAAAGAATCAAAATCTGTAGGAACTGGCACTTGAACCAAATGATCTGATGAAATTCCTAAAGTATCAGAGCTTCCCATTACGAGATAATACACAATACCTAATACCACCGCTACTAATGGACCTTGTATTATTTTGAATATTTTACCTTTTTTAGATAAGACTTTATCCCAAAGTATCAATATACTTAATCCAACTACTGCAATCAGTGTTGATCCCATATTAATATTCTCAAGCATGTAGCCTAACTCTGAAAATGTGTTGTGTCCATCTATTTGATTGAAAGCGAAATCACCTTCTGGATCAGTATCGTATCCAAAGAAGTGAGGAATCTGCTTCAGTATGATAATCAACCCAATACCTGTAAGCATTCCTTTAATGACTGACGATGGAAAATAATAGCCTATTACTCCTGCCTTAAGTACACCAAAAACTATCTGAATAACACCTCCAAGCACAACCGCCAACAAGAAATTTTCAAAACCTCCAAGTGTTCCAATTGCCGTCAAAACGATAGCCGCTAGACCTGCCGCTGGTCCACTAACTCCAATCTGTGACCCACTCAATCCACCCACAACTACACCTCCAATTATACCTGCAATAAGACCAGAAAATAAAGGTGCTCCACTCGCTAAGGCTATACCTAAACAAAGCGGTAAAGCAACGAAAAAGACAACTATACTTGCGGGTAAATCACTCTTCAAGTTTGCCATCATGGAATTACTATTTGTATTCTTCATTTATTTATTTTTTTTAATCTATTTTTTGTGATGTATTGTTTTCTAAAAATTTACAAAAGCGATCAAGTTGAGTTGATCCCTATTGAGTGCAGTCAAAAACTGATTCATATAACCTAGTTCGACTTTTACTTGACTTGATACCTTGTAGCCTAATCCTCCATATAGTCTATGTCTATCGAAGGCATTCTGTACCGTATTGATGAAAATCTCATTGTATGATGATAAATAGAACTGATCTGTGAGCGGGTAAGACAAGCCCAAAAAGTATCTAAACCTCAGCTTGAAATCATCCTCTACAAACCGCTGTTCGAATCTATATCTATGTTGTACATTTACCTTTCCTATAGATTGCTTTGTGATAAATTGTTGAAATATCCTATGTTCATTGACCACTATCTTATCCTCTGCATTAGCATAGTTTTCACTTCTAATAAATCCATACCCCAAAAGCAAATTATTATTCCCCTCAGTTAGATTTTTACCTATACCTGTACGAAGCAGCAGCTGTTCTAGATCTCCTATAGCATTATAGTTACGATATTGAACTTCATGATGCACATTCCATTGATTATCCAATTTCTTGTTACCAATATAAATCAGCCAGTTGCCCATATCACTATCCTGAGACGATGCTACAAAAGGCATAAGGAAGGCTATCACTATTATATATTTGTACATTAGATATGTTGCTTATAATCGAGAATATGTAAACTCAATAGAGGGTTAATAGAGGATAGATGAGTAAGTAACTTCCTCTTACACTATGTGCTAAAGAGAGTTCTTATTCTATACATTTTGGACTCCATATTACATTATTGATATGTGATATATGGACCATTCAAAATGTAATCGTTAACTGATATGGCTATACATTATTTCCATTATCAAAGTATGATTCTAAGCAAGTATCAAAAACGGATGGTTAATGACTTGGATCAAATATGGTACTTTTAGAATACAATGAAAATCCTTAATCAGATAATTTATCTATACGAAATCTGGAGGGGGCGAATGTATTTCTCTCAGAGATTGAGATGAGAAGGTTCTATAAGACCTTGGCTGTATTACTATAGTACTAGATACTACAGTCGCAGAAAGCGTAGATACTTCAAAGAGTTTATCCTCTTCCGCATTATCTTCCTTACTGTCTTCACTACTTTCGTTTTCATTGGACTCATCTACAGGCCCCTCGTAATCAGACGAGTAGCCACTATCCCATGATACCACATGAGTTACTACCTCACTGAAGAGAATAGCGGTTAAGAAAGTTATGAAAAACAATAGTCGCATGACTTGAATTAATTATGATGTAAATATAAATAACTTTTAGAGATAATAGTTTTACTATTCTTAATAAAAGTTTAAAATCTTTAGTAAATTGTATGACTTTCGTGATTTCAAAACTATACAATGTGATTACAGGCATCAAATTTTCGCTAAATGACAGTTTATATAGTCGTGATCCTCAGAATACAGAGCTGGGTCAACGGATATTAAAGCATAGTATCAATCTTATCGATGAGATAGGCCTAGAAGACTTTACGTTTAAAAAATTGGCTTTAGAAATAGAGTCAACTGAAGCATCTATGTACCGATACTTTGAAAACAAGCATCAATTACTTTTGTTTTTAACATCATGGTATTGGCAATGGGTACAATATCTTATCAGTATCCATACGCTGAACATTGATGACCCAGAGCGCAGATTGAAGATCATAATAAAATCAATTATAAATGCCACCTCTGAAAATGCGTTGAATGAGTACATCAATGAGAGCCTATTACATCGAATTATAATCAACGAAAGCTCTAAAGCGTATCATACCCATGCGGTAGACGAGGAAAACAAACATGGAATATTTTCAAGCTACAAAGAGTTAGCCGAGACCATAGCAAGAGCTATTCTTGCAATAAATCCCAGTTTCCCATATCCTCACAGTTTGGCTAGTAATATGCTAGAGATGGCTAAAAATCAGGTTCACTTTGCACAGCACTTACCTAGACTAACCGACATAAAGGTTCCAAAAGGAGATTTAAGCGAATTAGAGACCATGATGGAATTCTTTGTGATGAAGCTAGTAAAAGACTAAACCTTCGCCATATATAGGTAAAATGATGCATATCGGACATCTAAGATACCCTAGATAGTTACTAATAGTTTCGAATTATAGCTACACTTGTAAATGGTTTTAAGACTACTATTTATATCAATGAGCTGTATGCTGCTCTTAGGCATTAAAGCTTCTGCGCAAGAGAGAGTATATTATGTGTTTTCCAATCTTACCGGAGAGATGGATGATGAACTGTATCAACTCTACTTACACGATGTGAATAATACACCAGGAAAGCAAACTGTACTTTCTTTAGGAGACAATAAGATCAGCAACTTACTTAAACTCAAAGAATCACATGATGCAATCAAAGTAAAGTTTCTGACTGGAAATACGGACCAGAATGATCTCAAAAATTTTAAGAAACTAGATCATAAAAAAGATTTTAAATATCTCACTGATGGTAGATATTGTCCAGACCCTCAAATCATTGAGGTAGATGATAAGAATATAATTATTTCAATAAATTCTAATTGGTTTTTGGACCGTAAGATTCGATTCAAAGCGAAAGACGCGGATTGCAATACATTCAACAGAGCAGATTTTTTTGAAGAACTCGAATCTATTATCGATAAAAATGATTCAAAAAATATAATAATCCTTGCTCACCACAATACTATATCTAATACGCCACTCGGTGGCAAAGGTTTATGGCCATATGATATGATACCTGTCGTGGGTAACTTATATGCCTCTTACAAAAGAAATATAGGCAATCAACAGGATCTTACATCTGCCAACTACCAGTACTATTCCAATTATATGAATAAGCTTGCCAGCAATGACAATGTAAGCATCATAGCTGGACACGATCATGTAAATGCGATATACCAAAACAATGGGCTTCTAAGTATGAATGTAAATAGTGGCACTCATAGCTACCCTATCCACAAGAATGTGGAGCACTCTATATACCAAAGCCGACTGCCTAGTTACTATAGACTTAGCTACACAGATGAAGTCGCTAAACTAGAAGTCGTAAATGAGTCTGGAATTACCGAAATTGATATTACTCCAAAAACAGTGACCAACGTTAGACGTACATCACCTCCAGCTCATGTGAATCTGAAGACTTCTGTGCAAGCCAGTAAAAAATATAAATCTGGCAAAATCAAAAATTGGTTTTTTGGTAGTGGTTATAGAAAAGCATGGAATACTCCTGTCGCTGCGACTCCATTGAATCTAGAAGAACGTAAGCTCTCGCCATATAGCCGAGGAGGAGGGCTACAAACACAGTCCGTAAAATTAAAAACCAAGGATAATCAAAAATTTGCATTCAGAGCATTAGACAAAGAGCCAGAAAAAAGTCTCAACTCTATACTACAAAACTCTATATATAAGGACATCGTACAAGAGCTCATAACGACGATGCATCCATATGGCCCACTGGTAGCTTACCAACTGATAAAAGAGACAGATATATTACATATCAAACCTGAACTATACATCATGTCTCCTAATCAGGATCAGATGCAAGAGTACTCTGAATTCAATAACAAACTGGGAACGCTAGAAGAGAAGCCGAAAGGAAAATCTAAAAAAAGAGAAGGCTATATGGGAGCTGATGATGTGGTATCGACATTTCAGATGCTAGGCGATCTTACTAGAAATTCCAAGAATCGTATAGACAAGTTGGCCTTCGCTAAAGCCAGAGTTTTTGATATGTATATCGGAGATTGGGATAGACATGAAGATAATTGGAAATGGGCTATGTTTGAAATAGATGGTGAAAAAATCTATAAGCCAATTCCAAAAGATCGTGATCACGTATTTTCTAAATGGACAGGAATCGTACCCAAAGCGGCTGATTTCTTTGTAGCAAATGCTGAAAATTTTGGATACGAATTTGGCAATCTTCGTCAACTCAACTTCAAAGCGTATCATCTTGATCGTCAATTGGCAACGGAGATAACCGCTGAAGAATGGCAAGAAGCCGCAGAGTATATTATCAGAATAATGACGGACGATCTAATAGACCAAGCTATGCTCGCTTTCCCTGAGGAAGTACGCGATCTATATAGTGATGAAATAAGCGCTAAGCTTAAGAGTAGAAAATCTGATCTCGAACGTGCAGTATACATTCACTACTGCAACTTAGCACATGATGTTGATATTACAGGCTCTAATAAAAGAGACATCTTTGACATCGTACGAAATGCTGATGGTACAGTAAGCGTTACCGTATACAGTAGCAACAAATCCAATGATCGAAAAAAGAAATTTTATCACAGAACATTTTCCCCTGAGTTTACTTCCACCATATATTGCTACGGATTAGACGGAGAAGATGAATTTAACATAAGTGGTGATGCTAGTAAATCTATCAAAATAAGAATCATCGGTGGAGATGAAACGGATCATATAACGGACGACTCATCCGTAGATGGCCGAATGAAATTGACCCAAGTCTATGATAGCCAAGATGAAGATCTCATTGAAAGTAGCACTAAGGAAACAAAAATAAAAAGACCCAAAAGAGCCCCTTATTATGATCCATACGCTCAAGGTCAAAATAGTATATTACCTATACCAAGTATCAGTAAAAGCTCCGGAAATGGATGGGGAATTGATGTCGGACTACAATATATTATTCAAGGATACAACAAACCCCTATTTGCTAAATACTACAAAGTAAATGCGCTTTACTACCCTGAAATAGGAGCATATAGAATGGATGCTTCTTTCCGCTATAGACACTTTTTAGGTAAGTCTGACTTCTTAACCAAATTAAGAGTAAGCGATGAATACGATAAGTTTCCTTTCTTCTATGGTGTCGGATCCGAAACTACATTTGATCACGAAGCTAGAGAGGATGGTTTGTATAGGTTAGACTATGACTTCGGTAGATATGATATTGGATTATCAAAAACATTTTTCACTAAAAGTGAATTTGAAAATACTTTTTTTGGAGAGTTTCATGGAATAGATGCGGAAGAAAATTCAGGGCTACGAGAAATAGATCTTCCTCGCAATACTTTCTTTTATGGCTATCAGACATCTCTTTCGCTTGACTTTACTGATAGGACAAAGTATCCTACAGCCGGCAATAAATTCAATACAAGTATAGAGACTCGGATATCAAGCAACAATAAGGTAACTGCAAATATATCTTCGGATATAAGCTACTATAAAAGTATAGACTTGGGAGTCACGACCACACTGGCCGCTAAGATTGGCTATCAAGCATCTCTAGGAGAGGCCAATTTCTATCATCTTAGTTCACTGGGTAGTAATACTGGATTACAAGGATATACAAGAAATCGTTTTTTGGATAAATATGCTACGTTCTACAATACTGAAGTACGCTTTGATCTAGGATCAATCCAAACCCCTATTATTCAATTCAACGTAGGTACTTTTATACTCTATGATGGAGGCAAGGTTTGGAATGACGATATTACATTCAATAATAATGATTGGAAGAACAGCTACGGAATTGGATTTTTTCTAGCTCCTTATAGCACAGAATATGCTATATCTTTTTCATTGATACATTCAGAAGATTACGACGTTTACACTCAGTTCCAATTAGGATTTAAGTTTTAAAAAACAAAAATCTCTTATTTCTTTAACTCGTCTATATATTTAGCTACCGCTATGATCTCTTCATCTTCTATCATGCCCTTAAATGGTGTCATGGTACCTTTACCGAAGTAAATCTGTGCAACTCGCTGCTCCAATGAAGAATTAGACTTTGATAAATCTTTAGAACCATTGATTTTCATATTCCCTTTACGTCCGTGACATAACGCACAATAGTTTTTAAAGAGCTTTTTAGCATCTACCGCTTTCACTTTATCTTGATCTGCAGAAGCAATTAGCTTTTTAGCTACAACTAACTGTTCATCCGGTTGTCCAGAATTACTCTTTGCTTCACGCTCTGACGATGCTACTCGTGTAGAGTTCTTCTCTGATTGACTTCCACAAGCTACTAATAGGATTGCTACTAAGAGTGTTGTAATGATAGTGTTGATTGCTTTCATATGCTATATGTATTCGATTTGTAACTAAACCCCAAATTTACATTAATGTTACTGTCTAGACCGAAAATAGTTCGAACAGTTAATTATTACTATCAAAGTACTACTATTAAACTATAGGTGAAATTCTATATACGTGAAATATGCTTAATCTAATAAGAGTCTTATTTTAGACTCATATACCCTCCACTCAGATTGGTCAAATCTGTAAACCCTGCCTTTTCCATCATCTTACATGCTTTGGAACTACGCATACCACTACGACAATATACTATGTAAGGTTTTGATTTATCCAAGTTCACAATCTGCTTCTTAAACATTATTGAGGTCACATTAGCTTCGATTGCTCCTTCTAATTTACCTTGAGATACTTCTGCTGGAGTACGTACATCTATAAAAGTAGCTTTACCCTCTGCATGCGCAGCAAGTGCTTCCGCTCCAGAAATAGATTTAACTGTAGAATTACGCTTATCAATAATCTTCTTGATGATTAACAGAATCGCTACACCTAATATTACATATGTTACCATGGGTATTATTTTTTAAGACTAAAGATCTTAGACAGATTATTTATCCATAAACTCGAGAAAGTCTACTCGATTCCTAGATTGCGAGATGAGACCGTTTTTCTCTAACTTCTTCATCAATCGCGATATCACCACTCTCGATGAATGTAAATCATTGGCTATTTCCTGATGAGAAATATTCAACTTTGCAGACTTTGCAATCCAAGCTTTATCTCTAAGATATTTTTCAAGCCTACTTTCTAAGCTATTGAATACTATATTATCTATAGCTGACACCATTTCATTGAGCCTTGAATTATAACTATCAAGAATAAAGTTTCTCCATGATTTGTACTTAACCATCCATATTTCCATAAAGCTAACTGGAACAAATAGAACTTCGGCTTTAGTTTCTGTAGTAGCACGTACTGTGGACTTAGACCCACTGGTACAACAATTAAGTGTAACCGCACATGTATCCCCTAATTCCAAATAATATAGAAGCAGCTCAGCGCCATCTTTATCTTCTGTCATTATCTTAATAGAACCAGATATAACTAGAGGCATATGTGTAATCGTATCCCCTACATCAACAAGTGTCTGATCCTCATCAAACTTTCGTAGCTGTCCATTGGCGCAGATCTCGTTAATAAGTTCGGGTTCGAAGACATAAGAAAATCTTTCAAATAATCGGTCGTAGCACTTGATATCGAATGGTATAAAATTCATCTTGTAAATTTAGAACTTTTATTAGTTCTTTTTAGATGGATCATACTTAACATCTAAATGTATGTACATAACCCTAGATACACGCATAACAAAGAAAAACATTACGGCCATGATAAAGATTAACATCGCCATGGCAGAATTTGCTCCCCATCCTAATACAAGCATACAGAAACCAACAATACTCAAGCATAGAAAACCTGTCCATATATATGATATAAACATCGCTCCGTAATAATATCCTGGCTCAGGATGTAGATTTAACTTACAATTGCTGCATTCCTTATGCATGTTCAGAGGATCCTTTGGATTAAAAGGCTTCACGAAGAGATCTCCTTGACGACAACGTGGACATTTGTAATTCCATATACTCGATAACATATTCATACTGATACAGGGTTGATAGCCAACAAAGATAAATATGCCCTTACAATAGTATGTGACTTAAGTTACATAGATATCCAAGTGAACATCTATCCACACGCGATCTATCATCAAAGATCTACCTCACCAGCTCGATAATTTTAATAGACCTAAATCAATAGCCTGCTTATGCCTATCCATCCTAATTACGTCTCTATACTTACCCAAGTGCCAATCAAAGCATTCGACCAGCAAAATTAAAACCTGGCATGAATTACTGGCTTGATTTTTTTAATCTAGTTTTATAATTACATAACTCCAAGTGGTCAAACAAAGTACTTTCTCCCCCCTACTTCACCCTAATTTAATCTGCATTTACGTGATATCGCATAGTTTCATAACGTTTAAATAAAACTAATTTATGGCCCCTTCTTAGTATCAGTGCTAAGTAGCCGACTAAATTTACGTCGCCTACTTTGCGCTCAAGTATAGTAAATGTAAAATACTGGCAAATTATACTCAAAGTAAGATTGTCTGCATAGGGGGATGTCTTCAAATTACGTGTCTCATTGACGTACGACGGAATTAACCTCTCCTAGTGCAACCAATATTAACCTAATATTTAATCTAATTTTCCGCATATGAAGAAGGCAATTCTTTCTATGCTAGTAATGGTGTCCCTAGGCGCATCATACGGCGTAGCACAAACGAATACATTACTAGCTTCTAGTTTTGTTGATCCCAGTTCTAATCTGGATGATCACTATCCATTAACTATCGAAGAAACTGATTACTCAGAATCTACTATCTCTAAAAGCTACGATATCCCATCAAGTGCTTCTATTTTTGAGATGGACATGTCTTCAAATGAACTCAAGGTGCATAGCAACTCTGATGTCATATACACAACTGCAGAAATTCTCAATAAAGATTCTAACACTACAGTACAAAAGGTACAAATAAAAGGTGGCGTAGAATCAATAGATCTTTCAGACGTGGCAACAGGATCATACTATATGATACTTAGCAATGAGAAAGGAGATATTCTATCTGAAAAAATAACAATACTTTAATAAGTAAGAAAAATAATCGTGGAGTCCGTAACCGTAAATTACCAGACCCATATTCAAATTCCGGTTTTGATACCATCCTCCCAAAGGTGGGAATTCAGTTAATCTAATTTGAAAGATCCTCATCAAGGTGTAATCGATGGGGATCTTTTTTTTGCCCTAGATCAAGATATCCGTGGCTCTAACGTACCTTATAAAAAATGGATACACCTATTTAATTTATGAAAACTAAATCAGTATATCCATTATTATATTATATTCTATAGAAGTGATTTACTACACTTTCTATAATGATTTCATATCAATTACGAATCTATACTTCACATCGTTATTTTGTACGCGCTTATAAGCTTCGTTTATTTCATCGATATTGATCATTTCTACATCACTCACTATATCATGCTCACCACAGAAGTCAAGCATTTCTTGTGTCTCCTTGATACCACCAATAAGTGAACCTGCCAATCTTTTTCTTCCTAGTATTAGCTTACCTCCATGCATAGGCTCTAAGGGTTCGATAGCACCCACAAGCACCATAGTTGCATCTAACTTTAGCAAATCGAGATACGGATTTACATCATGACCTACTGGCACAGTATTAAGCAAGAAATCAAATGTTCCCCTATGCTGTTCCATTTCATCAATATTCTTAGAGATCAGTACTTCATCCGCACCTAATCGCTTAGCATCCGCAGATTTGCTTGGAGAGGTAGTAATCATGACTACATGTGCACCCATTGCAGCAGCAAATTTAATACCCATATGACCGAGACCACCGAGACCAATTACGCCAACTTTATCTCCTTTCTTTACCCCCCAATGATTAAGTGGTGAATAAGTAGTGATCCCTGCACAAAGCAATGGTGCTATCGCCTTTTCGTCCAAGTTAGTAGGAACTCTAAGCACGTACTCTTGGTCTACGACTATACTCTCTGAGTATCCTCCAAAAGTATGACCACCTAAATGCTTGTCTTTACCGTTATAAGTACCGACCATGCCCTCTTCGCAGTATTGCTCAAGATCTTGTTTACATGAGCTGCATGTTCTACATGAGTCTACCATGCAGCCAACTCCCACTAAATCTCCCACTGCAAAATTAGTGACATTAGGTCCGACAGATTTCACTTTACCGATTATCTCATGCCCAGGCACCATTGGATATTTTGCGTTTCCCCAGTCATTATTCACAGAGTGTATATCACTGTGGCAAACACCACAATAGGTGATATCTATATGTACATCATTATCACCTACCTCTCTACGCTCTATATCATGAGGAGCAAGACTCCCTTTCTTTTCTTTAGCGGCATACGCCTTTACTTCAAAGCTCATTTATATCTTGGTTTTAGATTATTAAACACTTATATAAGATTTTCACCTATACAGTACTATAATACCCTTTATGCCACTGTATTGTTCTCAGTTAATGAAAGAAATTTATACTATTGTTTATAAAAGCTTAAGAAGATCCATTTAAATCTAGTAGTTACACTTTAGCATATCTAATCCACTGTTAAATTATATATGGTTTTACTACCTAGTCTATTCAGATATTAATGTAATGAAGGGGTTAATTTTCACTTACCAACAATTTAAATACAGACTTGGTAAATCTTACATATTCTTCAGAAATCGTATCGTAGCCTATCCATTCAAAATGATTACCATAAGGACAAAGTGGCGCACCATCATTATCCCCAGAGACAAGCTTGTACTGCTCTGGAGAAAGTAAGTATTGCTCCATATTAACTTTTCTAATCTCAACCATTTCAAGACGCTAAACCACTTTCTTATACTTCACTTTACATTTATTGCAAACACTATTTTCACCATCAGATACTATAGCAATATCATTCAAATGCTTGTCTGCGTAGTCTTGCACCCAACCCACATGCGCAGCTATACTATTGATATCTATGCCTTCGTTCTTAATCGCATTATAAAATGCACCACCATATTCGTTTCTTCCCCAGCAATTAGGGCATACTCCTTCTGGTACATCTGCCAGAGATAATTCTTTTCTACCATTAAGCATTCTTATAATATTCTCTACTATTTTCATTTCTATTTTCTTTTCTGTGTATATAAATAAATCAAAAAGGTTCATGCCGTGATCACCCACAAACATGAACCTTAAAGATAACTGATATTATTATTCGCTGTTTGCTTTATTACTATACTGCAGCTTCTTCTAATGCTGGCGCAATCGGAAAGTCTATGGCAAACCCAGTAAGGTTATGTACATAATTACTGATTACTTTATCTCCTACTACGATTACCACATCGATCATATTAGCCTCAGTATAACCAGCGGCAAAAAATGCATCTTTAGTTTCTTGTGTAGCATTTCCTTTATTCTCTACGACTGAAGCGGTGAATTTCACTAGCGCATCGAGCTTGCTATCAAATGCTGCCGATCCAGCTCTAAGTCCAAGAATTTGATCATCTGTAAATCCGTTCATCTTACCTAATGCAGTATGTGCAGATTGACAATATTCACAACCATTAATTTGGCTAGTAACTAGATTAATTACTTCTCTCTCTTTAGCCTTTAACGTGCTCTTTCTATTTTGTAATGCTAAATAATCTCCTAATGCAGTTTCATTTTTTGCATAGTAGGCATATAGGTTAGGTACAAATCCTAACGCTTTATTTAAGTTGTCAAAAATCGCTTGATTGCCTTCGCTTACTTGATCTCTTGTAGGAACTGTAAATTGTGTCATAACTTATATAGTATTTTTTATCGTTTATAATTAATTTATGATACAAATATCAGCTAGATGTGACTGCTCTCACATAGCAATACTTCCTTTCGACTTGTTAATTTTTCCTAATTGTCAATTATCTTGATTTGACTTTATTTTTTCTACGAATCCATTATGACAGATACCTATACCAAAAGACCAGCCAAACCCCTAGGTTTTGGCTGGTCAGAAAAACCCCAAATATTAAAATTAATTTCTTCTAGGACCACGATTTCCTCTCTGAGGTTTCGGAGCATCCTTTAGTTCTTCCTTTGTAATGTACCCATCACCATTGGCATCTATCTTCTCAAAGTTTTCAGCTAAAGGACCCTTTGCTTCTAATTGAGCTAATCGACCATCGTCATTAGCATCCATCTCAGCAAACAATTTATCTATATCAGGTCCACCTTGACGTTGACCTCTTTGGCCTCTAGTTTCAGTCGGTTCGTTAGAGCTGACTGTATCTTTTGAAGAGCTACATGACATGATTGTACTCATCGCTAATGCAAGTAATATTACTGTGTATTTCATATTTTATTTTTTTAATGGATTTAATTAATTCAATTACCCATTAGACGAAGAAAAAAAACAAAACCTTCGGTTCAATGCCTTAAAATTGATCTTTACGATTATTTTCCATAACTTCCTTGCAGCATATAAGATACTGAGTGTGTCTTAACCATAACCAATCCCTTGAGAATGCGACAAAATCTCATATTAACCATCTGCATAAGTCTTTATGCCATTTACACTTCAGCCCAATGCTCTAGCGTAAGTTGTAGTTTGTGTGATGTGACAGCAACAGTCACTTCTGTCGGCGGAGGTACATTAATAGAAGGCAGTGCAGCTATACCAGGAACATTAAGCGCTACTAACTCACACATATCTGAGGATACTCTTGTTGTCTACTCTAATAGCTGTGGTGAATTACAGATATCAATAGAATTAAATTTTGATTGGAATATTGGCATAAATTTCAATTGGATTCATGGTGTTTCATTTGAAAGTTCAAACAACTGGATCGCGGCAGAAGGTGTAATCATACCTCCTAATCCTGGATGGATATTTTTAAATAGTATCACAGGAGTATGTTCTGGCAGAACCTATGGAGCTGGATATTATTGGGATAGACCAGGAGTCGATTGTGCTCAAAATCGAAGTGATTATAATGGAAGTATTTGCCTTCCATCAATCTCAACATGTGAAGAAGATGATAGCTTCCTGGTAGATGGTGACCCAAGAGACAACTTTGGCATCAATTGTTTTGATGATTGTCCTCAATTTGGATTTGACTTAGTCTATTGTCCAGCCATCGCTGGCACCAATACGGAGTTACTGACTTTTACACTTACTGAGGATGGAGAGACTGGTGGTTACTCACGTTCTGATGATTGCATATTTACTCTAAGTTTTCCGATTCGCATTATCTCTGAGGGCATTCAGATTGATGACCTAACTCAGTCGGTGTGCAGAGATAGTTGTGTCATACTAGATGCCGGAGTAGTCTGCGACAGCTATGAATGGAGTACTGGAGAGACTACCCAATCTATAGAAGTCTGCCCAACCGTAGATACTACTTACTCTATAACTGTGACGGCATCAACAGGGTGTGCAGTCATAAGTGACATTGCCGTAATCATAGAAGATTGCTGCGCTGCTAACGCAGGAATATTTACTGATGCAGACACTCTAGTTATCTGCCCCTTCGACACTCCCAAAATTAGTATTCAAGACTATCAGCAAATAGAAGGCTACTATAATTATCTGTACACAGTGCAAGGCAATTCGATAACGCATCTATCTTTAGATTCTTTCCTGATATTTGAATCACCTACATATCAATTTGATTATGCATTACAATGTAAAACCTTCACAATTTATTCCGTAAATATTTTTGGTGACGATACCATTCCTTTTCCTGCAACATCAAAAGAAGATTTATACACACTTTCAGGATGCTTTGACATCGACAGTCTTAAAGTAATTATTCAAGATGATGAAAATCCTACCTTTGACTACAACACCACTAACCAAAGCATCATAGACACATCTGCATATACTGAAAATATTTACTTATCCTGTATTGGAGATTTACCCACTTTTCCAGAAATTCAATTTAAAGACAATTGTAAATTAAAATCTGATACCACATTTGTTATTGGAGAGTTGCTCCCATGTGAAAGTGGATTTATATCACGATTCAACATATCAAGTGATTACTGTAATAACAATGCCATATTCAAACAATTAATCACTTTAGAACCTGACAGTTTTTATTACGATATTGATGTTAAATCAGAAAATTGTCTAGGTGAAAACAATGGCAGCATACACATAAGTAACCAAAGCTATAGTAATACTTATTGGAGTTTAGATGGCAGTGACTTCTCTACAGATACAACTTTCATGGACTTATCACCCGGCACACATTATCTTGAAGCCATCGACTTATGCGGCTGTCCACATTATGACACGCTTTATATTGATAGTGGACCAGAGTTAACGATAGACATATTAGAAACTAGATGCAATAACAATGAAACGCTAGGAATTCCTTTAGATGATACACAGATAATTACATTTATCATTACATCCATCAATACGTTAAGCGATAGCTGTCAGCTTACCTATCAAAACAATACTATTCACGTGGCATATGGTGATGAAGTAACTATAGAATCTAAAACTAATACTTCCTCTATAAATCTCGTTGCAAATGATCTTATCAATATCGATTGCATCACTAACAGTTTCATTGAAGGATTAACTAATTGCTCTGGAATATGTGCCCTTACACCACAATTGGTAAATCAAAAGTGCAATGACAATGATACTCGAGGATATCCATTCGACGACTTTTATGAATTATCTATTCTAGTAACTGTAGAAAATTCAACGTCTAACGGCTATATCCTAAGCAATGCATCAGGAATGGAAATCGGTACTTACACTTATGGATCTACTCATACATTTACACTACCTGCTTATGATATGGCAGAAGAAATATTCATTACAGATCTAGAGCTCAATGACTGTACGACTTCTGTAATTACCGACAATCTAACTACTTGCTCAGGCACATGTAATTTAGTAGCGAATATAAGCGATATAGAATGCCACGATAATGGCACAATAAATAATACAGATGACGACACTTGGTCCTTTAGAGTAACTGCTACGATAGAAGATGGCAGTAACACTTGCAGATTAGAGGTTGGTACAGAGATCACTTACTTTGAGAGTGGAGATACTATCATTCTGGAGAATAATCCATTCGATATTCAATCGTTGAATATCGTAGTGTCTGACTCTATGCTAATGGACTGCAATTTCTTCCTCACTGCGATTGCACCAGAGTCGTGCAGTCCATGCATTCATGATCTACAGTTAATTCCATTTCCAGAATCTTGTATAGGGAATGCTGATGGTGCTTTATACATAAATAGTACTGAGACTAGTATAAAAGATATTTTTATAGATGGTGCTATTTATCAAGAAAGCAGTAAGACTTTAAGCGCTGGCATACATAAGGTGGACATACTATATGGAGATAGTTGCACTTTACAATCTACCATTACTATCGAAACCTTGCCTTTACATATAGTGACTAATCTTGGTCCATATGAAATAGTTGAAGGTGAAAGCATTGACTTGGGTATTGAAAGCGATATAGAAGTCGGAAACATTTCAACTATCACTTGGAGTCCAAATATAGGGTTGAGTTGTTATGATTGCTTCGAACCTACTTTTCATTTGGACAGTTCTATTGTATATACAGCAACTATAGAAAATATTTATGGGTGTGTGGCTGCAGATTCTGTATTTGTAGATGTACTAATCGATGCCAAGGTATATTTCCCAAACATCATTCGATTAGATTCGCCTTTTAATGGTTGCTTCTACCCGATCAGTAATGATGACGAAACCCTTATTAACGAACTGAAGATTTACGATCGATGGGGTGGTTTAGTTTTTGACAACAGTAATTTTGAAGCCAACAGATCTGAAGAAGGTTGGTGTGGAGTATCCAATAACAATAGACTTAATCAAGGCGTCTATGTCTACATATGTAGTGTAACATTAAATAATGGTTCTCGCGAAATGTTCGTTGGCGATGTGACATTAATACATTAGAGACCTTAACGCATAATATCACATTCATAATCTTATAAAGTCGAATAATTCCTTTCAGTATTATTGGCTACCGCATATTTATAAATCATAATACCAGCTATTATTATTGTAGATATAAAATAAGTCAAGCCTACAAAAAGCAGTTTTTGGGCTTCTGCATTAAAAACAGGGAATTCTGAAAACTCCGACATTAATGCTAAGAGCATGAATAGACTACTGCATATGAAAATCGCTCCAATAGATATTCCGACTACTTTATTTTGAAAAAGCAATTGCAGGATTAAGCATAGCACCAAGGCTATAGCAATAGGATTAACTATTACAGCCGATGAAACCCAATAAAAAAGTACAGAAAGCATCAATAGGTATTCTGGAAAATTCTTTACTCTAGACATAAATATTGAGATTTACTTTTATTCGATCGTAGATTATTATCACTTATTAAACGCTAATCTTACATTTCTAGTATTCAATTTCCATCAAGCAAAATCCAACGCAGGAAAAACAAAGTCAAGGATCTACTTGTTATGCATCTAAGAACAACCAAAAGCTAAACCTATCAATTGATAATCAGATTTAAATAAAACTTTGGCAATATGAAAGATCAAAATCCTACACCACAAAGTAATCATATACCACCAATAAAATCTAAAGCGACTATAGTTTTTATTGCAACCATTCTATTGGTTATCGCTATCATCATTGTACTTGTATCTCCTTCATTAGCCACATTAACTTTTGGGATAACATTCACTATGATACTAGTAGCTGTATTAAGTTGGAGTATTCTGCAATAAGATCGGATTACTAGTTACCCCCTGAAGTAGCAATCACTCAATACGCATCATAGCCCTTCCTAAGCAGACTTAATAGTTCTGTGGTGACTTCATTTTCTTGAGAGATACGAATATGATGAGCAAACCTGTTACCATAATAAGTAACCTTCATGACTAAGCGATGATCAATCTTAGTAGGATAATAGAATTTGATATCAATCTGCTTACTCATCGGACGTATAATCAGCCACGCTTTCTCCTTAGTGAATACTATCGTATTTGTACTAGCTCCCACTGTACAAGGCTCCCAATCGATAACACTTACAAGTACTTGATCAAAAGCTAAAATCAAATTGGATGGTTTGCCTTCAAAAATATTGTCGACACTCTTAGTAGAGCACATATGCGACTGATTATTTGATTTGAAATTACGCTCACACTTTGGACATACCCACATACGACTTCCTATTGAATGAATATAAATATATGAAATAAGGCGATTTCTTGTGACTTACAATCAACCTTCCCATTCGTAAAGATAGTACGAGTAGAAATATACTTCAATCTATACTTGAAATTAAAAGACCTTCACGAACTAGGTCGTCAAGGCCATACACATATTTGCACTATATGATTTTATTGGGGCAATATTTACTATTCTATTCTTGTGAATCCACAGAGCTCTATACCATTAATATAAACGATATGACTTGGACAAAAGCTTAATAATCCACCGATTACACAAACTCAACCTAAAAAGAATAGATGCTATTCTGCGAAAAATGCTCTTGTCCAGATCTTTGATAAAGACCATTAGTCATATTTACTAAATCCCAACGTATATGCTCTAAAGTAAGTTATATCAATAGTTTATACCTTATAAATGGAGGTGACAAATGGGGTGACAACATACCCAACCTAATAAAATAAGGCGTTTGAATAGTTCTTGACTATGGAATTGCTATCATTGCATAGACCAATTACCAAAACAATACCTAGATATGAACCGATTTCTCTTAGCCTTAGCTCTGGCTATGTCAGTTTCGATTTGTTTAGCACAAGTGAATTTCAAAAAAGATTACCTTGATAATAATCCGATTGAATCTTCCAATACACTAAATCACGATGATCAAATAACAATCCATGAAGCCTTTCTACAAAAAGCTATAAACCAACAGGATACACTCAATCAGATATATGGTCTTTTCTATCTATTCGCAGATTACTATAAAACGAATGATTACGTAGAGCTGAAGAAAATAGTGCTCAAAGCACAAAAGATCATTGATAAAAACTCTAAGCCTGAATGGCAGGCGGCATTACTCATGCGAACTGCGTATATCGTAGAAATTATTGACAAAAATGTACCTCAAGCTATTGAGCAATATAAAAATGCGATCTCACTATGTAATGAAGCAAAAGACACATTATGTATTGCAGAAAGTCTAGAGCAATTGAGTAATCTCAATAAGAATCTTAATAATTATGAACTAGCAGAAGGCTACTTCAAAGAAGCAGTAGTACTAATGGAAAAGTATGCAAGTCCTTCAGGTATTGCATTAACTTATAGTAATTATAGTTTGCTCGCTTCTGATCAAGGTAAATACAAAATCGCTGAAGAGTATATTGATAAGGCTATCGATATTGCTATCGAACGCCAAGATACTTTCACTCAAGTCATGTATGTTTCTAATAAAGCATCAATTTTATTAGGTCAACAACGCTACCGCGACGCGATTGAATTATACCACGATGTGCTTCCTATTAATATCAGAAATAATTGGTCTGATAATCTAATTTACAATTATGCAGGACTAGTCAATAGCTATGAAGACTTAGGCGATTTCAAGAAGTCAAACATCTACCTTCAAAAGTATTATGAATTAAAAGAAAGTCTTGAAGGTGCAGTGGTACAAAAAAAAATTGATCAATTAGAAATGAAAGATCAGTTATATAGCAAAGAACTAGCATTAAAAGAAAAAGAAAGTCAGCTGCAGAAATCAATAAACTTGAGAGATCGCCTTTTAGCCATGGCTTTAATTCTCGGATTAAGTTGTTTAGCGCTCTATTATTTTTGGCATGTATCAAGAAGAAATTCGAAAAAGGAGAAGGAACATCATCTTAACTACATTAATGATCTAAGAAAAATATTAAAAGCAAAAAACACCGAGATCCATGAGTGGGCTGAAAAATCAGATTCTCTACTCCGTAACGAACATACAACAACCACACATAAAATTCCTTTAGGTGAAGAGATTGACAGTGATCCTGACTATAAAATATTCGATGCTAGGATTATTAATGACGAAGGCATCATCGCCTTTAAATCCTACTTCGATAAAATTTATCCTGGTTTACTGATTCGTGTAAGAGAAAGGTGGCCTTCTATTTCAGATGCAGAAGAACGATTACTAATGTTAATCAAGCTGAGAATCAAAACAAAAGAAGCCTCTGACATTTTGGGTATCTCTCAATCCAGTGTTAAGAAATCCAGAAATAGATTGAGAAAAAGACTTGAAATAGAATCGTCCATAGATTTGGAAAATTTTGTTCAGGAAATCCGATAGCGTACATATTTAAACTACTCCAAAGAGATAGATAACAAAAAAGCGACTAACAAATGTATGTTAGCCGCTCTATGACATGTTACAGGTATTATTTAGAATTAAGCCTTAGTTATTTATACCGATGTTACCTTGAGCTACAATTACGTTAAGCTCATCTACACTTTTATGCACATTGATGTATCCATCATATGAACTGATCAACTGAAAATTAAATGGCGTTCCATCATCAGCTGTTCTTATTGATGTAAGTGATTGTCCAGTACTACCATCTACTGAAGTAAATGTTACTGCAATATCACCACCTTCACTTGCGCTATTTTTATGAATATGTGCTGGATGTACACCAGTGCTTGGTGTACCCGTTAGTGAAAGAGTAGCTAGAACTGATCCGTCCATTCTCTCTGCGAAGTTTACTTTTCCACTGATACCTACTATATCTTTTTCCTCTAAAGTATATTCCAATTCACTACCCGTAAGTTCATTAAGTCCTATATCTCCTTGTGCCACGATAGTACCTAATTCCGTTGCGCTTAAGTGTACATTGACATAAGCATTAGCCGTCAATATATTTTCGTAATCGAAAGGTGTTCCATCATCTGAATTTCTAATATCCGTCATACTTATACCTGACTCACCTACTACAGGGTTAAATGAAATAATAATCCCTCCACTCTCAGCGGCGCTATTCATGTGTATATGCGCTGGGTGTAATCCACCTGCTGGCGTACCGTCTAAATCGATAATTGCTAGGGTATTACCATTTTTTCTCTTAGAGAATGTTACTTCACCACTTATACCATCTACTGCTCTTTCTTCCAGTTCATAGGTCTTACTATCCCCTGTCAAAATATTAGAACCAATATCACCTTGGGAGATAATAACATCCAACTCAGAAGAAGATTTATGCACATTGACATACGCATCTAAATCTTTGATGTCCGCAAGTGAGATATTAGCACCTCCATCAGACTGACCAAATATAGTTACGCTACTACCTGTGGCACCATCTACTGGATCTAACGAAATAATTATCGATCCACCCATCGCTGCGCTATTCATATGTACGTGCGCTGGATGAGAAGTACCATCGCTAGTGCCTACCAGTGAAATCTGTGCTTGTATTCTCCCATCTGAAAGTTCTAAAAATTCAATATCCCCACTAATCCCAGAACTAGACCTTTCATTCAGATTATAAGAAATAGAATTATCTGTCGTTGAAGGATCGTCATCATCACTACAGCCTATAAGGGTTACGGTAGATATGGCGAAGAAAATCATTATGTAATTTATTATAGTCTTATTCATGTATGATATGTTTTTAACTAGGCCATCAGATAAACTGTACACCTATAAATGAAAAATTGTTATTTAGAAAAGCGGAATGCATCTCTGATTTAATATACGAGGTATCTAGTCCATTTGGTTTTCGGCTTAGTCAAAATATCTTGACCAACTGCCATTTTAGGCTTTATAGATCTTATTCGCATTCTATTCACTATGCTTCTATTCGCCAAAATTGAAGGCGAACTCTTAATAGGCAGATTGAGCCGAGAGGTTAAAGGTTTGTAAGAAATATATTCGTTGATCATCATCATTCATTAGCATTTGATTTACTAACTTCTTACTCATATAAATCAAATATGTTCGATGCTAATTAAAATATATCCTATAAGGAAACTCGAAATCTTACCCGTCGAACAAATGTGTTATATCCTCAGTACGAAAATTGACATTACTATTAATCCACACAAATGAAAATCATGTATACTTATAAAATAAATAACGCACTGCAAGAATTAATCACAAGATTACAAGATGCTGAAAAAGGATATATTAAACTATCAAGTACTACGACTAATAGCTCACTAAAAAAATGGCTGGAAAAATATGCTTCAGAAAGACATAGCATGCATCAAGCTCTCGAAGGACACATGGTCGTAAGAGGAGCGCAGCCAGAAGATAAAAGCATTTTACTTGGAAGTTTGCATAGACTCTTTATCAATGTAAAAATAGACACTATGCATGATGACTTTGGAGCTATCGTCAATGAAATCAAGAGAGGTAGTAAGGTACTAATTAGCGACTACCAAAAAGTTTTAGATGAAGTACAAATGAGTCCAATACTTGCTACTACCTTAGAAAGTCAAAAACTGAATATAGAGCGTGAAGTAAATGAATTAGACAAATTAAAATTAGAACTTGAAAGCAAATAACACAATACCCAAAGCCTTGCTCGAGTAAAATTGAGTGAGGTTTTTCATTTTATACACACTTACTTATTTACTATTAAAACTCTATTGAATACTTATAAAAAAAGGAATAGACATTTAAGTCTACTCCTTTTGAATAAAAGCAATGTAGCCAATCTACATATTTACTTTACTATGTTCGTTGGGCTTTGCTTCGTATTCTTCACCTGTAATTACAGCCTTACCAATGCGGTAGAGCTGAACAATATTGCTATCTGAACTATCCCAATATTCTGCTTGAGTGGGTTTAAATCTGATAAGACTAAGATCTTTACTTTCAGGACCTTCAGGAAACCAAGCTTTGCTAATAGAAGAGAAAATTTCTTTTTTCTTATCCAAGTCATTACTAGTAGTTGCCACTCCAGTTATAGAAAGGTAAGTATTATCCGAAGGTTTGGCATAAGATAGCATCACTGGCTGTTGATTTTCTAGTTCATCTATCTTTGCTGAGTCCTTATCTGTAAAAAACCATATCTCACCAGTATCATCATATTGGGCGGTAGCCATGGGTCTCGCTCTTAATCCTCCACTTTCTGATTGAGTGGTAAACATACATGTCCTTATATCTTTAACGATTTCAGCTATTTTATTTAAATGCTCCGTTTGCTTCATAATGTATTTTTTTTTTTTGCATTAAGTAATTAGTATCAACTATCAAATCCAAAAACTTGCGATTTGTTCGATCGACATGAAATTGCTATCTCTGATAATAGGACCTGTGAATGTCACTTTTTCCATCGAACAATCGAGCTACTTCAAGGGTATCACATGTATATTGAATACATATTGCTAACTAAATCTACTACTATGAATAATACAGAAAGAAAATATGACAAATACAATAATTTAATAACAGATCTCAAAAACATGATCGACAATAAAGGTCGAGGATACGAAGTGGCTCAAGCCCTCAATGACGAACTATGGGAAGAAGTAGGCACACATCGAAAAAGGATGGAAGAGCAAGTCAACATCGTCAAATCTAGTAGTACTAGTGAACAACTTCAGAGAGAAATTGCTACTGCTGACTCGATTTATGAAGCTACTAGAAACTTCATTTCAAAATATAGAAAAATAGAAAATCAGTAAACTTACCGAGTTGAATAGCGACAGTACTACACGACCCCAACGCTATAGAAATATCATTCATTCATTAAAAAATATTAATATGAAATTTCACGGAATGAGAGTCAAGGTAATTGATGCTACCAGCGATTTTGTATCATATAAATACTTAAGCTCTAATGCTAGAAAAAGGATTAAAAGAGATGACTTCATTAAAGAGGTCAAAACTGGAATGATAGATGTTATCAATCCAGAAATCCTTGGAAAAAATTAATACTACATTAAGACGATAATTAAGCCTGCATCATAGCAGATGTAGGTTTGATTTTCGCCTCCTTGAAATAACATAAAGTGCCATACAACAATATCTTACCGTAAATACTTTCTCAACATTAAATTAGATCTAACATAAATTACACCGCTCTATGTCTCAATCTAACATAAAAATAAAAATCCAAAAAGTAGATGATGACAGCCTTAGCATATCAAGAAGAAAGTATGGAAGAGGGTTTCAATATTTTGACGAAAACAATAAGAAAGTCACGAGTAAAAAACTACTACGTAGATTAAAAGAATTGATCATCCCTCCTATGTGGTCATCTGTATATATATGCAAATGGCCAGATGGACACATACAGGCCATCGGTAGAGATCTCAAAGGAAGAAAGCAATACATCTATCATTCTGAATGGGAAAGAAAACGCCAACAAGAGAAATTTGCCAAAATGGTCGACTTTGGAAAGCAACTTCCTAAACTGAGAAAAATAGTGCAACAGCACATACAATCAGAACAATGGAATAAAAATAAAATACTTTCTCTAATGGTATCTATGCTCGATGAAACTGGAATAAGAATAGGAAATAGACAATATGCTGAGCGCAATGGTACCTATGGACTTTCCACTCTGCGCAGAAAACATGTAGAACTTAAAGGCCAGAAACTAATATTGGAATACAAAGGAAAATCTAACAAACAAAGACATGTGGAGATAGATGATCCTGAATTGATACAACTCATCAAACAAACTGCTGAGCTTCCTGGCTATGAGCTGTTTCGTTATATAGATGATGACGGTAATTCACAAAATGTAGACAGTGAAGATGTAAACGATTATATCCATAAGTATATGGGAGAGAAATTTTATAGCAAAGATTTTCGGACTTGGGTTGCCTCAAGACTTGTCATAGAGCTATACCCTACTGCTATAAAAATTAAAAAAGAGGCGAAACGAAGTAAATTTACCAATATACTCCTTAGACTAGTCGCTGATGAACTAGGTAATACGCCAACAGTATGTCGATCATACTACATCCACCCTACCATCCTAAACAAGATCGAAGATCAATCTCTAGATCATATCAAAGAGGACCATCAGGCATTACTGACCTCGCTTAGTAAATCTGAAAGGTATTTACTCTCCCTTATATAAATATTTTCGCTTGCTAAATCCCATTTCATGTAGCACTTATTAACTCATAAAAAACCCTGTGAAATAGAAATTCAATCCCCCTTATTCTTCTTCACCTTCTGGTTCAAATTCGTATGCGATTAGATCTTCAATCATCTCTTGCAAATTGGGTTTTGGTATCATTCCATTTCTTACCTCTATGAGTTTCTTATCCTTGAGAAAAGCGATCGTCGGAATACTCTTGATCTTAAAAAAATTAGACAATTTAGGATTCGCTTCTGTATCTACCTTTACGATGTGAACTCTACCTTCATTCTCTTGAGCTAACTCATCCACTATTGGTCCTAATATCTTACATGGACCACACCAGCTGGCATAAAAATCAATCATTATCCCTTTATCTGATTCGATAAGTGCATTGAAAGTCTCATCCGTAATCTGCGGTGCGTGGTACTTAGGCTTCTTTTTAAAAAACATATTTTAGTATTAAAATCTTATTAATGATTCAAAGATCGGATCGGAAACTACTGCTGTAGACCCACTCTCAATTCAAAGAATTAAATATACAAAAGCCTCTCCATATCTTATGGAGAGGCTTAACTGAGATAATTTATTCGCTGTATACTCCATGTAGTATCAACATAGATGAAACAACATACTTCGCTTACATCTCGATAATAAAATCGTTTTTCGGCGTTCTTACTTTCTTCATATTGACTAACCAGTCATTCGCTTCATCTCTATATCCTATAGGCATTAAAAATGCACTTTTAAGACCATGAGCTTTTAATCCTAATAATTCATCCATTTTTTCAGGGATAAAACCTTCCATAGGTACAGCATCTACCTTCTGCTCTGCTGCTGCTACCATAGCAATCCCAAAAGATATATACGCCTGCTTAGCAGCATGCTGTGCATGCCAATCCGTCCCTAATGGCTCATACATACCCCATAGATTCTTTTTATAATCATCCATAGTGTCTAATGGTAATCCTCTCTCCTTGAGTGTATAGTTAAACACTGATTCTATACGCTCTAATGAATAATGATCCCAAGAAGCAAATACTAGGACATGAGATGCATCTACCACTTGGCTTTGCCCCATTGATATATCTTTCATCTGATCCTTGATCGCTTGATCTGTCACTACTATTATTTTGAATGGCTGAAGCCCAGACGAAGATGGTGCTAACCTTGCTGCTTCAAGTATATAGTTCAATTTATCTGAAGACACCTTCTTCTCACTGTCAAACTTCTTTGTCGCATATCTCCAATTCAAATTCTCAATTAAATCCATTTTTATATTTTTCTTGTTAATTAATCTTCTATTTCAATATCGGACTATATAAACTCATATCCACCTATCTAGTTCATCAATATAATGTTAAAAAAAATATAAGCTATTATCAGGCCTGAATGGAGCAGCACGTAATCCCAAGCAGAATACAAAGGGAAGCTTAATACAGTATAAGTATTCTATAGAATTCAGCTCGATCGACTAAATATCTTGGTCTTATAATAAACCACAACTAATGATATATGCGACGGTCATAATTAAGCATAAAAAATCTAAAAATATCCTTTAATCTTACAATCAAAACAAGCACTTCGCTGTTAGCTATATAACCCATCTGAGATACGATTAAACGATAGAAATGAAGAAGCTAGAAAAAGACATACTCAAAATATATAGATCCCTATTAAATAAAGAATTCATAGCCAAACAAGTAGCCGAGCAGGCCGATCCTACCTATAGATTGAGTGCTATGAATCTTGTGAGATACATTACTCTCAGAAATCAAGACCTTAGAAATGTACATGACAACCTATCAGAGGCAGGTATATCATCACTTCGAAGCTGCGAAGGGTATGTAATGGACAATGTTACTTCAGTATTACGATTGGTAAAGCTGATGAATGGTGAATCTTGGACACCGCAAGAAGAGGTGGAGACTATTGGTTATAAGGCCAGTAAAAAGCTACTTAAAAAGCATACAAAAAAACTATTCGAAACCAAAAAGAGGAATAGAGATACGAAGATCATGGTCACAGTACCACGAGAAGCAGCATTTGATCCTGATATGATTAGACAACTCATCGTACAAGGTATGGAAGTAGCCAGACTCAATCTGTGTGTAGGTAGTCCAGTAGAATGGCTTATGCTTATAGATCATATCCGCGAGCAGAGTAAAGTTCTTGGATTAGACTGTAAGATCTACATGGATTTATCTGGACCAAAATTCAAAATAGGAAAAATCAATATCCGTAAAGGCTCTAAGAAATCGAAAGACTTCATCAGATTACACAAAGGAGATCACCTGATTCTCTGCACTAAACCTTCGATGACCCAAGATATACGCTTAGGTGCAATGGGAGAATCTCTTCGAAATCCGAAAGTAAGTGTATCTAATGCTGCCATTATAGAAGAAACTCAGATTGGAGATCTCGTTTTATTTGGCAATGGACTCATAGAAAGTCGAGTTATCAAAAAGAGGAAAGATGAATTGGAAGTTATCATCATCACCCAATCTGAAAAAGGTGTAAAGCTCAATTCGGAAGCTACTATCAATCTTCCTGATACAAAATTGACCGTAGACTCACTTACAAAAGAAGATAAAGCTCAATTGCCATTAGTAATGGCTCATGCTGACATCATAGGGTATCCATATGTACGCACTATAGATGACATAAAAGCACTCTATGCCGAACTAGATAAATACGACCGAAAGGATGTTGGAATTGTGCTCAAAATAGAAAATGAAGCCGCTTTCGAAAATCTACCTATGCTATTACTCGAAGCGATGAAACGACCTCGAATAGGTATTATGATTGCAAGAGGAAATCTAGCTGTAGAGATTGGTGCTGACCGTATTGCTGAAGTTCAAGATCAAATTATGTGGATCTGCGAAGCCGCACATATACCAGTAATATGGGCAACTCAAGTACTCGAAAACCTAACTTCAACAGGTACTGCCACTAGAGCTGAGATCACTGATGCGGCAAAAAGCGCTAGAGCTGAATGTGTCATGCTCAATCGAGGACCACATGTAATCGATGCAGTGACCATGCTTAGCAAAATATTAGAAAAAATGGAAGGCCATACTTCTAAGAAAAAAAGTGTAATGCGTGCCCTTGAGGTAAGTATGAAGAATTTGGACCGTATGGGTATGGAAGATTAAAATATAAGCATTCGTAGTCCTATGTGGATACATATACTACAGGGCTCGAGCATGGCTGTATTCTAAATAGTTACGCATATTTCAGCTTGCGCTAGCCACATCTAGTTTGTGTCTCTTTGAAGAGACTACTGAGATGATTAACCAAATTAGAAATCCTAGATTTCACAATTAAAGATAGTCAGACAGATTACTTACCTTTCTCTCTCTGCTACATTATATCTATGGGTAGGATCGGATGCTTTGATGATATTTTCATTGA
>CALKJD010000051.1 GCA_937995755.1 uncultured Saprospiraceae bacterium | reverse complement strand
AACCACGCTCCTATCATGGCACCTACATATGGTACCCAAGCGGAAAAAGCAATATCTTTAACATTCATTCCGAATACTTCGTTAAGGTAAATCGGTATCCACACAATAAACAACCACCATATCGGATCAATAGCCGCAGATGCGATAATCACTCCCCAGCTTTCTTTATGACTTAATAGCTCACCAGTACTTGGACTATATCCTTCATCATACTCACCATCGGAATCCAAATCTTGGTTTTTTTGACCTGACAGTATATATGTTTTTTCATCATCAGAAAGCCATGGATGTCTTTCAGGTGGTGCTTTTACTATGTATAACCAAGGTAATAACCAAAGGAAACCCATAAGTCCAACACAAACAAATATCGCCTGCCATGATAAATAGATTGACAATAACCCAATGATAGGATATGCCACTATTCCTCCAATCGCAGCTCCAGAGTTAAATATCCCTTGAGCAAATGCTCTTTCTTTAGTGGGAAACCACTCCGCGTTTGCTTTTGCCGCGCCTGGCCAGTTTCCTGCTTCAGCTATACCCAAGATCGATCTGAAAATTGAAAAGCTTAACATCCCTTGAGCGAAAGCATGCACCATAGTGGCAAGAGACCAAACACCAATCGATATGGCAAAGCCAATTCTCGTTCCTATCCAGTCAAAAATTTTACCAAAGATCGTTTGACCCGCGGCATATGCTAAAATAAACACTGCGGATATCGTTCCATAGATTGCTTTGGTATCGTCAGGCCCCATTCCAGGGAATAGCTCAGCCGAAATATCAGGCCAAAGGGCACCAAAAGCTTGCCTGTCGATATAGTTGACCACTGCAGCCAATGCAACTAACCCTACTACCCACCATCTTAATCCTTGAGTCTTCATTTTGCTTTTTTTTGAAAATTGATTATTACTTATC
This sequence comes from uncultured Saprospiraceae bacterium, assembly GCA_937995755.1. Taxonomy (GTDB): domain Bacteria; phylum Bacteroidota; class Bacteroidia; order Chitinophagales; family Saprospiraceae; genus UBA1994. The sequence continues at coordinate 23,186 of CALKJD010000051.1, read as the reverse complement.
TGCGAAGTATACTACACCAGACCCATCTAAGAAATCTTCTCTTACAGGACTAAATGTATCTATCAGCATACCTTCTTCCAAGCAAATCGCGCTGTGAAGTAGATTAGGTTCGATATATACGCCGTCTCCAGCTTTGACTATTTGTTTTACTCCATCTATTTCAAATTCAAACTTTCCAGCTACACAATACGTAGCTTGCGTATGAAAATGTTGGTGAGGTGAACCTAAAGCTCCTTCATCAAACTTGACCAACACCATCATGATTTGATTATCATAACCCAAAAATTTTCTAGATACTCCTCCTCCGAGTTTCTCCCACTCCATCTTATCCGTCAGGATGTACTTTTCACTATTCCTCTTCATATTAAATTCAATTTATTTTTTTTCAATTTTTACTTCGCCACTAGATTTATTCACATTGATATTCCAAGATTTTCCATCCTTTGCTATGATAGTTATAGTAACGGATTGATTATTTTCTTCAGCGATAGCCACCTTATCTATTTTAGTATAAGGATCAATAGGTCTTTCTGTTACCCTACTATAAGTACCGTGATTTTCTATTACTGATAAGAATCTTGGACTCTTAGCATTTTCTTTTCTATGTACCAAAAGTGCATCACGCCTAAGATTAAACTCAGGATCATTTGCTCCTACTCTAGCCAAAACAATATCATCACCCACTGTACTTTGAGTCGTAAGTGTATAGAATTTACTATCCTTAAACCAATTCATCTGAATTACATCTTTAGCTTTAGCTGTCGCCTCTTGATATAAATGCTGATATCCATGTCCTTCTCCCATCACTGTAGGAATCTGAGTTTTATAATCAAAATTCTGCGACATGATCTGCCCTGCAAATTGATAAGGCATATCATAATTATGAGTCTCATCAGTATCCGCAGAAAAGTAATCTATCAATACAGGATTAGTAAAATAATCATCTTCCCAAAGTATGAGAATTCTATTCATCTCAACACCCTCATATGCATTCACTTCCTTGGCTCCTGCAGCATGCGCTTTAGGATTATTAGTATTGAAAAACACAAGATCTGAATGATGTAGATTGGCCACATTATACTCGCCTCCAAAGTGAGATGTATGATCTACTACCAAAGTATTGTGAGCAATCGTCTGCTTCGACCACGTGTTGTTTTCTTTAAGGTATCGTCCACCACCTTTCTGATCTATATTGACCCAACGAGCTGCACCGTAGTCTTGCATCACTTCTGTGCTACCATCATACATCAGGTACCCCAGCTTATCATAATGTCCATGTCCTAACCCTTGTGATGTATACTTAAATACTACCGTAGATTGATTGTCTGGATCACCAGCCCTTAATATACCTAAGCCACCTTCGTCACCTTTATATCCATCACTAAATTTCATAGATTTTTTAACAAAGGTCATAGCTTCAGAAGATTCGATCGCTTTTGCCAATTCCCATCCGCCTTGATCTAATAATACTTTACCTTGCTTACGAGCTGCTGCTACAAATTCATCTTCAGGACTCGCATTGTACGCTACATTAACTGCTGTCACTACTGAATTAGAGTAGATCGACATTCCCTTCTGAGAATCGTTAATCGGAAAGAACTCACCAGATTGATTCGTCTGATTAAGTAATGACTTAACTGCCTTGATTAAGATTCCATCTCTATATTCAAATATCTTAAGTTCTGGCTTCTTATTGTTTAATGCCTGTGCAAATACCATGAAAGGCAACATAGCATAACGCTGATAATATGGACCTTCGCCATAATATCCATCAGGAGAAAAAGAATAATCTATCTGAGCATAAAATCCTGCTTTTGCGTTATCCTTATCATAGATAAAACCGCCATCGTTATCCTTAGCTAATTCGTCTACATTCTTTAGATCTAAACCATAAAGCGCCCTTTGTAATAGTTCATCATCATCCATTGCTAGTGCCATCATTCCTACAGCTGCATTTCCCCATGTGCTATGGTTATGTACTCTGTTGAAGTATTTAGGATTTCCTACAGATAAGTAGTCTGCATATGGTTTGAGAAATTCATTTTCTATTTTATTACGTTCATCTTCTGACAAGTAATTGTATATCGCATCATAAGCCTGCGCAGTGTATACCATCCAATTGGCATCATTAAGACATTGCCAAAACAACTTACCTACAGCATAAGATCTATTGGTAGGATGCGGTGGCAAACTTGGATAGATCGCCGTATACTCTAATAACATCTCTTTTATATATACTGCATATTTCTCTTCTCCTGTGATTTGGTACAGTGCACCTGCATTTTGCATATTGAAGTAATTACTTTTATGTACTTCGTGCGTATAACCTCCGCCCATATCCTTAGGCACAGGTACTACAATTCCCTCCGCCATTGCAAGATCAGTTTGTGTTCGCGTCTCCTCTAAGATCTTGTTGAAAACAACTGGATTTTCCTGAGCGCGTATCTTCTCTACACCACTCTTGGTTAAAATCAAATTAGGGTGAGTCTGAGCACAAGCTGTAATACTCAAGCAAACCAACAATATTGATATATAATTAATAATCTTCATTATTTCATAGATCTTTTAGTAGTTACATTCTCTTTGACAAATGCATTGTCATTAGATGTTAATCCAACAGAATTATCAAAAATCGTATTCTTTATACTGATCAATGGGTCACCCACAACTAAGTGTAGATCTAATTTCTTAGAATCCTTAAATGTCAGATTATTCATATCTGCCAATTGCACACCATGAAGGGCAACTGCAGCATTTTCCTTATTTCGCTTATCGTTACCGACATTATCAAAAGTAGAATTAGTAAGATCCAAGATAGGACCAAACGTACTTTCATCTCTTCCTCCTCTATAAAGATTAATCGCTACTCCACCGATATCCTTAAATGTACAATTGTCTACCAATACATTCTCAGCATTGTAGATACCTAAATCGTCTGTCTCTTTATTCATATTGAGCACATGACCTGTAATGTTATCAAACGAGCAATTCACTAATGCAATAGAATCTGCAAATGTATTTTTATACACACGCAACACATTGAAACTATGATTGATATCTAAATCTTTGAACTCACAATTTTCAGCGAAAAACTTATAATTGCCTATCATACTATATCTACTTGTACGCACTACACTATTTCCTGCATAGTCATCACACTTCTTACCTGATACTTGCAGACCTTCTAAAGAAAGTGCTCCTCCATTCTCGATATTAAATAAAGACGATCTTTCAAAAGTGATCGAAGGCTTTTGACCTTTTGACTTTACTGTAAGAGTATGATTGATATCTATAGATTTACTTTGGTGGTATTTTCCTCCAGATTCGAGTACTAATACATCTCCTTGACTAGAAGATTTCACTGCCTTTCCAATAGTATTTTCTCCTGGAGCAACAGCAATCTCTTTTCCTGTATTGAACGTGATTATATAGTCTTTCTTTGGGTACCAACTCACACCCGTGTTATCAGCTGTAGGTCTTTCCTTATCAGATTTAGGTCCCACAGAATCATACCCTTCTGGCCTTAGTACACCATCCACTCTATTGAATGTTATTTCTTTTTTATCAAAGCCCTTTGTAATAGCCTTACCTTTATTGGCTAAATCAATCGTATTAGGGCTTAAGATATTTCCTTGAAAATCAATCCCACTTATATCATCATATACTGTAAAAACATCATCCTTAGACGTATTATAAAATATGTTATTTACCATCTCAGTATTGACAGGCACTGCACTTCTTTCTGAGTCGCTACCTGCACAGAATTGTATATTATCGCAATCTATCAGGATATTATTTGAAGCTTTAGAATCTTTAACTTGAAAATATCGATTAATTGGTGAATTTGGAACACCATTCATTATCGCAAAAGCACTCCGAAATCTAGTTCCTGTGAGTCCTTCTAAATAGTTATTATTTACCGTTTGAGTTTCGTTAATGATTCTTATTCCGCCAGTGTTAGCTTTACCATTACCGAAGAAATAATTATTTTCTACTACGGTCTCATTTCCATGACGCATAGTAAGTGTACCTTTACATTCGTAAAATGTATTATTCTTATAAGTGTTTTGACAAGACTTATTAGAAATGATTTCTAGCTCTCCACCACACATTTCGAAGTAATTATCTTCTACTAATGTATTTGAATTCTTTAACGAGTGATGACTAGTACCTATCCTAAGCGATTCACCTCCATTAGATCCTAATGCCTGGCGATATCCAAAATAGTTATGGTCTACTTGATGGTGATTTGCTAGACTTTCTTCAGAGTTTAATCTGACTGCCATAGTTACACCTCTATTCTTTTTTCCAACTAAATAGTTGTGGTCGAATCTATTATTCTTACCGTACATTCCTACCCAATAATCAGAATCATGCCTTTCGGATGGATTATAATTATCGATTACGCATTCTGTTACTCTACAACTATTGCAGAGATTTTCTAGATCTTTTTTAAATGAGATTACTTCCCCTGTCGGTGTATGTCCATTTTTAAAAACTAAGCCTTCTACAATTAGATGCTCTCCTGCCATTCTGATATTTGATTCACCTTCTAAGGTAACTTTACCCTTAGTTTCGACGGTCAATTTGATGGGATCTTCAGCTGTACCATTTGCATAAAATTCCAATTCTGCATTCTCCCAAACGCCATTAGCTAATGTAATAACATCGCCAGGCTGAGCCGAACTTACTGCATCATTAAACTCATCTAAGTTGGATACAGTACCTCCTACAGATGACGTTGAATTTTTACAACTTAATGCCAGTAGAGATACGACTATAACTAGAAAACTAATTTTTCTCACGGTTTGGGTTTTGATTTTTTCAGAGAAGTGAAATGAATAGGAACCCAAAAAGGTTGGGTTCCTAATTCACCGCACGTTTTAAAATATTTACTATATTAACTAAACCAATAAGTTATAATATATTAAAGAAGACCACAGGACCATATTTGACTGTATGCTCCTTGATCTTTATCTTAAATTAAAGCAATACCAACTAGAGAAATATATTCTCGTATTGGTATTGCTCATCAATATTTATCAATTAATATCCTGGGTTCTGAGTTAAGTTTGAATTTCTTTCTAACTCGTCTCCTGGTAATGGCATTAAATAGTCATCTGCTGTGAAGTTTGGCTTCTCGCCTTCTAAACCAGAAGCGCTAAATACTTCTGCTCCAATTTTTCTTCTTGCGATGTCGTACCATCTTTTACATTCAAATGCAAGTTCAAATCTACGCTCTTCGAGTACATCATTAACTGTAACTGTACCGGTAATATCAGCAGGCACATCACTAGGCCCATATGTTATTGGCGTACCAGCACCTGTTACTGTTTCTCCACCCATTCTTGCTCTTGCTCTTACTTGATTAAGATATGTAGTCGCTGATGCATTATCACCGATCTCAACAGCTGCTTCTGCCGCTATTAATAATACTTCTGCATAACGCATCATTGAATAGTTATGACTCGTAGCTCTTGCGTTTACACGAGCGAAAGCTCCTGGAAAACGCGTATACTTAGCAATGTATGGTTGATTTGCTGCTGCAGAGTTACCACTTACAGTAAAGTTAGTATACGGCTCAACATTACCATCGATAGATGCTTCATCGTCCATACTTACTGCTCTTCTGTAATCACCTGCAGGCCATGTTTCGTACACTGCAAGAGTTGGTACTGCTACAGACCATCCACCTCCAGAGTTTCTGTCATCACTTCTAATACCAGTCATTGGAGCGATCTGGTCATAACCGTTATTCGGAGCTTCAAAGTTGTTGTAATCTAAAGCGAATATTGGCTCTAAAGAACCATCGATTACTTCAGCGTTAAACAAGTTTTGGAAATTAGGATCTAAATCAAATCCATAAGTCCCTTTCATATCAATTACTTCCTTCGCCTCATCAAACGCATCTTGATAGTTACCCATCGTTAAATGCACTAAAGCTAAATATGAACTAGCTGATCCTTTAGAAGGCTTCGCTCTAGTCGTTTGAGTATTTGGTAACCATTGTTTAGCATAACGTAAATCAGAAATAATATTTGCATATACCTGCTCTGCTGGAGTTCTACTAATCGTAGATGCCGCTGCTGCATCTGTCACAGGTGCATCAAGATAAGGTACGGCTCCAAATTGTCTTACTAAATGGAAGTAATAAAATGCTCTTGCAAAATAAGCTTGAGCTGTAACTGGATTTTTAATTTCATCCGCTGCACTTACATCTGCTGCTCCTGCAATCGCTTGATTAGCCGCTGCAATTCCTTGATATGTTTTTAACCAAAATTCAGTAATCATACCGTTACTGGCTAAAGTAGTAAGATCATTCATCTCTACTCTTCTTGTCTGGTCCGTCTGAAGGTTAACCATATCAGAACGCAACATCAATGCTATAGAAAGCTTTCTTCCCCAAAATTTCTCATTGATTGCATGAGTAAAAGAGCCATCTACTGCAGTTTGTATATCATTAGTAGATTGAAAGAAACCATCTGGTGCTAATAAACCTACAGGCTTCTCTTCTAAATCCGAACATCCTACTATTGCAAATCCAACCAACAGCAAGAATAAATATTTATATGTTTTCATAATTTTTGTTTTAAAATTAAAATTCTCTCTTAATTCGATTTACAATTAAAATTTCACGTTAAGGTTGAAACTATAAGATCTTACTGTTGGGTAATTACCAAAGTCAAAACCTTGTACAGTGTTGCTTGATGTATTGTTATCACCACCTGCACCAAAGTAATTTACTTCTGGATCTAAACCTGAGTAACCAGTAATCGTTAATAAGTTCTGTGCACTTACAGATACTCTTACATTACCAACATTGATCTTATCTGTAAGATGTTTAGGTAAGTTGTATCCTAATGCTACATTCTTCAATCTTAAATAACTACCATCTTCTACGAAACGTGAAGAGATTTCTCTGTTACTATTGTTTCCAACTCTTGGCTGATCAGTATCAGTATTTGTCGGAGTCCAAGCATTTTCAAAATAATCTCTAGTTGTGTTAGCATCACCATTATTCAACTGAACATTTGTCATGTTAAATATTTCCCCTCCTTGAGAACCTTGAAAAAAGATTCCTAAGTCAAAACTCTTGTAAGAAAATGTATTGTTGATTCCATAAGTGAAATCAGGATTTGGATTACCGATAATAGTTCTATCATCTTCAGTAATTTCACCATCACGCTCACCATCTTCGTCTGCAATATCAGTAAACAATGGATCTCCTGCTACACCTCCAGCTAAAGTTGCTGTTCCTGCTGGTAAGTCACCTCCTTGGTAAACACCTGCGTACTCATATCCCCAGAATAAACCTACTTCCTCTCCTACTCTAAGTACATAACTTCTATCATGACTAAAGTAACTTGGAGCTGCATTACCGAATAAATCAGCATTGTTAATTAATGCTACTACTTCGTTTTTATTCTTAGCAATATTGAAATCAGTACTCCATCTGAAGTCACCGCTTACGATGTTTCTCGTATTTAAAGCAAACTCAATACCGCTGTTATTAATCTCTCCAAGGTTAGTTAGGATCTCATCATTTTGGAAACCAAAGTATTCAGGAATACCATTATCACCTAAGATTAGATCTTTAGTATCAATATTATAATAATCTATCGATCCACTCACTCTATTTTCATATAATCCGAAATCTACACCAAAGTTTGTTTGGTAAGAAGTTTCCCACTTTAGGTTAGGATTAGCTGGCTGATCTGGAGTAATAGCAAATACTGTTTGTCCATTACTTGAAGCATAAAGACTTGCAAATCTTGCTAAAGATTGATAAGGGCTAATTGAAGGGTTACCCGTAGCACCATAACTCAATCTTAATTTCAAGTTTGAGATCATTGCACTTTCCTTTAAGAAATCTTCATTAGATATTTTCCATCCGAAAGCTGCTGAAGGGAAAACTGCATACTTCTCATTAGCTGCGAAGTTAGATGCTCCATCTCTTCTTACAGTAGCTGTAAATAAGTACTTGTTATTTAAGTCATAATTTACTCTACCGAATTGAGATACGATTTCTACTTCTGATAATGAAGAAGCAGGTTGTAATAAACCTGTAGCGGTTCCTAATGCGTGGTATGAAAATGCATCAGAAAGGAAACCTGTTCCTGCTGCTGCAAATGCTTTAGTATCACTTTTCTGATAAGAGTATCCTCCTAATAGAGTTAAGTTACCGTTTCCTAATTCTCTTTTGTAAGTAAGGTAATTCTCACTTAATACTGTTGTTCTGTTAGCGTTAGTCACTCTTGCTCTACCGCCAGCTGATCCTGAAGTAATCTTCAGTGTAGATGGTTGGTACACACCTCTAGTCTCACCTCTTGTACTAAGTCCAAAAGTAGTTTTGAAAGTTAAGTTATCTAAGATATCGTAACTAGCATATACGTTTGATCTAAATGTATTTGAGAATGTTTCATCAACTCTTTGCGTAGCTACTGCATAAGGGTTATCAACCTCATCTCCAATAGCATCATTCGTAGTGAAGTTACCATTCTCGTCGATAACTGGCTTGTCTGGTGCAAATCTCATTGCTAATGAAATTACATCATCACCACCTACAGTTACTGACCCATCTGACTGAGTAGTTACTCCATCTTTTTTACCTTTTGAGCCAAATAGATTCACTCCCATTTTGAGCTTATCAGTTATTTGCGCATCTAAGTTGGTTAGGAATGTTCCTTTTCTGAATCCAGAATTTTCAACAATTCCTAATTGATCGAAAAAGTTACCTGACGCATAAAAATTCATTTTATCAGTACCTCCTGAAAATGAAAGCTGATGACTCTGAATATTACCACCTCTATAGATCTCATCTTGCCAATCAGTATCAGCAGGACCTTGAATATAAGGATTCGTATTACCTTGATTAGCTCTAATTTGATTTTGGTAATCTGTAAACTCATTTGCATTTAACAAATCAAGTTTATTAGCAGTTTGCTGAACAGAATAAGTAGAATTTAACTCAACAGATAATTTTCCACTTTTTCCTTTTTTAGTTGTAACTAGTACTACACCATTTGAACCTCTAGAACCGTATATAGCAGTTGCAGATGCATCTTTAAGTACTTCCATTGATGCTATATCTCCAGCTTGTGGCATACTACCACCTACAAATCCATCAACTACGATCAGCGGAGAGCTATTCGCACTTATAGAAGTATTTCCTCTAATCTTAATATTAATGTCTGCTCCTGGCTCACCACCATTATTAGACTGTACTACTACACCGGCTGCACGTCCTTGAAGTGCTTGTGCTGCATCTAGTACTGGGAAAGCATTGATATCATCTGCTTTTATAGATGATACAGCTCCTGTTACATCACTTTTTTTCTGAGATCCATAACCTACTACAACTACTTGATCAAGCACTTGTGAATCTGTAAGCATTACGATATCGTAATTAGTTTCTGATCCTATTGTGATTGTTTGTTCTTTGTAGCCAATATAACTCACGATAAGGATATCACCTTCTTCCACGTCCATACTATATGATCCGTCGATATCTGTAATAGTACCTAATGTAGTACCCGCTTTAGTGATATTTACCCCTATCAGAGGTATTCCGCTATCATCTACTACCTTACCTGTAATAGGTTTGACATCTAGATTTACATTAGTCATAGTTTCATGGCTGGCCGCCGCTGCACTAGAAATAGATACATATGTCATTAGTAGTAGCACCGAAAGACATTGTAAGAAATATTTTTTGTGGTTTAATAAAATTATTCTCATTATAAATTGGTTAATTTGATTAACGAAAACACAGAATGTCATTTATTCTGTGATTATTTATTCAAAGGCAATAGGCTCCTAGGTCCAAGCGCGAACGAGGACTGATATTATCAACTCTAATATTGAGTGATTTAAGAAGATCTATTGTTTTTTTGTAGAATTATGGATTGATGAGAAATCATCGATCCATTTTTTTTTAATAGCCTGACATTAACTTGTATTCAGATTAGATTTCATTGTGATTGTATTATTAAGTTGTTGATTAAGTATATTAATGTTTGACAGAAATGGTACTTCCCTTACCTCTCCTGACTATATTCAATTATATCTTTCAGATGATTTCTCATTGCTGTACGAGCACCTTCTGAATTTTGAGCGATTATCTGATCGAGTATCTCTTTGTGTTCATTTAATGTAGACTGAATGCGATCTTCCTTGCATACATTGAGCGTCGTAAAACTCTTTATGATGTCTGGAGTGATTATCAGCATCAAAGACTTTAATACGCTATTGCCACTTGCTTCGGCAATCTTAAGGTGAAAAAGTAGGTCTTCTTCTACTGCTGACACACCTTCTGCGATTTTATCTTCGTACTCCTTAAGGGCCCCCTTTAGGATAATCAAGTCATCTACCGTTCTACGCTCTGCTGCTTTTCCTGCTGACTCAATTTCTAATAATAACCTTGTCTCTACTAACGATTTGAAATCTGTCTCTTCTATATTGAGAACATCTGATATAAGGCCTTCTAAGGCTACAATACCCATTCCCTCTATTACTGTCCCTGATTGTGGCTGAGTCTTAACAATACCGTAAAATTCTAATTTTCTTATGGCGTCTCTCACCACTGATCTTCCTACTCCAAATTTTTCTGATAATTTTCTTTCAGGAGGTAGCTTATCTCCAGGACTAAGTTCTCCTATTGTGATAAGGTTACGAATCTGACGAATTATTTTATCTACTGGTGTTTCTACCTTAATTTCACTAAATCTATCAAGCATAAAAGGTGGATATTATTGGTTGACCAATTATTGGTTGACCAAATCTAGAAAATTATTTCACTAAGACAAACTAAAAAGAAACATATTTTTAATGTTTCTTTAGTGTAAACTTAACACTAAGGATCGTGTATTTTAAACACCAAGCATGTGTGCGCAACACCTTATTTTACGCAGTTATCTATTATACCATTCTGAGCTATCATTTGTAATTCCAGCTTTTTTTGAAAAACTGTTAAGAATACATATATCTTGATTTGCACAAATAGCGACTGATAGAATTAAATCATACTTTGGATTATCTTCGCATTCTGAAAATCGAGAATCAGCGTATGTACAAGGTCAAAGAAATATATTATACGATACAAGGAGAAGGCTTCCATACTGGACGCCCAGCAGTATTCGTAAGATTTAGTGGATGTAACCTATGGAGTGGCAGAGAGGAAGATAGGCATAAAGCAATTTGCAAATTTTGCGACACTGACTTCTGGGGTATTGATGGAGAGCGTGGTGGCAAGTATACTGCCGAAGACCTATCGTCAATTATATACGAGCTCTGGCCTACCGATATGGGCCAACATCCATTTATAGTATGTACAGGAGGTGAGCCAGGACTACAACTAGACCAAGCACTAGTAGATCACTTCCACGACGCTAATATTCAGATCGCCATAGAGACTAATGGTACTGTAGAGCTAGCTAATGACATTGACTGGATCTGCGTAAGCCCTAAAGCGGATTCTAAAATTATAATCACGTATGGAGATGAACTCAAGCTTGTCTATCCTCAAGCAGAGAATGATCCTGAACAATATGCGCACCTTGACTATGAGCATTATTACTTACAACCATTAGATGATGAGCATCAAGCTGAGCATATCCAGAAGTGTGTTGAATATTGCTTAAGATATCCGCAGTGGAAACTGAGTTTGCAGACCCATAAGTTTATTGGGATAGATTAGGAGTTTCATTTAACCATGATATATCGTTAAATTAAAACCGCCTACACCCCAATGCCTAACAGCTCATGAATCATTTTCTTATTAGCTCTACTTATAGGTACTGAGCTTTGGTCAGTCATAACTATATGATCTTTTGCTAATAACTCTATACTATCCACATTGATAATATGAGATCTATGTACTCTTACAAATCTCGATTTCGATAATTTTTCTGATACTGATTTCATTGTTTTAGAAACCATATACGTCTTCCCTGATCGTGTATATACTTTAGTGTAGTTACTACTCCCTTCTAAGCGTATAATATCGTCATGATGTAGAAATCTATGTCCTTCGCTCAAAGAGATAATGAGCTTATTGGCCAATCTATCATAAGGCTGTATTGTCGACTCTTTTTCTAACAAAGAGATGACTATTGCTTCTTGAGGTCTTAGTGATTGTAGTTTTTGCATGAGAGGTTTGTTTACATTTAAAAAAAAGAAATAAAGGGGAAAGCTATTTCAACTTCCCCCTGATATATTTCTATTCATTGACAATCACTTCGCCTTGAACAGTTATTTCACCGCCAGGAAGATTCGTTAATGCTTTTGGTGTGGTGTCTTCAAAATTATTTTCAAACTTCACATCTTTAAGTGTAAGATCTCCTGCATTCAATATTGCTCCACCATTTGTTTCAGAATATCCATTTCTCATTGTCACTTCTTCGATTTCAAAAGTAGCTCCTGGTTGAATATTAAATATTCTCGAAACGCCATTTCCTGATATCGTAAGCATATTCATATTGAAACCCTTCAAGACTGTATTAGCATTGATCATGATCTCTCCTCCAGTCAAGGTAATCGTACTACCTAATAGTGCACTATCAAAATAAATAGTATCTCCCACACATGCACTAGACGCAACATATCTCAATGATCCAGGACCATTATCATTTACATTAGTTACCATGGTCAATGTTTCATCCACTACGATATCTATCGTAGCAGAGTTACTACATCCATCTTGAGCTACCGTATACGTAATCGTATGAGTACCTTCTCCTGCAACGTTAGGATCAAATGCGTTGCCTGTGACTCCTGCTCCACTAAATACGCCGCCAGATGGTGTCGCATTTAATAATATTGCATCTCCATTTTCACATTGAACCGTAACGGCATCAAATACTACCGTCGGTAACCCCTTGACGGTAAGTAAAATAGTCTCCGTAACATAGCATCCATTGCTTTCCACTCTTACATATACTACCTCACCATTAGTAGCGGTGTAGCTAGATGGATTTGGTAACGCACCTAATCCACTCTCTGCATCCGATGCTGATGAATAGAAAGTAACCACAGCTGACATTGGACTTACCGTAGATACTGCTGTAGTCAGATCAAATGTACCGACCAAGGTTCCTTCAGTGTTCTCGCAAGTTTCTAAATCTGATGGCTCACCACCTGCAAAAGATGGTACTGCTCCTACTGTAAATGTAACTTCAGAACTATCTGCACATCCTGTAGCCATATTAGTCGCTACAAATCTTATTACAAGATCATTTTCATTATCTGTCTGAGCAGTCAATGTAGGATATGTAGTACTTGCATTGGCTATAGATGCATTTCCTGAATCTGGACTTACGATGGACCAATTAAACGCATACGATTCTGATGGCAATACAAACCCTAATACCGCTCTTTCTTCACCTTGACATAAACTAGGGTCCCCATTGGTGTTAATAGTAAGTTGAGGGTTTGCATTGATATTTACATTTACAATAAACGTCTCACCCACACAGCCCTCGCTAGATGTAGGAGTTACTGTATATTCAATAGTCTCTACTATGGTGTAAGGGTTAGTTACTGTATGTGTAATATCTCCTGTTCCCACTTGATTCTCTGCCACACCGATTACAGTCGGTAATGGTGTGATGTCTGTAATCTCCCATTCGTAAGTTGTACTTCCTGCAAGATTAGTATTATAGTCATCAAGTGACAATGTATATTCTACTCCAGTACATGCTTCCTCCGTAGATTCATCAACAGTAACAGGCAATGGGTTTACTACGATTACAAAATCATTGGTAGCCGAACATCCATCATCATTAGATATCAATAGTGAATAGTTTCCATCATTGCCATTTGGATCTGCCGTGAAGTCGTAATCTATTCCTGTTCCGATTACTCCACTACTTACACTCACTCCCTCATATTTGAGATCGTAATTATCTGTTGCTTCTCCTGTAATATCTAACTCGATCATTTCGTCTTCGCAGTATGTTAATGTATCTAAGTGTAAGACATCAATCGTATTAGCAGTGAGTGCATATTCTAATGAATTACTTACCAAGTTATCCCAATAGATATCATAATTTACTCCAGCAGTTGTATTGTGACCTTGTAGTATTATAGTCTCAAAATGCGTACTAAGATCTGCTGCATAAACGGTACTTGTGTATGCTACGATTCCGTTTGCTGTTTCTACTGTAAATCTAAATTCACTTGATGGTAAAACTCTCATTTTTAAAGTCACCCATTCATCATAAGCAAAACCTGTTGGCAACCCAATATCTGTCCATTGACTACTCTCCCATACTCTGAATCTAGGATCACTATTCTCAGACGTAAATTCTAAAATAGGATAACTAGAAAGTGAATTACTTGCGTCATAGGCTTGTCCCCAGAATCCTGCCATTCTTCTTCCTGTCGTCGCCCAATCTGCAGGAATATATAAGTCGATTGAAGTTTCTTGCGTCGATGGATGCACTGCAGTTTTACGTCCTTGTGTATTATAAAAACTTCCACTTTGCGCTACTGGACGATTATCAGCTCCTTCTGAAACACTAATCGAATGTTTCAATCTATTACTTGATGCATCCGGTCCTGCTGATTGCGCTGCGAATCCAGCTGGTGCATATCTGTCATCTCTCCAGAGTCCTACTTTGCCTATTCCTGGTGAAACAAATGCTAATGCTTCAGTGAAATCAATCACATCGCATGGATCAATTACTTTTACATCAACCGTATCTGTATTCATACATGAATTACCATTAGTTACTTCGACAGCTAACTGAAGTATATCTGTTAATTCTGAAGCATATGCTATATCAGTAGTACCATTACCACTTGTAATCGAACCTTCTAACGGATCCACTACACTCCATACATAAGTGGCTCCTACACCAGCATCAGTTACCGTCGCTGTATTCATTGTAGAATTAGCCCACACTGCATAGTCAGCAATAATATCAACAGTTGGTAAAGGGTTGACTGTCAATGTAAATGTAATCGTCTCTCCTACTACATCGCCTGCTGTCAATCCTGCCACTCCATCTACTTCATAATATGGTGTCGTTACAAACACGATATCCTTTGCAACACCGTCATGATTTTCTGGTGTAATTGATGTCGCTGGATATACTGTAGCTACATCTCCATACACCGTTTGTGTCGCTGGTAATGTTGTTATCGAAGTTGTGATTACGGTCTGTGCCATCAATGGTCCACATGATCCTGGATCCGCAGATGTAGATGTCGCATCGCCACTCGTAACTTCTTCGCCAGAACATATTGTCATCGCATAGCTGTTGCCTGAACTCATAGATATTGTCGTCGCATCTGGGCCAGTTACATCTGCCATAACTGTTGGTGTCGGCTGTACTGTCAATGTAAATGTAATTGGATCACCAGAGCACATCTGTCCATTCTTTTCAAATGTAGGCGTTACCATTATCGTTGATGTAACAGGAGTACTTCCTGAATTAATAGCTGTAAAAGCAGAAATATTACCCATACCAGAAGAACCTAGTCCTATCGAAGTATTATTATTTGTCCAAGCATACGTTACTTCTGGACCTCCAACATTATTCGCAAATATAATTTCATCTGTCATGGTACCCACACAAACAGTTTGATTAGAAACTGCAGCCATTACAGGGATTGGATTTACATTAATAGTAACTGAAATTACATCACTTGTACATTCGAATGCATCTTGTACTCCGTTATCATTTGCATCATTGTAAATCGTTGCTGTAGATTCTAGTTTTCCTACCATTAATGGATTTGCTAATCTTAAAGACATGATGCTTAAGCTCGCATGATTATCATTAAAAGTTGTGACTTTGAAATCTGCATCTGCGGGTGGACTACTTAGATTAGTACCTGTATAGTCAATCTTCATTGCTAAGTTATTGATGTCAGGCGTGATCAACGAAATAGTCACGTTATCATCAGAATCACAAACTTCGATAGTTACATTTTCTGTCGCATCTACTGATCCATTATTAATATTTGCAATGGTTGATCCATTAATATCATAGCTGATCGCTTGATCCAAATATTGATGAATCACCGATAGATCATCAGTAGTAAATGGTGTTGAACTCGTATAGTCATTAGTCGCTAATCTATGATCAATTCCATTGTTAGTAAATGTGTTTATTCCAAGATTGATATTACATATCGCTGGTGCATTCCCTCTACCAAAATACAATGGTGAATCGCCTGCATTCTGTGAACCATCGCTTCCAGGATAACTTGCATTAGCATGCCCACCACCTTGAAGTTGAAGTCCAACATCATTGTTTTCTAGAATGTTACTATTGATAATATGACCTGTACCTTCTACAACTATACCAAACCCTTCTGCGACAGGACCACTGTGGGTGTAACCCGTTACTGAATTACCAGTAAGTGTGACGCCAAACGGTACATCTGGACCAGAAGTCCCACTTGATGCCCCTCTTCTAAACACTGCAATACCTGCATAATCTCTACCATTAGCCGCTCCAGTATTGGTAACCGTATTATTAGTTACTAGTACATTTCCATTTGGATTTTTTATTTCAATTCCGAATCTACCTTTGCCACTTATAGTATTATCGTCTACTAGTGCATTACTCATACCAGTAAGTCCCATACCACTATCACCAATTTCTACATCTACTGTATTTCCTGTAATAATTACGCCATCCGCAGTTCCATCTTGCAGCTCGATACCACAGCAATTATTATTACTCACCACATTATTTGTGATCGCAATATTTTCTTTTAATCCATTCCAGATTACTATTCCTCTTGCGCCAGTGGTATGTCCAGATATCATAGAATTATTTATAGTAACTCCATCTATTGGACCATTAGCATAGAATCCTGATCCACCTTGATTATCTAAAAGTGCAACATTGTCTACAATCAAATTATTATTGCCTCCGATAGCATAGATTCCTGCATCTGAATTTCCATTTGCACCATCAAAATTTTGAACGGTTACATTTTTAATCGTCACATTTTCAATTCCATTCGCAACATGAATACCATCTCCATTTCCGACTTCATCAGATCCGTCTATCACATATAACGTTTTATCAATAGTCTCTCCCTGCAATGTCAGCGGCTTGCTGATTACCACTCTTTCATTGTAAATCCATTCTGACAATTCTAGTACATCATTATCACTAGCTGCTGCGATAGCTTCAGTAATTGTTAAGTACTTTGGTTGTCCAACTGCAGTAAGATTAGTCACTGGCAAATAGTATATCAGCTCAGCCTCACAACCATTTGTATAATCTGGATTGTGATATAATTGGCCTTCTAATAAAGTCTGTTCAGCAAAGGTCATTGCGGTTGGCATTTTCAATCCTCCACTGACATCAAACTCATTATTTTGTATGTCAATATTTTCTGTCCAACAATCCATCGTGGTAGTCCATCCACCTCCTGAGCTATACTCAGGGAATGTACCATCGGTGCTTCCCATCATATCATCTAGACTGATGAACGTTCCGATTCCTGCGTTAAATTTATTTGCATTTCCACTAGCGCCTAAAGTAAATGTTCCAATATTAGCGGCATCGCTATCATGGTTATAGAATGATATTGCCGTTCCACTGTTTGTCAATAATGCATTAAAAGTATTACCCGTAAAGACACCATTAATTTCATCTTGAACGATGGTATTACTGTTACTACTTATAGACTTTGTATTCACAGTGATCAATCTATAATTGGCCTCATCTATAGGAGTAAATGTATTATTATCGATGGTAACATCAGAATAATTTTCCAAACTCATTCCCCACCTAACATTAGAGAAAGTATTATTTAAAACACTTGTGATTTTGTCTTGCTGGTTATTTTGTAACCTCATAACAGAACCACTCACTGAACCATCAAAATTGTTATTTGAAACCGTAAATGATCCAGCTCCAGCATTATGATCAGACAACTGTACTCCTCCTCCTGTGAAAGTATTTCCATCGATCAATACATTACCATTACTATTAAATCTTATTAATATGTCATGGTTAATAGATTGAAAATCATTATTGACATAAGTACCTCCACCTTCGTCGACAGAGACCGCTGATCTAAATGCAATATCTCCTGAGTCATCACCTAAGTATGGTGGATTCACAGTAGCAGAAACTATATTATTATCCATTAAAATATTATCCACACCACCAGTCGCAACTCTAAACGCTCCATAGTTAATACTAAAAGCATTTCGATTTCCATAGCCTCCTAAGTTTGTTCCTAGAGTAGACTGATATGGAGTTACTGTATTGTTTTTTAATGTGATATTATCAATATCATTACCACTTACTATTACTGCACTATGCAGTTTAGTCAGGTCGACTTCAAACATGACATCATCAATCACAACTAAATTCGAAGTGACATCCAAGAGTGTATTTTTACCCACTACAGTCCCTGTAAAATTAATAATAGGGTCGTCATCACCTTTGAGCGTTAAAGGATGATTGGCTATCGCCTGTTCATCATATGTACCACCATTGATAACCAATGTTTGGTTATCTTGAATTAGATCAATACCTTCTTGAATATTAGCTGGATTTGAAGTTGCAAACTGTGCTGACTCCGCATCTACATGAAGTGATCCACTAAAGTCTCCTTGGAAACCCATAACAACTGCTGGGTTAGCACCATTAAGATCTGTATCCGTTCCAACATTCAAGTAAGGAGAATAATCTAAATATGCATTTCCTGTGTTTCCATCTTGACTCGCTAAGATTACATCATCATCGTGGGTTCCCCACCAGTTACCACTTGCATTAATTTCTGGCGCATTGGCTCCTATGGCAAAGAAATCAAATTGATGGTCTGCTCCACCTTGTATAAATGAGTTATTATAAAAAGATGCTTCTACACCATCTTCTATTCTCACGTTGGCATTCATTCCTGCTACGCCTGTAAAGATATTTTCGGTGAATGTTACATTCTGTGCCGTAGGTCTTAAAATAACATTGAGTCCTTCTCCTGGATTGGATGCCGCAGTTCCATTATTCGTAAATACAGAATTACTAACCGTAACATTTCCAGCTACGACCATACCTCTATTCACATTATCATGCATATTAGTAGCCGCTACATTTAATGTCACTTCACCAGTCGCAGCCGCATCACCGTCATATACAGCAATGGCGGATGAGTTGTTGTCAGCAGCTTGTGTTCCATAAATTTCTGTTCCTTTTACAGTTACAGTTATATCCGAACCAGAGAATCCAGATTCGACGAGATAGATTCCATTCGCTAAACTATTGGCTATGATTATATCCTTAACTGTAAATGAAGTTGAGGTTGTAATTGGTCCTGCTGGAATGATGTTCGTTCCAAACACTCCCACTCCATTAGACGTAAGTGCTACATGATCAATAACCAACTCATTATCACCACTAGTACCGGCAACATAAATACCAAACCCTGTATTCGAAACCGTGTTCGCACCAGCAAATATTACTTCCGCTGTTGAACTTAGATTATCTATAGATACTCCAGAAGTTAAAGCACTTAGAATACCTGAGTCTATATCGTTGTCTTCAATATTAATAATTCCAATTGTGTTTGTTGTAATTCTAATTCCAGCATCGGAAGCTGTAATTTGATTGTCCTTGATACTACCCTCAGCATCACCTGCGACCACCACTCCGAACCCTGGCACACCCGTTGCTGTTGCTACTCCAGCCAAAGATTGCGAAGCAACATTACTAATGCAATTATCCTCAACATTAGCTACTACGACTCCTGTAAATGAAATTCCTAAAGGAACATCTGTAGAAGTCGCTGAGTCATTAGTGAAATTCGTAATTATATTATTTTCTATCGTCGCATTGGCTATTGAGGTTACCCCAACTAAAGCTTGCGTTGAATTGGTTACATCTAATCCATCCAATGTAAATCCAGTGATAGAACTTTCTGCGGTAACTGTCATTATAGTACCACCATCAGTCGCTGCATATATAATAGCTTCAGGATTTCTTGTAGCGCAACCAGAAACTGATACATTAGGTCCATTTATTATTAGCTCTTTATGAACTGTAATATCCTCGACATAGATTCCTGCTCCTACCGAAATAGTATTTCCATCTTGTGTATCGGCGTCATCTATAGCATCTTGGATATTAGTAAATCCTTCTCCTGTCGTAATATTCTGAACTCTACAAGCTACTAATGTACCAGTCGCCACTGGCGCATCATAAAATGGACAAGCATCAACTCCGCTAGAAATTCCATCACCAGAACCAGATCCATTTCCATCCGGTCCATCTGCTGCTCCCCAATAATTATTAGGTGCTGATACCGCTGGTCCTGTCGATATGATTCCATTGTCATTATCAAAAATATTATTTTCTGTAGCAGTCACATCACTTACATCTGATCCATCAAACCCTACTAAAATTCCAGTAGTATTATCATTGATTACGTTTCCAGTAATCGTAGCTTGAGTTCCAGCTGCAAAGAAGGTAGACACTAATATACCCCCAGATGTAGATCCATCAGAAGTGGCAACTCCCTTATTTCCAGAAATTACATTATCAGTTACAAGCACCTTTGCTCCTGCGCTTATATCGAGGGCATAATCTAAATGATTACCTGTTCCTTTACCTGTATACATGTTATCACTGAATAACGATCCATTTATTCCTGTTCCGAAATATAAGGCACCGACTCTTCCGATCTCATCAAACATGCTATTCGTAACATCTACATTTCCTGTTCCAAATGCAGCTACTGCGATACCATTATAATCGGGTCCTGATTCGTTATATTTTATCTCTGTAAATCGGACAGAATCAATACTCCCTTCACCTTTTTGACGAACAGCTTGGTGTACTAATTTACCCATTCCATTTATAGTCATCTTAGCTAAATCAAAATCAATCCCTGAATTAACTAAAATAAAAGCTCTACCATCTCCAGCTGAACCTGTATCCATTCCTGGCCTTAGAGTGGTCATTGACTTGCCTTTTCCTTGCAGTGTAATATTCACATCTACCTCTATCTGATTTGGCTCTGTATAGTCAACCAATTGAATTTCCAAAGTATCGCCTGTAATCGCCGCATCTATTCCATCTTGTATTGATGGATAAAAAACATTCGTGGTAATATTCAAAATAGGTAACATTCCTCCACACGATCCAGGTACAGGTTCGAAACCTATCGAAGCATTATTATCTGTTCCATTATCTAAGAAAGAACTAACCGTCACAGCTCCAGAATAGCGTACTGCGATCGTATCATTATCTATAGTATCCCAATAATTACAAGTACCATCTACAGTTACTGCTTCTTTGTTCCAGATACCTAACCTTACATCTGTAAAGCTGTTATCGTTGATCATGATATCTGCTACGCCATTATTATCTTCTATCAATACGGCCACTGCATCTGTTCCTTTGTGATCTACTATATTGCTAATTGTATTATTCAATACATCTGCGCTTGGAGTATTTCCTTCTAGTCCGATGGCATGTGCCCATAGTCCTTCTATATCTTTGATATCATTATTGGCGATCTGTGCGTCTACTACTTCGCCTGTGCTCGACCCTCCGAATCCCAATAGTATTCCGTATGCACCTTTTCCTCCTTTGCTTCCTGAGGCAAATGGTATAGTGGCCGCTCTAACTAATTCTATACAGTTACTTGAGATAGATAAGCCTGTGACATCTTGCGAAGCATTAGAATCTCCTATGAGTATTGCTGATGCACTTCCATTTGATGACGCTGGATCATTAACTCCTCCGTGAATATTATAAAACTTATTATCCTCTACTGTGATATTAGATATTGCTGAACTATTTACACCCATACTTATAGCATGTGTATTTCCTGAAGTGGCATTCAATCCGATATCCGTGATGATATTATTGGTAATCGACACGTTACTATTTCCGTGACTTACTATTGCATAATTACCATCCGCGTTTGTGATTTTAAATCCTGTAATCGTTACATCTGAACTAGTAATCGAAATTGCTGTCGTTCCACTTGTTGCTGGTGTAATAATCGCTTCATCTCCTCTAGTCGCACATCCAGATACAGCATTTGGTCCTTGCAATATTACACCGTTGCTTACTGTAATATTTTCTGCCCATGTACCTGATGGAACTGTGATCGTATTTCCTATTCCTGCAGCATCTATTGCTTCCTGAATCGAACAATAATATAAGCCTGTTGTCATATTCGCTATTGGCCCTACCGATACTTCTGTTCCGCTTCCTATTGGTGCTGTCCAATATGGACATGCCATCACTTGGTCATCTACAGCATCTCCAGATCCATAACCTGATCCACCTGGACCATCTGTTGCTCCCCAATAGTTATTAGGCGCTGATACGTCAGGACCATTTGAAGTGATTCCAAATTCATTATCGTATATGTTATTTTCAGTGGCCGTAACCACACTTATATCTGTATTATTTATTCCTACCGCTATTCCTGACGTATTATCATGAAGATTATTACCCGTAATGGTAACATCATTAGGTACTGAATTAGTAGGCGTCGGAAAATATGAAGACACCAATATTCCTGCTGATGTAGACCCATCGCTTGATGCTACACCTAGGTTATTACTAATTTCATTTCCGATGATAGTTATAGTTGTCCCACCTGAGATATCTAAAGCATAATCTAAATAATCTCCTACTCCTTTTCCTGTATACATATTATTGGAATAAGTACCTGAGATTACTGCGCCAGGTATTACTCCACTTCTATAATGTACTCCTATCCGTCCGATGTTTGTAAACATACAACTGTCTATATTCACCGTACCATTTTGCACTTGAACGGCTATACCTTTGTAAAGTGAACCCGTATGTACAATTCCATTAAATGCGACATTATCTACCTCTCCACTATCTTCAAATCTTATTCCTGTATAGATATCTTTACCATTACCATCGACTGTCATATCTTGCACTGTAACATTCGTTCCTGGCTCTGTTCTTATCCAAGCACTCATATCATTACTATGTCCACCTAAGACTGAATTGAAATTAGATTTTAATGTAGTAACCATCTTTCCTTTACCTTGTAAGGTCAGACTTTTATCAAATGTAATTTGTCCTGGCTCTGTATAATCGGCCGTCTGTATTTCTATTACATCTCCAGCTGTAGCTGCATCGATTGCGGCTTGTATTGAACAATGGAAAGTGTTGTCTGTAACATTCTTCACTTCCGAAGCAGCTGTACCTGTAGATGCATCT
>CALKJD010000050.1 GCA_937995755.1 uncultured Saprospiraceae bacterium | reverse complement strand
CCAAAATCATCTTCACCAATAGGCGCTAATACAAACGCATCATTTAATTGAGTATAAAATCCTTCGACGGTAAATCCTGCGACCCAATGATCTGTCGGCTTATCATAATTGACAGAAGCACTAAAACTCTGAGAGGTCTCTTCTATAAGATCATCAGACAATAATACTCTAGATATTCCACCTCCTGCAAATGCAATATGTAGATCCGTATCAAATGCTTGAGGCGCTCTAAATCCTGTACCATAACTTGCTCTGATCTGAGTATTATCTTTATACTTATACAACAAAGATAATCGAGGGCTGGCTACTAATCTATCTACCAAATTATGATGATCTATCCTTACTCCTGACAGTAAGTTAAGTGATGGTAATATCTCCCAATCACTTTGAGCAAACATCCCTAAATCTGTGGTCCTCTGATCTATAAGGTATCTATATGCTTCGATCTCATCGTAGGTATCATCTACTAGATATTCGGCACCCAAAGTGATGACATTAGAGCCGCCTACAAAATTATCGAAATTGTGATTGAGTTGTACTCCACCCTGTAATGTAGTGGTTAGAGAAGTACCATATGGCGGTGATGCTAAGTGTGTCGCAAAAGCATCTACGTCAGCCTCATCTGGAACGATGCCTGTATAATGGTCTCGATCCGTACGTTGCCATGCGCCATAAGCAATAAGGTTAGTATGATCATCATTGAGGTTGATTTGATAGTCTGCACTACCCATCCAAACATCGTGTGTTCTTTCTTCTGACTGCAATGCAAGGTGCGCAGGTGCATCTACTAACTCTCCACCATATCTATATTCATTGAGATGCGAAAGACTAAGCTCTATCTTTTGATTATCCGCAGGCAATAAAAACAAACTACTACCGATAGACGTATTTTTAATTTCAGGGATCTCAGAAAAATTGTCATCATTATCATCATAAGCTTCACGCTCTCTACGATTAATAAAAAATGATATTCCACTATTCTTGTCTTTGCTTACTACAGTACTATTTCCACTGAACATAAAGTCGTTGGCGTCACCATTGATATTTTGATAAGAACTATTGACATTAAAACTATTAGTGGCAGGTACTTTAGTTAACACATTGACGGTACCACCAATGGCACTAGATCCATAAAGCGAAGACCCTCCACCTCTGACTACTTCGACTCTATCGATCATATTGACAGGAATTTGCTCAAGTCCATATAAGCCTGTCAGCGGACTAAATATTGGTCTTCCATTGATTAGTATTTGAGAGTAACCACCAGCCAATCCGTTCATTCGTAGTTGAGTATAATTACATGTCTGACAATCTGTTTCTACTCTTAGTCCTGGTTGAAATTTGAGCCCTTCGGATAGGTTACATGCTTGTACCTTATCCAATGTTTTGCTATCTACCACATTGACAATCACAGCAGATCTAGTTTTTCTTTTGAAAGTCTTAGTACCTGTTACGACGACTTCATCAAATAATAAAAGGTCTGACTCCATCTTAATTTCGATACCGCCATGAGTCTGTGACGGTACGTCCAAATGCAAAGAAACATTTTTGTATCCTATATAACTCACCTCTATATGATGATGCCCATTCGGTACATCATTAAATATAAATCTCCCTTCAATATCAGTCTGTGCTATCTGATTACCGTTCAACACTACATTGACTAACTCTAAAGCACCATCCGCAGAGTATACTTGACCATCAACTATGTTTTGGGCATTGACAGCCATCGGAATCAACAAATTGAACAATACAAAAAGGACTAGGACCTGAGAATAAAAAATGTTTTTCATGATACAAAAATATATTGTTAGGTACTATATAACAAATATTTCAAACATTCTTTTATATCTTTAGTTCTGAAAACGGAAAAATGGCAACACAAACCAAAGAAAACTACCTCAAGGCGATATACTTTCTTAACCTTAAGAATGAGGCAGTTACAGTTACTGCATTAGGAAAAGAGATGAGCGTAAGTAAGCCAACAGTTAATAATATGATCAAAAAATTAACTGTAAATGGCTGGATAGAATATGAAAAATACAAACCTATTAAGCTTACTTCATCGGGTACACTTGCCGCCGCTTTAATCATCAGAAAGCATAGACTTACTGAAATGTTTTTGGTTCAAATAATGGGTTTTGGTTGGGAAGAGGTCCACATCATAGCAGAAGAAATGGAACATTTAAAAACAGAAGGGCTATTTGATCGTATGGATGAAATATTAGGCTACCCTACTACTGATCCTCATGGATCTCCGATTCCAGATAAGAATGGAGAATTTAATCGAAAAAGCTATAATACCCTTTCATCAATATCATCAGGCAAAGTAGTAACACTACGTGCAGTGGGTGACAGTTCTGCCTCACTACTCACTATGCTCAATGATAAGGAAATTACGTTAGGGACCGATTTTACAATATCAAAAATCGAAGAGTTTGACAGGACTATGATCGTTAGTTATGGCACTCGAAAAGATATCTCATTAAGTAATGAAGTCTGTAAAAGACTATTAGTAGAAGAGGTAGGCTGATCGTCGAAATAGTAATAGTTTACAATTATAAAACCATTTCTACTTATTAGGATAAAGCCAAGTCGCTAACTTACTAATCGTCAAGCCTTGAAAGATAATTGAAAAGACAACCACGGTAAAACAGATCAACAATAGTTGCCCTCCATATTCTGTATTAGACAAACTTAAAGCTAAGGCAATAGAGATGCCTCCTCGCAATCCTCCCCAAGTCAATATGCTTGTCGTTTTCCATAGGTTTTCATCTTGCTTAAGTAATGAAAATGGTAAGGCTATAGAAATAAATCTAGCGACAAGTGCAACTACTATGGTTACCAATCCGAGATAAAATACATTCCATTCAAAAGTAACTAGATGAATCCCTAACCCTATTAATACGAATAGTATGGTATTAAGGCTTTCATCTAAAATGTGCCAAACTTCTGTAGTTACATTTCTAGTGTTAGTATCAAAACTATCTTCATTAATCATATTACCAAGATACAACCCAGAAACCACCATGGTAAGTGGTGCAGACAATCCAATGAGCTGAGCTATCGAATAACCACCTAATACAAACCCAAGTAGTAACATGATCACTTGTTGTGGATTAGATTTCACAGTACTGATCATCTTACCTAAGATCCAACCTGCTACTAAGCCAAACACTAAGCCACCTAAGACTTCTACCAATAATAGATGCCCTACTTCTCCACTTATGTTGCCATCCACGGCATTACTATCGTTAGACATAAACATCATGATACTTGTAAAAACGACTACGCCAATACCATCATTAAATAGCGACTCGCCTTCGATCTTAAGTTTCATTCTATCACTAATAGTCGACTTTTCTAAAATAGACAATACAGCGATAGGATCCGTTGGAGATATCAATGCTCCAAATAACAAACAAGTAATGAGAGGTAATTCAACTCCAAGTACTGGTGCTAACAAAAACAATAATCCTCCCACTAAAAAAGTTGAAATAAGCACTCCTATGGTTGCAAATGCGATTACGGACCATCGTTCTTTTTCCAGCAGAGTGAGGTTAACATGCATGGCTCCTGCGAAAAGCAAAATGCTCAACATGACATCTAAAAGAAGAACAGAAAAATCAATTTCTAAAATCAGGGAACAAGTAAATTCATAAAAATCAGGGAAGATACTTTGTGTAGAAATCAGAATTAGCGCTGCCACTAATGCCAATATCATATTACCAATAGAACTAGGAAGTTTCAACCATTTGTAATTGATAAAATTCAATATTGCCGCTAACAAAAACGCTAATGCAAATGCCTGATACATAATTTGTTTTTTTTTACTGCTTATAATACATAGTCATACTAATGCTAGTAAAGACTCTCTATACATCTATCCTACGTAGTCACCGCTTAATAAATGTATAGAGAACCATTGTAGTAAACTATGTCAATGTACTATGCATTGATACCCGCATAAGGTATTCCTGTCAAATGGTGCATGTCGCGATCGAAAGTACTAAGATCACTTCTGTTGAACTGATTTACATCTTCATGACCACAAGCCCTAGCTACGACCTTAACAAGGTCATTCATAGCTGTAAAATAATTGAAGAGTCGCTTGGCAGATTTATCTATTTCTAATCTTGCTCTAAGGTGATCCTTCTGAGTGGCGATACCTACTGGACAATTATTTGTACCGCATGCTCTCATACCTAAGCAACCGATCGCTTGTAATGGACCATTGGACATAGCTACTGCATCCGCTCCCATCATCATAGCCTTAGCAATATCTTCTGGCAGACGTAAGCCGCCAGTGATGACAAGCTCTATTGTCGATCCCACTTCATCCAAGTGCTTTCTAGCCCTTGCTAATGCTGGTATCGTAGGCACGTTAATATTATCCCTGAGTATAGTAGGCGCAGATCCTGTACCTCCGCCTCGACCATCTAGTATTATATAATCTACACCTACGGCAAGAGCAAAATCAATGTCATCTTCGATTCTACTAGCAGCGATTTTGAATCCTATAGGAATTCCTCCTGTTTTATCTTTTACCTTATCTGCAAATGCCTTGAAATCTTCGACGGATTTCATATCAGGAAATGCCGCTGGAGAAATTGCTGTTTCACCTTGTTCGAGACCTCTAACTTTGGCGATTTCTGCAGTTACTTTAGATCCAGGTAAGTGACCACCAGTACCTGTCTTGGCACCTTGACCACCTTTAAAATGAAAAGCTTGTACATTATCCAATTTATCCCAAGAAAATCCAAACTGCGCAGAAGCCAACTCATAAAAATATTTAGAATTACTAGCCTGTTCTTCTGGTAGCATTCCACCTTCTCCTGAGCAAATACCTGTACCACTCATTTCTGCTCCCTTTGCTAAAGCTATCTTCGCTTCCTTTGACAAAGAGCCAAAAGACATATCAGACACAAAGAAAGGCTTATCTAATACAAGTGGCTTTTTCGCTGACGAACCAATCACTACTTGCGTCGCTACTTCTTCTTCATCTAGCAATGGCCTTCTCGAAAGTTGAGCTGGCAAAAACTGTATACTACTCCACTTCGGTAATGTATTACGATCTACACCCATAGACGCTGAGGGACCATGGTGTCCATAATTACTCAAGCCATTCTTAGCTAACGATGCAATAAATCCTGTGTATGGTTCCGTATCTTCTGGACTAGTATCTGCATATGCTCCTAAATACTCATCTCTATTAAATGACTGAGGGTGTAGTTCTTCAAAAGCTATAATCTCATCAGACTCTACAAAGACTTTCCCTTCTTTGACAATCGCTTCAAACTTATTGAGCACCTCTTTATCATTATACTCACTGACTCCAGTATCTATTCTATAATCCCAATCGTGCACTCCGCAAATTATATTATCACCCTCTACTCTTCCATCGGCCATCAACGCTCCTCTGTGTAGACATCTACCATAGAGTACTGATACCTCATCATCAAATTTCACGACTACCAAGTCAGTATTTTCAACTAATGCATGTGCCGGTTTTCTATCTTCTAATTTCGAAAGGTCTGCTATTTCTATTAACATAGTGATATTTAAATTATGAATTAAGTAGTCTACAAAGTAGTCAATTCATAATAAAACAACAATACACTACTGCATCATACTCAGGTATGTCCTCTTAAAAACAAAATGAATAGCCAAGTAAAGGTCTCGTTTTAAGGCTCGCAAATGTCATCTGGCATCTTTACTGTATGCAGCAATTTCCATACTTCGCTTTCAAAAGGTTGCTTACTGAAGCGAAAAAGTACTATTACTCTACCCAATTGATCACAATAATACTGTTCAGCTTTGACATTAAAGCTAAGAGGTACTTTCTCGAAGAATCCATCAAACGTATTGACCTTTCCTGTATAGTTGAGCTTACCATTATCCAATTCAGTTTTCACTATTGAGGCTGTGGTCATATCTACATTATATTCTTTTGATCTCTTCTCCATATTCATTAGACCATCAAAATATAATATTAGATTAGCTTCCAATTCTGCCGCAGACAATGGTTCCTTCACATCGACATTCCATGCAAATGCATACGACCAAAAAGTACTGCTATCTTTCTTTGCCCATCCAATTGGAAACCTTGCATCTTCTACGCCTCTCAAAGGAATGTCTGGAGCAAAATGGATAGGAATCTGAAACAGTTCTTTATCCCAAGTTGGATCTGCTTCCAAAAAGTAAGATGAATGATAACCTGAGGTAGGTGTCCAATCCATTTTTTGACTTATTAAATCAAGAGCAAATGCTTTGACCGCATCTTTACCTTCTGTATACTCATCTATAGATTGCGTCACATAATGGTGAGGCAAAATACCTACTTCATCAGGTAAAGTGGTAGCCGTAGATACGTGCGTATTGATCGCAACATCGTACAGTAGCTTAGTATTTGATAATCGACATCGCTTTCTTCCTGCAGAGCAAAACTGGTTAGACCCTAATTCTTCGCCGATGATTACGCCTAGATTTCTTTCTCTAACGAGAGACATAAAATGACCTGTGGTAGAATTGCCTTCACCATCAATTAAAAAATATAAATTCCCTTTATATCCATTTTCTGCTGGCATTATCAATTTTTCACCTTCGTCCTTTTCTGTCTTACCATCATACTCTGCGCGTGACGAATATAGAAATGGTTCGTCGATGAGATACTTGAGTAAATGTATACTCGACTCTGGTGAACCACCAGTATTCCCTCTAACATCTATGATTAATTGCTCAGTTTCATTATCCGAAAACTCAGCCATAGCGAGATCTACAAAATTTTGGAACTCTGCAAAATTACTCCATCTATAATAGTTGAAAGATGAAATCGTCATCCTTGCTATTCTCTTCTCCCTATCTATGTACTCTATGCAGAGATCTCCACCGCAATGCACTTTAGATTCATCTCTATTAGGATCACTGTTATACACAGCCATCTTTAGCAGGACAGGATCTTTTTTACCTTTTACTTCGATGACATATTCTTTAGGAAAGCCAAGAGCGTAAGAGATCATACCTGTCGACCACTTGTTAAATTCATGTGTCTTGGAAGTTTCTATAAATCCTTGAGAAGCTATATACCTATATATTTGAGAGATTAGCTCTTTGACTGCTATACCATTAATACCTATGATCTCATCCTTAGTAGAAAGTTGATCTGAATTATTCAATGGATCTATGATGTAAAGGCATCCATCAATCAATCTAGTTTGTAGTGGAAAACGCACTTCTTGAGGTAGCATCTTATTCGCCTCCCAAAACCCTAAAGTACTGGTATGTGAACAATTTATATTGGCGACCACTTCACTACAATGCCAAGCAAACTCTGCATATGTAGTTTGCTCTGTAATCAAAGCTTTCTTAACCGCTATCAATTTATCAAAGTTACCCTT
Organism: uncultured Saprospiraceae bacterium; assembly: GCA_937995755.1. Lineage (GTDB taxonomy): Bacteria > Bacteroidota > Bacteroidia > Chitinophagales > Saprospiraceae > UBA1994. The sequence goes on along the minus strand of CALKJD010000050.1, from coordinate 63,686 downwards.
AGAGATAAACTTCAAGGCATTAGGATGTACTTCTAGCAAAGTAGATTTCAGCTGATCTAAGTCACTTCTATATTCCTCTACTGTGTAGACTTTATAGAACTTCTCTTCCGCAGATAAAGGCTTTTGATCTGGATTTTTTATACTCTCGATCTGATCTTCGGCATTGAAATTATCTGGATCCATAGCCAATGCTTTTTCATAATGAATTAGCGCTTGCTCCTTATCGCCTATAGCCAGATAAACTTCAGCTAGACTATCATACGTATTCGCAGAATCAGAAAAATCTGTAACCAACACTTTAAAAATTTCTAAAGCCTCACTTGCTTTACCGTCCCAAAATAAAGTATAGCCATAGAGATTCATGTTTTCCTCAAGCTGTTGTTTATTCTTGTAAGTAGCTTTAAACTTATGGTAGATATCTATACGATCAGAGACAGGTAGATGATTACTCTCGATTAATATCTCGTTGATCGATTTGGAAGGTATTGATCCTTCTGCCAATGCTTGACCGACAACAGTCTGGCAAGGTATTACCGCTAGAATCAATAGAGATGTCCATATACCAAATAATAGAATTCCTTTTTTCATATCTTCATTTATTTGAATGAAAGATAGGATGGATCCCACTATCTAAGCAAGATGACTTGTAAAAGAGTGTAAAAGGTCTGTAAATGAATGAAAACAATCAATAAACCTCAGTATCTATCAATGCTGCAGCAGAATCTACAAATACATTGAACATTATAATTATGATGGTATTATTGCAACAAACCTCTATAAATTGATGGTCATAAAGTCCTCAATCACGAATGATTCATTAGATAAATGCTGAAACAATTGGCCTTTTGTAAATCTTCTTATTACACCTGTTGACTGCACTTGTACGTAAAAATGTCTTCTTGCTTTTCCTAAAATACTAACCTTCTCCTTCATCTATATAAGATTTCAATAATTACAAAATTGACATAAGGGTGAATCCCTTGAATATCATATGGTAAATAATCATCATATATCGAGCCAAACTTATAAAACTCTATAAATACATTATCAGTGTAAGATCTTAAGCAGGTGAAGAGGAATCTACTGGCCCCTTTCCCAAAGAATAAATTTTATAAGAATGACAATTAATCGAAATTATGGCGATTAGGCAAAGTGTGCTTATTGATAATCCGTTGACTTTCCTTTGCAACTACAATATCATTATTCATCGCCCAAAGGATATCGCTGGCATGCTTTCTTGTTTTATCTAAATCCACAATGGGTAATGGATAATCGATACCGATCGTGACATCACAAAAGCTTTGATCCATAATGGTCATCTTCCACGGCTCATGGATGAATGCTATTGGAACGGCACTGAGTTCTGGGCACCACTTTTTGATGAATTCACCTTCGGCATCATGTTTTTCTCCATTGAGAGTAGGATTATAAATACGTAAAGTATTGATCCCTGTTTCACCGGCTTGCATTTGTATCTGCGGAAAATGAATTCCTGGTTCAAAATCAAGAAAGACCTGAGCCAAATGATCCGCTGCGGCTTGCCATGGCTGCCATAGATTGTGAGTGAAAAAAGATAAAGCCATCGCTCTCATTCGAAAGTTAAGATAACCTGTAGTCTGTAAGCAACGCATACAAGCATCGACCAATGGATATCCTGTCATTCCAGTTTTCCAAGCCTTTACATATTGCGAATTGAATTCCTTATTTAATCTATGATAGCCTCTATTAATACTTTCAAACTCCATCCTCGATTCCATCTCAAACTTCTGAACGAAATGCGCTTGCCATCTAAGCCTAGAAGTAAAGCCATCTATATTTCTTTTACTCTTTCCTTTCTGCCTCATCGCCATAGCATACTGCCATACTTGTCTGATAGAAAGACAACCCCAAGCGATATACGGAGACAACCTACTGCAACTTTTTCTAGCTAGCATCGGCTTAGATATATGCTTGGCATAATTCAAAAAACGATCTTTGAAAAAAGACTGAAAATACCGTATGCCTACTAATGTACCTCCCATCTGAAAATTCGGATCAGAATCTACATCGAGATCTACTATAGAAAAGTGATCCTTTAAAATAGTGATTGCTACCAATGGTACAAAAGCACCTTTCTTTGGTTCAAATAAATGAATCGGCTGATCCATATATGCTCTCCATGTTTGCCTCCAAATCTTACGATTCCTGATTCCACGAAAGACTCCATTATTGACATTTTCTATCCATACTATTTGATGAAGTGCGCAATACTTGGATACCATTTTATCTCTTCGGTACGTAAGCGCTATTCCTGTCTCTTGGTGAGAGAAAATAGATTTAATATGGTAATGTAACCGAAGCTTATCAAAACATTCGATTACTTCACCATGCACAACTAATATCTCTGTATTCTCATCTAGTAACAGGCCATTCATCTCCGCCAGAGCCTGTTTGATAAACCTAAAATGCCTTTCACTATAATGCGAATCTTGCTCCAAGGAAGGTTCCAATACATACACCAATAAAACTGGCAAGCCGTCTGCAGTTGCGGAAGCAATAGCTTCATTATCTATCAGCCTAAGATCACGCTTAAACCAAACTACATTTACAGTTTGTAATTTACTAGTAGGCATCCGGATTCGATATTATATCATAGGCTCTAGTCTTCAACGCCAAAAGTTTGTCAGTATCCATTTTATCCAAGAGTCGCATCATCATCGACATCCTATTATTACGTTGAAAGTACTCTCTTTTATCATCCAGAAAATTCCAATACAGAGAGTTAAAGGGACAAGCATCGTCCTCTGTTTTATTCTTCACATTATAATGACAGTCTTTGCAGTAGTTGCTCATCTTATTGATATAGCTACCGCTGGATACGTAAGGTTTAGTAGCTACTATTCCTCCATCTGCCCATTGACTCATACCACGAGTGTTAGTAATTTCCACCCACTCAATGGCATCGATATATATTCCTAAGTACCACTCGTCTACATAGTCAGGATGCACTTGAGCCAGTAATGCAAAATTACCTGTGATCATCAGGCGCTGAATATGATGCGCATAAGACTCATCAAGACTTTGTTTGATCGATTTCTGTAGACAGTTCATCTTTGTCTTTGCAGTCCAATAAAAGTCCGGAAGTGGATTTGTATTTTGAAGTGTATTAAGCTGAGCATAATCAGGCATTTGCATCCAATAGATCCCACGCATATACTCTCGCCAGCCTATAATCTGTCTGACAAAACCTTCGACTTGCGAAATGTCTATCTCATCCTGATGACTAGCCCAATATGCTATTACTGCATTAACTACTTCTAGCGGATGTAACATTTTACTATTCATAGCAAATGACAATCTACTGTGAAACAAAAATCGCTGTTCCGTATGCATCGCATCTTGATAGTCACCAAAATGCACAAGTAGATTTTCGCAGAAGTAATCTAAAGTAGCTTTACACTCATCATAACTAATGGGCCAATGAAAGTTTCCAGCATCAATATTTCCTATTGTGGTAACAGATTGCTTCTCCAATAACGATACTATATCGCTTACATCTTTATGAGTAAAATATATCGGAGGTATCGCATCTTTAGTATTCCACTTCTTGCGATTAGACTTATCAAAATTCCATTGCCCTCCGAGCGGCTCACCGATGTCATCGATCATAATATTGTACTTCCTCCTCATCTCTCGATAAAAGTACTCCATGACATATTGCTTTTTTCCAGCAAAAAAATCAGTGAGATATTCTCTTGTAGTCAGAAAATGCTCTGTATCGATCTGGTTACTCTGTATATCTAATCTCTCACAATAGTTTTGTAATTGAAGATCTAGTCGATATTCGTCAGGTAACTGGTATTCAAATCTCTCTATACCATATTCCAAGATCAGCTGGTCTAAGTTAGCCTCTAGACTTTGATGGTTATCCGAATGATTTAATTCGTAATAGATCACCTGATGCCCTTGTGCTCTCAATGCATTAGCCATATTCCGCATACTACTAAAGAAGGCGACTACCTTCTGAATATGATGACTGACATAATCCGTTTCTTGACGCATCTCAGCGATAAAATACACAACAGTACCATCTATCTTATCGTACCAAGAATGCTTTAGATTGAGCTGATCTCCCAGTATCAGGCGAATTGTCTTATATGATTTCTTATCCATTCGCCTTTTACGCTTTTTTATTTCTTCTACATCTTTCACTACAGTACTTGACTTCCTCCCAGACTCTTTCCCATTTTTTACGCCATGCGAATGGTAGACCGCAGACTACACATATCTTAATAGGCAAATTCTGTTTTTTCATCTTGTACTTACATTGCTGTATATACTAAGGTAGAAAGCAGGAAATTGTTCTACACGCTTGCTTATTCCTCTAATTAATAAGAAGAATTGAATATTATATGAGTATAAGTATTCAGAAGTTATCCAAGCAATCAAGCTATTTACGCAAAGCGCTTTCTAAAAAAGGGAATCGGAAAACATCAGATTCAACAACATTACAATACCTCTTGCATCGCTACAGAATAAAGCAAATAAGTAAATCTGTTAAAGAGTAACTTTCGACCTACGTCTATTTGCTTATAGCGACTTTCTAGATATTTACTCTCTCGGCTATTGACTAAGAATATTGAGCTCTCACCTGCTTGCAACTTTCGATTTTCTGCGGTCAACATTTTATTATAATTCTCCAAAGTCAATGACTGCAAATCATATTGGGACAAAGCCTGATTCATATTGTTCACGTAGGTGTCCAATTTTACTTTGAGCTCTTGAGACTTCATATTTTTATTATAATTAGTGTCGAGCAACTTAAGTTTATTCATTTCTATTTTCCCTCTTTGCTTGCGTTGAAGTATTGGATATGATATCGTCGCACCCAACTTATAATCATTAGCATTAAATGAATCAAACAGTCCATCATCTGCGACAGCAAGTAATGGATTGTAATTAAGCCTAACCTCAGGCTTAACATCCTCTTTGGCCAATCTCTGATCAATATGTATATCCGCCATTTTATAATCGTATAATAGCAACTCCGGATGTAGAATCAATCTTTGATCTTGACGCAAGCTGATGCTATCAAATTGAAACTGCAACAGTTCTATATCAATAGGCTCCGGCTGCACTCCCCCACTTACTTCCAAAGGTACTTCTCCTTCGATCCATAGAAAATTATCTAATTTAATTCTAGCATTTTCAAGATTTTGAGTAGCCTTTAGCATATCCATTTCTCTTGTCTGCAAAGATATGAAAGACTCTAGTGTATCTATAGCTGGTTTATCACCATTGACAAAACTACTACGAGTTCCATCCAGTCGCTGCTCTGCTAATTCAACACCATCTTTTGCAATCATAAGATATTCCTGAAAGGACTGCCACTGCAAATATGCCATTGCTGCATCAAACAATATCTTGTTTCTCATTATCAATTGCTGCTGCTGAGTAGCGGACTCATATATATCTGCTCTTTGTAAAGCGGCTCTACGTTCATCTATTACAAGGCCCTTACCCAACGGTACACTAATGCCAGCATTCCATAATCCTCTTGAAGGTAACTGATCACTTTCATTAAGAAATTGACCTTCATTACGATCGTATCCAGCCTTGACATCTATACCATACCACGTCGGTATCTTTACTGCTCCGCTGAGTAATGAATAGTAATTTTTATCCTTGAATGATTTGTGATTCCAATTCGCCTCTAACTTTGGATCAAAGCCACCGCGTGCCATCTTCATCGTACTCTCCACCATTTCAGATCTCAGTTCCGTTTGATACATTACTGGGTGATTCAACTTGACGATAGTAATATACTCGTCGAAAGTCAATACATCACCTGCGTTTTGACTATAGGCAGGAAAGACTAGAATACAAATAAAAAAAAGTTTTAATATTTTCTTCATGAGCTCAATCGTTTTATATCCTCTATGGTCATATTGTGTGGCACTGCATTTTCGTCATCATCTACTTGCACAAATACTATCTTATCTATAGAAATAATCTGCTTCTGTGAGAACAAGTTTCTTACTAAGCAACGCATCGTAATACTTGTCCTACCTATACTTACAAACTCCATCCCTATCTCTATCACATCTCCTTGTCTGGCCGAAGAAATAAAATTGATCTCAGATATAAATTTAGTTACTACCTTTTGAGTTCGAAGTTTGGTCATCGTATATATACCTGCTTCTTCATCTATCCACCTAAGTAAAGACCCTCCAAAAAGAGTGTTGTTTGCATTAAGATTTTCTGGCTTTATTAATTTCCTCGAATAAAATTTCATAATCAATAGTTTAAATTAACATTATAATCCTACTTCACTTTCTTCAGCGGAGCTTTAGTCTTAATCTCTTTACTCTTTTCATTTGCGTAAAAATCTGCTGGAAAGCCATTTAATTGCCTCCATAGTTCATAACCTACTTTCACATTATTTAATAACGTAAGTGTATTCGCTCCACCTCCTACTCTGAGTGCTTCAGGCCATGGAGAATCCTCTGGGTCAGGAGCTATCATTATTCTATATTTTCCATTTTTACTTATATCATTATTTATAGCTACGATCTGACCTCCGAAGGTACCGTAGCTACTATTTGGCCATCCACTAAAGACTATCGCTGGCCATCCGTCAAACTGTACTCTTACTTTTTGCCCTAATGTCAATAAGGGCATATCTGCTGGTCTTATAAATGATTCTACAGCTAGATTATACTTAGCAGGAAATATATTGGCTATAGGCTCTCCAGCTTTTATCAACTCTCCTAACCCTGAAGAGATTGCTTGAGTTACAGTCCCATTAATCGGTGATAATATATAGTAATTGTCCTGTCTTACAGAGTATGTATTGTACTGCGATTCGAGTTTATTCTTACTCGCATCAGCGCTATACTTATCAGAGATCGCAGACATACGATCTGATTTAGATTTAGCGATTTTATTATCATACTCATTAATTATAAATTGAATATTAGCCTGTAGATTATCAAGGTCATTTATATGGCTATCTACCTTATTGATCAGAGAGGTCACTTTGGCTTGAGACTCTTGCACAGATAATCTTTTGGCCTCAACATCTGTCAATGATTTAAGTCCTTCACTGTATAAATTCTCAATACGTAAAAGCTGATTATCTGCTATCTTTTTCTTGGTTTTAGCAGCCACAAGATCTATACTATCCGATTCTATTTTGAGCTTAATCTGCTGTACTTTTATTTGATTTTGACGCAGCTTTACTTCTTTACTTCTTATGAGGGTCTGCACCTGATCATTGAGATTTACTGCTTTAGCATCATAGGCTTTTATAGATTCTCCTTTGGCTATGATCTGACTATTGGTATTTTCCAATATCTGAGGATCCATATATTCCTCTTTGACCTCAGATATTTTCATGATAGTATCTCCCTTCATGACTTCTTGGCCTTCTCTGATATACCACTTTTCTATTTTACCACCGATAGTGGCTTGTACAGTCTGCGGTCTATCTTCAGGACTCAGTGTAGTGACATTTCCTTTGGATCTTATGTTCTGTGTCCAAGGTAAAAACATCACAAAAATTCCTACTAAAAATATAGCCGCCATAATCCTTATTAAGAATTTAGAAACTGTCCTTTTTTCAAGAATTTGAAAAGACTTATACTTATCCAAATTTATATTCTCGTTAATTCTCTTTAAACTTATATTGAGCATAACTTAAGATTTTTTAGTAGTGTCAGAAATTACTTCACCCTTATCTAGATGAATTTCATGATCTATATATTTAGCCCATAACTTATCCACTGCGGTGATTACAATAGACCAAGGCGTATCTGCAGAAGTAAGCTTTTGTATAATGACTTCTTTCTCTATTGCAGGTACATGATCTAGAGGATCTTCTAACAATAAAAGTGTAGGATTACTTACCACAGCTCGAGCCAATATGATTTTATTTACAGCAGATCGAGGTATACGCGAACCTTCTGGATCAAGTATCGTATTGAGTCCCAATGGTAAGCTCTTAATAAAACTTCCCAAGTTGACTATCTCTATAGCATTCACTACGTCTGCTGTAGATATGGTCTCTCTTCCCATCGAGATATTATCGAGTAGCGTACCTTGAAAAATCTGATTATTACTCAATGCATATCCAACATGTTGCCTAAGTGAATTACCATTAACCGATTGGATGGATAATCCATTGTATCTAATTACTCCCTCAGTGGGATCATTAATACCAGCCAAGAGTGCCATAAGAGTAGACTTTCCTGAACCAGAAGAACCCGAAATTACAATAGATGCTCCTGACGGTATTTCAAACGAAATATCATTTAATATATCCACTGATTTATCTGGGTAGGAAAACTTGACATTGCTTACTGATATCTGCATATCTTCCAATTCACTTTCATAGTGTAGCCCAGACTCAGAGTCTAACTCCATATCAGTGACATATCCTATCTTCTCCAATGCCGTGAGCACATCGTAAATCGAGTCTAATGACTTGATAAGTTTTTCCACACTATTAATGATAAGAATGATAATAATCTCGGCAGCAACAAATTGTCCAATATTCATCTCCTGGCGAAAAACTAGTAACCCTCCAATAATCAATAGGCCAGCCGCTACCAGTACTTTGAAACCAATGAGACTAAGAAACTGTCCCATTAAGATACGGAAATGACTTTCTCTTGCTTCTATATAATTAGTCACTCGAGCATCCGTATTTGTTAATGAAATTTCAGGATTCTTTATCAATTTGAAAGACATTTTCGTCCTTGCGATCTCCTCTAACCAATGCGCCACATCATACTTATACTTTGATTCTTTAAGACTTGTAGTAAGTCCTCTTGGCCCTGTAAATACAAGAATGGTATATACCAAAGCGATTAATGCGATACCAAATAGAATGAAAAAGGAATGATAGAGACTCAATACTATTAATCCAGCTACGATCTGAAAAGCTGCCAATGAAAAATCAATAAGTATCTTGGGTAAGCCCTTTTGAATAGTTAGTGTATCAAAGAATCGATTCGCTAACTCTGGCGCGTAATAGTTATATAACTCCTTATACTTTATCCTTGGAATACGATATGCAAATTCGAAAGACGCTCTACTAAATATCTTTTGCGCTATGTTTTCAACAATTCGCAGCTGCATTAATTGAAAAATACCAGTAAGTGCGATACCTACTAGTACAAACACTACCAATACTATCCAACTTGTAGATGCCTCACCACCTTGAATCAAATTTATAATAGCTTGAATACCAAGCGGTAAAGAGAGATTCACCAAGCCATTAAGTAATGCATAGGCATATACTTGAGTAATCTCCTTTTTGTCTACAGCTAGTAATCGCTGTAGTCGTTGCATCGGTCTAAATACGTTAGAATCAGTGGACATAGTAGTTCATTAGTTAACACAAATATACATACAACGATAAACAATAATAGTTTTACTATCATCAAATATATTTATACTTTAATTGAGTTTTCTTCATAATTATACCTCTACAATCAGTAATCGACACCTCCAAACTACTAGCATGAAGAATACTACAATAAGAATAAACCACCTCTATTGTAAAAAAACTTCTATTATAAGACTGACATCATGAAATAAGAATACACCCTACCCCCATGATTGGTGATCGGATTTTACGATTTGTTATTAATAGTGTATTCCTTAATAAAGCCTTAGACTACAGAGGCAAGCTGTCTTGATTCCCACTTCATCACCCAATCAGCAAAGACAATTGCATGCTCACCAAGAATACGCTTGACAACGCCTATTGACGAGAATCTTTTTACATTTTCCGCTTTGATATACGCTTGCAGCTCTGGTAATAATATGTGAGGAAATTCAACTTCTCCAATAGTAGCAGATCTTAGGCTCAGATCAATATAATACTCTAAATCACTAGCATCGTTAATCTTATCGAAGCCCTGATTAATACAAGAAATTACAATATCAAATTCTGATGTATCTACCGTGGCATAATCCACAACTTCTATAGGATGCCCAGTAACTAATACTTCGGCTTTATCTCTTGTCCGATTACAGATAGCTATCTGCATAAACGAGAATCTATTGATGTATTTCACTACTTGCGCTGCCATATCCCCAGCTCCAATGATTAATACCTTTTTGGTTTGCAAGTCATCCTTAGATATATAATTATAGATGGACTTTAAGCTATGATACGCGAGAGAAACAGACTGTTTGCGATAATCGGTGTCGTTGCATATCTGCTTATGACACTTCATTACAGCTTGAAAAGATCTCTCTAATAATGTACTAAGGTTTCCAATCGAATGAGCAAACTGGAATGCTTTTTTGAGCTGCGCAATAATCTGATCATCACCAGGAATAGCGGAGTAAAACCCCATAGATAAATTGAGTAAGTATCTCATGCAAATATCCGTACCTAAATACGTTTTGATATTTGAACTATATGCTCCATTTCCTAATTCATTCAAAAACATCCACTTATCGATGATCTGAAATCGAAAATCTGTATCGGCCTCATAGTAAATCTCTATTCTATTACAGGTACTGAGATGTACTAAACCTTCTACTTGCAAGGTATACTTCATATACGCAAACAACTCGGCCCAAAGGTCCTCACTCATATCCATGGCAAGACGGTCTTGAGTAGAATGCGAATTATGATTTATAGATATGATTTGTAGTGATCGCATATACTATATGGCTTTGCTAAACATTGGATTCTCAGACTTGGTATTTTGAAATATCGGATCGATACTAGCACAGATATTTCGAATAAAGTACTTTCCCTTGTCTGATATTTCTATTGTGTTATGTTCGTAGCGAACTAGACCATCTTCTACCATCTCATCAAGATTAGGTAAAAAGGGAGCAATAGCTATTGCATCTTTACTTATACTTGGCCATGACGTTTTATCTTTACACATAAGATTAAGTATGTGCTTACGCATATTCATCTCTGTCGCTGTAAGTTGATGCCCTTTTACTATAGGTAATCGGCCTTCATTTACCACTTCTTGATACGTCTCTACATGCTTTTCATTTTGCACGTACATATCCCAACTATCACCTATACTCGATGCGCCTAATGCAATACAGCACTTAGTGTAATTGGAAGTATATCCCATAAAATTACGATGCATCTTACCTGCCTTATACGATTGATTCAAGGCTTCTTCGGTAAGGCAGAAATGATCCATACCTATGGCTTCATATCCTTCAGCTTCTAGTAGGCGTCGTCCTAATTCATAGAGTTCACTTTTACTCTTACCCGAAGGGACATCGTCAATAGTAAAAGCTCGCTGACTTGCACTCTTCCATGGTACATGAGCATATGAGTAGAATGCTATTCTATCTGGCTTCATCTCTGCAATAAATTCAGCTGTGTCGGAGACATTGATTGGCTTCTGAAAAGGTAATCCGTATATAATATCATAATTAACAGATGTATATCCTATCTCTCTAGACCATTGTGTGAGGTCTCTTACTTCTTCGCACGTCTGCTGCCTATTAATGGCTTTCAATATCTCAGGAGAAACATCTTGAACCCCAATACTTATTCTTCGAAAGCCTAAATCATAGAGGCTTGACAAATGGTCTCTATTGGTGCTATTAGGATGCGCTTCAAAACTAAATTCATGATCAGGATCAATTATGCAATCATCCAAGATAGACGAAAGTAATCTCTCTAATTCTGATGGAGAAAAGAATGTAGGTGTACCACCACCAAGATGCAACTCTTTAATCAAAGGCTTAGTATCGAACTGCGCTCTATAGATAGACCATTCCTTAAGCACAGCATCTATATAAGGCTGCTCCACTCCATGGTTCTTTGTGATTCTTTTATTACATCCACAGTAGGTGCATAAGGCTTCACAAAATGGAAGATGAATGTATAGACTTATCCCAGGCGCATCATCATATGCTTTTTTCATAGCCTGTAGCCATTCATTTTGAGTGGGCACTTTAGATTGCCAATGAGGCACTGTTGGATAGCTAGTATACCTAGGTACAGCTTTATTGTATTTCGATATTAAAGTAGATTCGATATCCATGCTCACTTCTTTTAATGCTTTTCTTTAAACCCTTTTGGGCTGGCTGCCCATCCAATAGTCTGACAAATAATCAGTCAATAGAATGATCTATATAATACATTTCGTTTGATCGAATAAAAGTACCTCTGTGCGATAGACTAATAGGTGATGCTTGTCATAGCCACGTATGATTCCGATCACTTGTAGACTTGAACATTCGATATAATTTTACTCCATAAACAATACTTAAATACACACATTATGGCCAATCAAAAATCTATATCTAAGAGATACGTCATCTTACAATTCCTTTTCATCGCCCTCGTATTTTTCCTTGCCGCTGCTGCTTGTGTAGTAGTTGCAATCAATGCTTAAGTGAAGTGTGATATTGAGAAGAGATCTAGCTAACCTTCTTACTAAAGAAGTATTGGCTTAAACTAAAAAAAGAATGTACCTAGTTAAGGGTACATTCTTTTTTTTATGCTTCAGATGCAAGTTATTAATCAAGTATACTATTGGTCATCAAAGTATTTCTGTTAGGCATCACCTTTGAGCACTAATAATGGAATATCAGTATGCATCGACATTCGAGTAGTAACGCTATCATGAAATACTCTATTAAAAAAGGAGCGTTGCTGGGTAGCCATCGCTATCACATCAATAGATTGCTTATGAGCATAATCAGATAATGCTTCCACTACATCCGTATTATTTAATGTGACTAACTCAACCTTATCTAGATCATATTTATTTCTGAGCTGCTCTTGTAGATAGAATCCTGGATCATAATCTTTATCATCTTGTATGTGTACTAGATGGATTTTACAATCAAAGGTACCCGCAAATGCAATTACTTGATCCACTACAGCCATATCCAATTCGATATCATCAAATGCAAACATTACATTGTTTACGCCTTTATAACTAGCTCCTTCTGGAACTAGCAATAGAGGTACAGGAGATTCATTGATCAACTTAGTAGATACAGATCCAAACCATTTTTTGATTCTACTACTATCGCCTGTAGTACCCATGACAATCAGTTCTGCACCATGCTCTTTTACAGAGTCTAATATCTCTTCTCCTGGAAATCCTGTTCGGAATTCTTTATCGATCAATCCCATTTTCATGAGATCACTACCCCAATCTTGATCTACTTTAGTTACTAATTCATCTAAGTAACCTTCGCGTATAGCACCAAAGTCTACATCTATTACAGTGGATTGGGTAAGTTCGTTGGACGTCGGAAAATATACATGTAATGCTCTAGTAATCGCTCCTACTTGAGAAGCTAATCTATGACCATATATAAATGCATTAAGTGAAACATCCGAAAAGTCGATAGGTACTAAGAACTTTTCTAGATCACCATAATCCTTTTTCTTGAGTATGCTATTGAGAGCCATGCGCAGAGATTTATTGAAAGATCCATTTTTCTTAAGTGCTATCAACTCTCCATCCACATTAATAGACGGAATTGACTCTAACCCTTGTTGGATAAACAATGATATATCAGTTACCTCTTGTAATGTAAAAGGTATATTGGCCTTGGTGAGATAATCCCTTATCTGCTTCACTACCATCTGATGCCCAGAGGTAGCCGTACCTAGCACTTTTATGTCTAGTTTGTCATTAGTACTTGGCATGCGCTTCGTTATCTGCTGCAAGGAGTGTAATAATATCATGTGTAGTCACTATACCTACTAGCTTATCTTCATCTATTACAGGTATAGCATGTAAGATATTCTCTTTGAACACCTCTAGGGCTACATTGACTCTTGTTGTCGGTTCTAAAGTGGCTAGACCTTTAGTCATGATATAACTCACTTCATAGTTATTCATTCTGATCTGCTCTAATTTTTCATCCTCATGATTATCTAAAAAACCTCTTCTAAAGAATAGGTAATCAGACATACTGATAATTCCTACGAGTTTTTCATCTATAACTATAGGAATATGGTGTATTTTATGCTTCTCAAACAACTCCGCAGCTTCCGCAATACTAGCAGATGGCTTGAGTGTATGAAGATTAGTTGTCATTATTTCCGATACTGGACTTAGTAAATTCATAGTAATTATTTTGATTCCAAATATCCAACCACAACGCTCCCATTTCCATGACCAACATCATTGAAAGGTATGATTGTGGTCACTTTAGGTAATATCCAATGCCTATACATTAGCACCAATATTGAGCCTAACGCGCAATTGAATATGATATTAAGTCTCTTCATTGTAAATTAGGCCTTATATTATCAGCTTATATGACAGAAACGAACAAAGATTTTATACTTAGATTAAAGGCAGTGATAGATACTGCTATAGATGGTATACTCACTATAGATGACAAAGGCATCGTAGAGACTATAAATCCAGCCGCGGCTAAATTATTTGACTATCTACCTAACGAAGTGATAGGCAATAATATAAAAATGCTGATGCCCAATCCAGATAGAGCACAACACGATGGTTACCTAAAGAGATACCAAGAGACCAAAAAGCCGAGAATAATTGGTATTGGCCGTGAGGTTAAGGGTTTAAAAAAATCTGGGGTCACATTTCCATTTAGACTAGCTGTAAGTGAGGTTATCCTTAATGATAGAGTGATCTACACAGGTATAGTGCATGATCTTACAGAAATGAATCTGGCGCAAACTGAGATCATCAACCTTAACAAGCAACTCGAAGAAAAAATTACCGATCGTACTTACGAACTAGAAAGCACAGTAAATAAATTGCTTGCGGCTAACAACCAACTCAACAAAGAAATAGACGAACGGCGAGAAGCTGAGAACAAATTGAAAGTTCAAGAATTGGAGTTAAAAGGAGCGCTTAGCAAAGAAAAGGAACTGAACGAACTCAAATCAAGGTTTGTATCTATGGCTTCTCATGAATTTCGCACACCTCTGACTTCTATACTATCCTCAGCAGCCATCATAGGAAAGTACTCTACCGCAGAGCAACAGCCTAATAGAGAAAAACATATAGTAAGAATAAAATCTGCTGTCACTAACTTAACAGGAATCCTTAATGACTTCTTGTCTCTTAGTAAGCTGGAAGAAGGCTTAGTAGAAGTACAATTACAAAAACTAAACATCGATCACCTTTGTGATGAGATAATAATAGCCACTGAAGGCTTGAGGAAAGGCCAACAAAACATAATCCATACAGTCCATGGTAACAAGACTTATATCCTAGTAGATGAGCGAATCCTCAAAAACATATTGTTCAATCTATTATCTAATGCTATAAAGTACAGCGAAGAGGATATAGAGTGTCATATCTATCTCAATGAAGACAACTTTATAATCAAGGTTATCGATCATGGAATAGGAATACCTATAGAAGATCAAAAATATTTATTTACCAGATTTTTCAGAGCTGGAAATGTAACAAATATACAAGGTACAGGCCTTGGACTAAATATAGTAAAGCAATATGTCCATATTCTGAATGGCGAAATTATTTGTGAAAGCGAACATGAAGTGGGTACTACATTTACAGTAACTATCCCTTACCCAAACAATTAAAGAAAGCACTCCAATGAAGAAAATCCTTATCATAGAAGACAACTTAGAAGTAAGAGAAAATCTTGCAGAGATACTGATGCTATCCAACTACGAAGCTATAGAAGCGGAAAATGGTAAGGTAGGAATAAAGCAAGCGTTAACACATCGTCCGGATCTAATATTATGTGACGTAATGATGCCTGAGTTAGATGGATTTGGAGTATTAAAGATACTCAACAAGAATCCTACACTGATGCATATCCCATTCATGTTTTTGACCGCAAAGGCTGAAAAGTCCGACTTCCGTAAAGGAATGGGATTAGGAGCAGATGACTATATCACAAAACCTTTTGATGATGTAGAATTACTGGAAGCAATAGAGATGCGACTCAACAAAAGTGCTAAACTCAAAGCTATAGAAAACACGGATCAAGGGCTTCGACAATTTTTTGATGAAGCTAAAGGTGCAGAGCAGTTTAATAAACTATCTGAAAACCGTGAAGCCAGAAGATTCCGAAAAAAAGACTTTATATATGATTACAACCAATATCCAAAGTGGTTGTACTTCGTAGTCTCAGGTCAAATCAAATGCTACCAAACCAATGAGTTAGGGAAGGAGTTGATTACACATGTCTATGGACCTGGTGACTTCTTTGGTTTTTTACCATTACTTACCGAAAGTAAATATGATGACTCCACAATGGCTTTGGAAGAGTCTATCGTGCGAATGATTCCGCCTGACGACTTTAAGTCTTTATTATTTAACAATCGAGATATGGCGGCAAAATTTATTAAAATGCTAGCACACCATGCGGATCATTCTGAAAAGCAACTAATCGACTTAGCTTACAGTTCAGTACGCAGAAAGGTAGCAAAGGCGTTACTCACACTTAATAGTAAAAGCAATGGCGAACCTTTTAAAATAATGAGAGAAGACCTTGCTGGCCTTGCTGGTACCGCTAAAGAAACCACGATCAGAACTATTTCAGATTTTAAGTCAGAAGGCATCATCAATACGGATGGTGGAAAAATTAAAATACTCGATGTAATCTCACTAGAAGCTATGCCTCAATAAGAAATATAGAAAGTGATCAATCTCACAATATAGACTGACGTTGATCATCCTATTAAACATAGATTACAATGATATTTGAAGTATCAAATTACTATCAATATAAATTTAGAATTTGATATATAATGTGGCTACGACGGTAGTACATTGAATTAACTATAACTAGGGATATACTGCAGTGTAGACGCTGACAGTAATGGTTTATTAATGTCGCATTTTTACAGGGAATGCGGCATTTTTTTTGTTTCTTACTTACCCAAAGTAGTAGAAAATATGATGTAAATCACCATTCCTATTGATTTATATCACATTGTCACCCTGTTCACAGTTGTACTTTTGGAAAGGTTAAAACATTACCCAATGACAATAGATCAACTCACAGAAAAGCAGCGTACTACCATAATATTATCATCATTATGCATTATGGTATTTACGACTATTATATCTTCAGCGATCGCAGTTTATCATGTCTGACGCTGTCACTCCAGAGACGACTCCATCTACCCTATGCAAGCATTGTGGAGATGAATGCCCTGACACCAATCATATGATTGGTGAGGACATATTTTGTTGTAATGGATGTAAAATGGTATTTCAGCTACTCGATCAAAATGGGCTAGCAGCATACTACCAATATGAAGTAAATCCTGGCGTCACACAAAGACAAAAAAAGACGAAAAACTTTGACTACCTCGACAATACTGAGCTGGTAGAAAAGCTACTTCTTTTCCATGAAGGAGATATTGCCAAAATAAAATTTCATCTTCCACAGATACATTGTAGTTCATGTTTGTATTTACTCGAAAACATATCTAATCTCAACAAAGGTATTACAAGTTCGAGAGTCAACTTTGTAGCCAAAGAAGTAACACTTACCTATCGAGAAACGGATACTACCCTTCGCTCTATCGTAGAACTATTAAGTAAAATAGGCTACGAACCAAGGATCAATTATGATCATATGGATGAAGGCAAGTCTCTTTCGAAATATGACAGATCATTACTATATAAACTAGGCTTGGCCGGATTTGCATTTGGTAACATTATGCTGCTTAGTTTTCCTGAATATCTAGGATTTGACAAAGCCAGTTATTTATTTCACATTGGATATATAAATATTATTCTTGCTACTCCTGTATTACTTTACAGTGGCATTGATTATATCAAGAGTGCTTGGAGAGATCTTCGTATGTCGACACTCAACATCGATCTACCGATTGCTATTGGTATGATTACACTCTATAGTCGAAGTCTATATGAACTAATTACACATACTGGAGAAGGATATCTAGATAGTTTTGCAGGATTTGTATTCTTTCTATTAATCGGTAGATGGTTCCAATCCTACACTAGCCAAGCGCTCAACTTTGATCGCAGCTATAAATCATACTTTCCTATCTCTGCTACGATTAGATCAGCGCAGTCTTGGATTACAAAATCATTAGACGAAATCAATCCTGGTGATATACTCCGAATCAAAAATGAAGAACTTATACCCGTAGATGGCATTCTTCTCAAAGGAAAGGCGAGAGTAGATTATTCTTTTGTAACTGGAGAAGCGGACCACATATCAAAGTCTGTTGGCGAAGAAGTATTTGCTGGAGGAAAACATCAAGGTGAAAGTATAGAAATCACCACTACTAAAAGAGTTGACCAATCCTACCTTACGCAACTCTGGAACGATGATACATTTAAAGAAAAACAAGTATCCAGTGCTTCAAAATTAATCGCTTGGATCAGTAAGTACTTTACCATCGCCATACTTACTTTGGCTGCAGTAACCATGATCTATTGGTATACTAAGGATTCGAGCATTGCCTTCCAGACATTTACATCTGTGCTGATTGTTGCATGTCCTTGTGCCTTAGCATTAGCTGTACCTTTTACATATGGTAATCTACTCAGGCTTCTAGTCAAAAGTGGAATGCACTTACGTAATGTAGAGGCCATAGAAAACATTCAAGACATAAGCCATATCATATTTGATAAGACCGGTACTATCACGGATAACAACCGTATCAAAATAGAGTATCAAGGTCAGTCCCTATCAGAAAATGAACTTACATTTATAAAGTCTGCATGCAGTCACTCATCGCATCCATTGAGTAAAGCGATAGTGGCGCACCATCAAAATACAACACTGGTAGACATAGATAAGTATGAAGATTATATCGGTCAAGGATTTGAGGCGTATTGGAATGGCGACCGACTCAGAATTGGATCATCGTCATTTATATTTGGGTCTGCCCAAAAGCGAAGAGAAAGAGGCGTATTTATAGAGATCAATGACAAATACATAGGTTACTATAAATTTGAACATGCGATCCGTGAGCATGCGCGTGAAATAATTGATGGACTAAAAGATACACATAAACTCATACTCCTATCAGGAGATGCCGATACGGAGAAAGAGAGAATGTCTGACATATTTGGCAATGATACTGAGTTGTACTTCCAACAAACACCACATGACAAACTTAGTAAGATCAAAGCATTGCAAGATGAAGGGCATAAAGTAATGATGATTGGAGATGGACTCAATGATGCTGGAGCACTCAAGCAAAGTAACGTAGGTATAGTCATTTCCGATGCAGTCAATAATTTTTCTCCAGCGTGTGATGGAATACTTCACGCTCAAGTATTCAGTCAATTACTGCAGATCATCAATTTTGTAAAAGCTTCTCGGTTTATTATATATGGTGCTTTCATCTTAGCATTACTATATAATAGCATAGGTCTATACTATGCTATTACAGGTCAGCTTAGTCCAGTCATAGCCGCGATACTGATGCCACTCAGTAGTATATCGGTAATGGTGTATGGAGTTATTTCGAGCTACGTCTTATACCAATTTTATCTCAGTGCTAAATCAACTGACTAATGGTATCTAATACCTAATGGCCTAACACCCTATCAGGCTAAGTTGATATTGTTAGAATATATTTACTGTGTAAAAAACAAAGCCAAAAAAATATCTGGAGACTTTTAAAAGAAATATAATCAATGAATAAAAACATAGCCATAGCAATTACAATGCTGACCTTTCTTTGGGTTGGCTTATTATGTGGAATCTCTTTTCTAGAAGCACCCTTAAAATTTCAAGCGCCGGGTATTACACTCGAGCTAGGATTAGGAATAGGTAAATTAGTATTTGGCGCATTGACTAAAATAGAAATGAGCATAACCGCCTTAATAATAGCTGGACTTATTATACTCAAACCAGTAAGAAAGCAATGGATATTTTATATTATTGCTTTTATTATTGTCGCTATTGATAATGCGGTACTTATGCCTATACTCGATGCACGTATAGATCTCATTACTAGTGGGACTACTCCTCCAGCAAGTGATGCGCATTGGTGGTATGTAGGCCTAGAAGCGATCAAACTAATTTCACTTATTACTGCTGGAATAATATTCCTTAAAAGCAGACTACAAAGCAACTAAAGAAGATGAAGCATTGGAAAAAGCTGTCACAAGCGCAAATCAAAGATAGAATACAAGTTGCCTTAGAAAACAATATTGACTATAACTCTACTGCGGCGCTAGGTATACCTGCATCGTATCTAGATCCTAAAGTGTTTAATCAAGATGCGTCCTTCCTTGGAGATGCACCTTTTATCACTACAATGGTTCGTAATCCAAATCATATAGGCTGTCATACGCTAGGCGACTCAGAATCTTACTTTGCTGGCACACAAGAAATCGAAAGAGAGCTTATAGACATATGTGCCATCGATATATTCAACAGCACTGAAGGCCATCATGATGGCTATGTAGCCTCAGGAGGTACTGAAGCTAATATGCAAGCCATATGGATATATCGAAATTATTATCTACAAAAAAACAACGCTGAGCATAAAGATATATGTATCATCTGTAGTGAAGACAGCCATTACTCAATGGACAAAGCGGCCAATGTATTATCCATAGATATATACAAGGTACCGATAGTAGACCCAACAAGAATTCCAAATAAGCATAGCATATTACAAAAGCTATCAGAAGCCCAACAAGATGGGAAAAAGTACTTTATCGTCATTTGTAATATGATGACCACCATGTTTGGATCAGTAGATCAACCAGAACATTATATAGAGGCTTTAAACGAAAATAATTTAGAATTTAAAATGCACGTTGATGGTGCATATGGAGGATTCTACTATCCGTTCGCCAATGAAGAAAATTCACTAAATTTTGCCAATAGTAATATAAGCTCTATCACTATAGACGCACACAAAATGGCACAGGCTCCTTATGGAACTGGCTTATTTTTGATCAGAAAAGGATATATGCAATATGCCAAGACTCAAGAAGCAAGCTATGTAAAGGGAGAAGACTCTACACTAATCGGTAGTAGATCTGGTGCTAATGCTGTAGCCGTATGGATGATATTAAGTAAAAATGGTCCTTACGAATGGCATGAAAAAGTATTTATTCTGCAAAAAAGAACGCAGTGGCTATGCAAGCAATTGCAATTAATAGGTGCCTCGTATTATCGCAATGAACACTCTAACATAGTGACGATAGCAGCATCAGATATAAGCCAAGAAACTGTAAATACATACGGCTTAGTCCCTGATGACCACCATAGTCCAAAATGGTACAAAGTTGTGATTATGGATCATGTAACTATAGAAAAACTATCAGATCTAATCGAAACTATGAAACAGGAAGTATTAGAAAAAAACTTAGGTTAAAAACTACTATATGGCAAAATCGATAGAAAAAAAAGAATTTCAGATCAGGCCTAGATTTACACTGAGCAGCAAGGCCAGTGTAGAAACCATATGTAGTAGATATAAAACCATCCTACTCACTAAGCAAGCTCCCTTTCTTGGTAAAGTGAGACATGGATATATAAGTATCGTTCCTTCTATCGAGCATCAGCATTACTGGTCTCCACATCTATCTGTTACCATAGAACAGGATGAAGAAAACCCTGAGATTACATTACTCAAAGGACTCTATGGACCATCGCCATCAGTTTGGACCATGTTCGTATTTTTTTATGCGATCATAGCATTAGCAACTGTCATCATAGCTGTGATTGGAATGGCTAACATGACTATAGGCGAATCAAGCTCAATCCTATGGGCACTACCTTTTTTGGTCATCATTTTCCTTTCACTATATCTTACCTCTTACTTTGGGCAGCGTAAAGGGCATGATCAGATCAAAAATATTGATGATTTTTTTATGACTATCTTAGATGACATCAATAGAAAAAACAGAATATTTTAATTTCAGTATTTTTGACTTCATGTGAAAAGCTTTTTTTATGTTCCCTTACATATCATATAATCAATAATAGATCTGATGTACAAAAAATCAATACTCATTTTTACACTTTTGTCTTTCACAATTCTGCTATTGTCCAACTGTGCAAATAAGCAATCTTGCGACAAGCCAAAATACACTATGGCAATAGACAGCGAGCTTACTTTGCTTATGAGAGATATGTACAACTACTACGACAGTGTCAAATCAGAAGTCGTCGATGGATCTTTGGATGAAGATATCAAGACATTTACCGAGATACACAAAGCGGTAGCTACTTCTCCAGAGAAGACTCTAAGTCCTCTATACCAAGCTTTTGCTACCAACTACATACAATCTGTAAATCATATCAATCAATCTGATAAAAACAGAAAAGATGCTTTTAATTTAATGGTAGATAATTGCATGAATTGTCATCAGCAAATGTGTCCTGGACCAATGGTTAGAATTAAGAAATTATATATCGAGTAAAGAATTACTCCAACTGATCTTCTCGAAAATTAATGACACATAATTGGATTTTTCAAAGCCTCCCAGAAGTTCATCTCTGCTGGCATGTCTATCACTATACCTCTATATACTAAGAACAATCCAAACCCTAACGTTACATAAGGCAGTACTTTTCTAAACTTGCTTCGTACCGATGGACTCACTAGGTTAATACCCATTACTAAACTTAGTAGCATAGGAATAGTACCTAGACCAAAAAGTGCCATAAAGAGCATCCCCTCTACAACATTACCAGTTGCTAAAGCTCCAGTAAGTGCTAAGTATACTAAGCCACATGGAAGTAATCCATTAGCTAATCCTAGAATAAATGGCGGAAACTGCTTTGTCCGATTATATAAATTACTAATCGCAACACGCAATCGATCATACAATCTCTTAACGAAAGGAATAGAATTAATCTTAGCATCGATATCTACCGACATCAAAAATGAAAATATGAGTAAAACGCCTAAAAATATAGATAAGCCTTTCTGAATATCCGCAATAAATAAAAACGAACCTAACAATCCAAATAGCAGACCTAAAATAGAATATGTAACTGTTCTACCCAAGTTATATCCCAGACTGGATGCTAACAATTGCCATTTACTATTTCCCTCACGGTTACAAAAAGCAATAGCTAAAGGACCACACATACCTACACAATGCAAACTTCCAAACAGGCCCAATGTGAAGGCGACATACCACATTAAGATATATAGATTTGCCTTTCTTGGTAATAAGGTTTATCCCCTTCGTTCCACTCTACTTTTAGTATCCATTTGCCTTTAAGCAAACTTGACGTTGAGATCGTTGAGTTAACAGATTTGAGATCCATAGAAAAGTCTTGTGACTGATCTGATGGTCTATAAAAATGCACTTTCCCATTAATAGGAGCATTTGCATCAACTACTATTTCCAATGTCCCTTGCGCGGCATCTACATTTACAACAAGCTTGTCTTCTCCTTCTTCTAATCCATTTTGAGTTTTGGTATACTGCTGCTGATAAGCTAGATCTTCCGCATAGTAATCATCAGCTACAAGGCTATGATCCACACCAAAGCTAGCGATCAAAACAGAAACGACAGCGGCCACAAAAATGATGTAAAACACCGTAATCCCATGCCCCCAATGAAAATTTTTAAACATCTTATTTAGAATTTACGGTTATTTAATACTTCTTAAAAAATCATATTCTCCCAAATGGGACATACTATCTAGGCCCTAAAAAGTTAGTTTCTGCTTCATCTATTTGCTCACCGTTAGCCATAACTTTAATCGTAAGTTCTGTCTTCCTAGAGGTAATAAGATCTTTAGGGATTTTAATAAACACTGCCCCTTCTACTACTTCACTCGCTTTAGTAACCGGTTGATCTCCCACCACTTCTAACAGTATACCTGGAAGGTCATCACATACAAAAGTAATCGAATCTTCATTCTCCGTCTTATTAATCAATTGATAGTTATATAAGTTACTGATATATCCATCATCTTGATCTTGATAAAGCATACCAGGAGTACGTAAGAATAATGTCTCTACACTAGATCTTGAAATAAATAAGAAGGACTCTAGCCCTAATAAAGCTACTAGGACTAATGAATAGGCCGCCACACGTGTATTCCACATAGACGTTTTACCATCTTTGATTCCATTATAGCTATCGATTCTTATAAGGCCCTCAGGTTTATTAATCTTAACCATCACCTCATCACAAGCATCCATACAAGCGGTACAATTGACACATTCCAATTGCGTTCCGTTACGTATATCTATACCTGTAGGACATACTTGCACACATAATCCGCAGTCGATACAATCTCCTTGAGGAATTGGTTTAATAGCATCCATTTCCATCTTAAGTAGATCCGTAGGACATGCTGCGCCACCTTCCTTACAAGATGAACATCCATCACTACAATTTGACTTTTTAGCCTTTCTTGCCTTCTTCAATCTTCCTCTAGGCTCACCTCGTTCAAAATCATACGCAACTGCTAAAGAGTCTTCATCTAAAAGTACACCTTGCATTCTTCCGTAAGGACAAATAGTAGTACATACCTGCTCCCTCATTACAGAGAATACTCCATAAAATGCGCCAGTAAAGGCGAGCATCGCAACAAAACCTTTCCAATGCTCACTAAGGGGATCTGTCATTATTTTCCACACCTCATCTAAGCCAATAATATAGGCTAAAAAGGTATGGGCAATAACTACGGAGATGGCAATAAATATAAGCTGCTTACCTACTTTCTTGATAATCTTATCGGTATTCCAATCCGCTTTCGCAAGTCTTTTTTGCGCATTAGCATCTCCTTCGATCCAATACTCTATTCTGCGAAACACCATCTCCATAAAGATAGTTTGTGGACAAACCCATCCGCAAAAAAGCCGTCCGTAAATCACTGTAAACAAGGCGATGAAAATCATAAAGATCAACATTGCGATGACAAACAAATGAAAATCCTGAGGAGCAAAGTAAACACCTAATATGATGAACTTTGCTTCTAAGATATTAAACAGGACAAATGGTTTTCCATTCCACTGTATGAAAGGCAATCCAAAGAGCACAGCTAACAGTACATACGACACATACTTCCTATAGTCATAAAACCTTCCTTTCGGTTTCTTAGGGTAGATCCATATACGCTTACCCTTTTCATCAACCGTGGCTATCGTATCTCTAAAGCCCTCTTCTTGCATGTACTCATCAACAGGATTATCCATTTCAAGCGAATTTAGTTTGCTTCAGAATCAGTATTATTTTCTGGTACCCATAGGTCCCCTTCTGGCTCTTTAGGATTAGGTGGATTAGTACCTTCCAAAGTCAAAATATAACTGGCTAACTTATGCATATCAGAGGCTTGCATTTGTGATTTCCAGGCGATCATACCTTTCTCTGGCACACCGTATTTGATCGTGCTAAAGATGTTTTTCACACCACCACCATGCTTCCAGTATTGGTCTGTAAAGTTAGGTCCTAGTCCTTTTAATCCTTGCCCTTGCTTACCATGACAAGAGGCACACTTCATACTGAATATTTCATGTGCTTCTTGAAGTGATTTTTCATCACTGAGCGCCACTACGTTTGTTTCATTTACAGCATTAGATTGAGCAAATAAGAATTTCAATTTCTGAACCTTAGCT
Source organism: uncultured Saprospiraceae bacterium (assembly GCA_937995755.1). Classification (GTDB taxonomy): domain Bacteria; phylum Bacteroidota; class Bacteroidia; order Chitinophagales; family Saprospiraceae; genus UBA1994. The sequence continues at coordinate 38,191 of CALKJD010000050.1, read as the reverse complement.
TCCTCCATCGCTTCTGAATACTCTTCTTGCTGACTTAGTCCTATGTCTGAATAATGGTAAACATATAGATACCCTATTCCAATAACTATTGTCAAATAGAAAGTATACACCCACCAAGGCGGCAGTCTGTTATCGAGCTCTCTAATTCCATCATAATCATGACCTAGATCAATCTCTCCTTCCTTATCTATAGGTACTAGACTCCATGCCTTGTCGTACATTTTTTTGAAAACAGAATCTTCTTGTACATATTCTTTAGGCTTGAGTTCTATTCCTTGCTCTGCTAATACCTGTCTTCGCTTGTCGTAAATAATTGCTTCAAACGTATTCCAAAGGGCATAGAACGCAAATAGAATTACTCCTAAGCCTATTACGACTACTATATTATTAACTACCCATGTCCACGCTGCTTCTTGAGCCGTCTTTTCAACCGCCCATAGTGCAGGAGCCATTCCGAGACATGATACTAATGCTATTACTTTTTTATTTATATCCATGATCTATCGCTGTTATGATTGAGAAATAGGGCTATCATCGTCCAGAGGTAAACTGGCTACATGCTCCAGCTCCTTACTACTCTTAAAAAATGCCAAATAGACAGACATACTGAATACCGTAAAAAAAGTAAGTAGAGCAAACAGGGCCATCCAATTGATATCACCCGCTGTTTCTAAAATATATTTATACATAATAAATCTTTTGTAATTAGTTAATTGGGCTATTTACTTTGCTTTAGGTTTGATATCCGTACCTAAACGCTGTAGATAAGCAATCAATGCTACGATCTCTTTGTCCTCCAGTTTCTCTTGCTCGATACCCTGTTCTCTAAGTTCGTTTGCTATCTTCAAGGCCTGATTTTTAAGGTCTGCCACTGCTCTATCCGCATATCCATTTGGATAAGGTGTATTCAACATTTGCAACACTTTAATCTTAGCTGCTGTATAATCTGTATTAAGATCGTTATCCAACATGTGTTCATAAGGCGGCATAATAGATCCTGCAGACATAGTCTCTGGATTTTCCATATGATAATAATGCCAACTATGTTGATATTTTCCACCTACTCTATGTAGATCTGGACCTGTACGCTTACTTCCCCATAGGAATGGTCTATCATAAATAAATTCTCCTGACTTACTGAATTCTCCATAACGCTCTGTCTCCGATCTAAATGGTCTAACCATCTGAGAGTGACATCCTACACATCCTTCTTTGATATATAGATCTCTACCTTCTAATTCTAGAGGTGTGTATGGTTGAACTGAAGCAATCTTCGGTACATTATTATCTATGACTAGCATAGGGAAAATCTCAACCAATCCACCGATAAGTACCACTACTGCACTCGCTACAAGCATCTGCATTGGTCTTCTTTCAATCCATCTATGCCAGTGCTCTCCTTTATGAGACACATATGCTTTTCTAGCTGGTGCTTGAGCCTTAACTTCACTAACTAAACTACCTGCTCTAGATGTCTTATATAGATTATAAGCCATGATCAATACACCAACTATATATATCGTACCCCCTAAGGCTCTTACCATATACATTGGTAATATCTGAGTTACAGTCTCTAGGAAGTTACCATACGCGAGGAACCCATCTGCTGTAAATTTTTTCCACATCAAACTCTGCGTCCATCCTGCCCAGTATAAAGGAATAGTATAGAATAATGTACCTAATGTACCTAACCAGAAGTGAGTGTTCGCTAACTTCACTGAATGCAACTTGGTAGCATATAACCTTGGCCATAGCCAGTATAAGATACCGAAAGTAAGCATACCATTCCAACCCAAAGTACCTACGTGAACGTGACCTACTGTCCAATCCGTGTAGTGACTAATTGCATTAATAGATTTGATACTTAATAAAGGTCCTTCTAATGTAGCCATACCATATGCCGTAAGAGCTACTACCATAAACTTGAGTATTGGATCTTTTCTTACTCTATCCCATGCTCCTCTCAGTGTAAGTAGTCCATTCAACATACCACCCCAAGATGGTGCAATAAGCATCAAACTAAATACGGAACCCAATGACTGAGCCCAATCTGGAAGTGATGTATATAATAAGTGGTGAGGGCCTGCCCATATGTATATAAATATCAAAGCCCAGAAGTGAATAATGGATAACTTATATGAATATACTGGACGATTCGCAGCCTTAGGTAAGAAATAATACATCAAACCTAAGTAAGGAGTGGTCAAGAAAAATGCTACTGCATTGTGTCCATACCACCATTGAATAAGTGCATCTTGTACCCCAGCGAATACCGGAATACTATTCCACATACTTACTGGAATTTCAAGATTTTTGATAACATGTAATACTGTTACCGTCACCCAAGTACCTATATAAAACCATATCGCCACATACAAGTGATTCTCTCTACGCTTGATCAAAGTTCCAAACATATTGATACCAAATATGATCCACACTACGGCTATTGCTATATCTATTGGCCACTCTAATTCAGCATACTCTCCACTACTGGTATACCCCAGCGGTAAAGTGATGGCTGCTGCTACTATTATAAGCTGCCAACCCCAGAAATGAATCCGCGAGAGCAACTTACTATACATTGGCGCTTTGAGTAATCGTTGCAATGAATAATAGACACCCATATAGATACCATTACCCACAAATGCAAAAATCACCGCATTCGTATGTACAGGTCTAATCCTACCAAAACTAAAATACTGTGTCAAGTTAAATTCCGGCCATACTAATTGAAGTGCTGCCCAAAGCCCTATTAGCATTCCGACGATACCCCAAACGGTAGTAGCGATACCAAAATCTCTTACGATCTTATTGTCGTAGTAGAATGTTTCTAATGCAGAATTATCCTGTCCTGCACCTTTCCTCTCCTGATCTGGGAGTATTGGTTCATTGTGTTCCATAAGCTTTTCCTTCCGATTACACATACATACTGGCCACCTATAGAATGACCATTACATATCAAGTTCGTTTTATTGGTTTAGAATGAATATTTGTTTTCTTTTCTAAAGAACTACTCTCACTAGGAAGCATATCCTCATCTAAGAGTATACGCATCGATGGTGTATAATCATCTTCATACTGTCCATCCTTCACTGCCCAAAAGAAAGCGAAAAGAAATCCCCCTGCGATGAGAAGGCTAATGACAATTAAAAAAACAATTATTTCCATTATTTAGGTTTGTAATTCAGTCTGCAAGTTATTATCTGCACAGAGGCTCTATGATGATACAGATCATACTAAAATATGATGTTGATCACTTATTTAAGAGCCGCTTGATTAAATATAAATTTTATTAAACATTTTAACATACTCCATCCTGATAAATTTTTTCTCACTTATAAAACAAATCATTTTGATTAAAAAGTACGCCACCAAAAGCACTCTACTTTGGGTATTTTGCAGAAAAAAAAGTGTTACTTATAATCTATCTAAATAAGAAAATGATCCGTTTGGATCAGAGAGCAATAAGAATAATTGCTCTAATATCTAAAAAGTAATATCCCCCTAACGAAAAAGAAATATTCGACTTATTCCTAAAACAAAGCGACTGATATTGACGCTTATTTTAGTATCACTGTAGTCAAATAAATTCAACTTCGACTCTCACCGGTTGAAAAGACTAACCTTTACCCAATTCAATCTGACATGGTCACGCATCTAATTATTTCTTCATCGTATAATATCTCTCAAAAAGAGCACTTACCATATCATTGATCTTAGTATCGGCATCCTTCCAATCATTAAATGACGGACCATAAGCCGCACCATGCCATACTATTTCATTCGTTGCAACATCTATAAAATCCATTATGAGTGCTCCCTCCTTATAAGTCACCACTCGTAGCCTACAAATCTCTCCACCATCAAATCTGCCATATTCTTTCACACATTCTTCAACAAACCGCTCTGACGTATTTTTTATAAGATATTTCACCAGTAAATCTCCATTATTGTCTGGGGCGTAACCCAGCTTTCTCGCATTTACATCTATCGCATTCTGAATCCTTTGTTCGACTATTGCATTGACATCATCATCGCATTGTCCTTCGATATAGTATGATTGGTATTCATGTGGATTTACCTCTTTCAAGAAATCAGTTTGATAATACAAACTATTACATGAGTACATACTTACAACCAACAAAAGAAACACATAGATTCTATTCATCATTACTAATATTTAATTACAACTATAACTTACGATTCGATACATCTATATCTATCAATGTGTTAAGTTCATGTCACATTAAAATTAAAGATTTTTACTTTTTTGACTTATCAGAAGAGATACCCAACAAACTATAAATCGGACACATCCCTAATATACCCGTAAGCAATAATATACCAGCAGCAATCAGGGCTACGATACTTACCATATCGCTGAGAGCACCATACAAGAAGAAATAAAGAAATACTCCTGCAAGCGTCACTCTAAACAATCGATCCAATAATCCTACATTTCTATTCATAACTATTTGACTTTCAATTAAAATAAATATTCTAAATCCCCATTTGCTTTATGGGTTACCACGCTGATAAAATAGATGCAAGTGTACTATTGTACCTTTTTAATAAGCTTGAGTGCCCAATCATAATGACTTGATGTAGCTGATATAAGGTACGCTGCTAAAGAAGTGCTTCCTGTCCATTTATACTTCTTCTTAGTATACAGCTCTTCGTCGGTATGCGATTCTATAATCGCCTGTACTTTCATATAGCTCGACTCTAACAAACTGACCACTTCAGCCATAGCTGTATTCTTATACTTTTCCCATATCACAATATTTAGATCAGGAACAGTCCGCCAATTATAGCCTTTGGCAGGCATATCTGGCTTTCCACCAAGCATACCTATATCGTACCAATCCAACATCATGATATGCCAATGGTGCAGATGTGCTAATACATCCCTTACGTTACGGTTGAGGTACTTAGGCGGCAACTCTTTAAATACATCTGGCATATGATCAATGTATGCCAAAAGTTTCAAATAGTTTTGTTCGCTCTGAGCTATAAGATCTTCCTTAGTTTTAGGTCTAGCCATATGCCTATGTATTCATTTCGTGCTCTTGACGAAACTCATTCATAGCTTCATAGGCATGAGTAGCGTACATGAGTGCTGGCCCTCCTCCCATCAATACAGCAACATTGATAGTTTCTATTATCTCTTGGTTAGTAGCTCCAGCTCTAATTACATCATTCATATGATAACTAATGCATTCATTACATCTAATAGAAATCGCTATACCTAAGGCTATGAGCTCTTTGTACTTATTAGGCACATCACCTGACTTACAGGTGGACTTATGTAGCTTTCCGAAATGCTCCATCATCTCTGGAGATTTTCCACCTAGATTTCTCAGCACTGCTTCTAACTCCTTGTGCTTTCTTACGTAATTCATTGTAAAATTATTTAGTAGTTATATAAGTTTATATCCAATTAATGCAATGTCCAATCGCCTCAGCCTTTGTCCTTCACCATGAAGCCTCAGCAGATTCTAATTTATAAATAGGAAGTTTTGCTCTAGATTGACGCGTGTGAGGTAATCGCAAGTAATAAATACTTTATCGTCTTTCATCATCTCATCAAACTCTCCCATCGTAGGCCTAACCTTATACTTAGGTTGATTACGCTTAGTAGTTGGCAACTCCTTGGTGGTGGTGATATGTTGGACATTACTGATCTTAGTTTTATCTGTAATAGCTTTATATATTACATCACCGCTTTCCTCTAAAGACAACAAATTCACGGCCCACAACCCTTTTTCTATCTCTTGAGAAATCACTACATTACCTTTATACATTCGCGCTACACTCCCATGCTCCATTCTAAACAAAGTATCGTTCTCTATCACCGTCCCACGTACAATACTATCATTTTCAAATACGATAGGAATACATTCTTCTCTGTTGTCCACATACATATTATTACCACTAATTAAGCAGCCTTCCTTTTCCTCTACATTCTTCAGTGAAAGTCTAAAATATTCCTCCTTACGGATAATGATATCTGTCTTATCTATAATGATAAGCGAACTATCACTTTCACAAATAAATGCTCCTTGATACTCAAAAGGAATTTCACCTAAATCTGACGCATCAGTGGGATACGCACTATCGAATACCACCGGTGGAGTACATGAAAATACCATTGCCATACATATCGAAATAATTAGTAAATACTTCATAGTAAGAATATTGTAGTCATTTAATAATGAATACGAAAGTCAACCACTTCTGTCCGCAAAGCCATGATCTATGTCATAAGTACTTCTGATACTTATCACCTTTCCTCATTATTTGATGCTGCAAATACGTACGACAATAAACAAAACCCCTATACATCATAGAAAGCCGCTATACTCTAAGGTGACGAAAATCATACATCGCAATGATGCAGATCACATCTTACCTCACGTTGACAAATGATATTTGAGGTAGTTACAATCTCAAAAATATATGGCTATGAAAAACATCTTAACCTTAACGGACTATTCTACTATTGCAGAAAATGCTGTTGAGGCATCGTTTGTATTTTCGAAAAACTACAACACTCAACTATACATCTACCACAACACTAATGATGGAGAAGTAACAGAGTACAACTTAACCAATTCAATACCTCTCAGCGTAAACTCACTAGAAGATAAAAGCGAGGCTCCGATTACGAATTGGAAAAGCCTAGCCGACAAACATAAAGTCGATGCTACCCTACTTCAAGGCACAGGTGATTTGCTCAAAAATGTGGCCGCAATAATAGTTAAGTATAATATCGACCTTGTAATCATGGGCTCTACTGGGGCAGGTGGAAAACAAGAATATATCTGGGGCACCAATACTGAAAAGGTAATCAACGAAATAGATTGCCCAGTACTCGTAGTGAAGAGACCTATGAATGATTATAGGATAGATGAAATTGTATTTGCCTCATCCTTTGATAGTAATGAAAGGGAGTCATTTAAAATGGCAATGAATTTACTCGCTCCACCCAAAGACGCTACCATACACTTATTGAGTGTAGATACATTAAGCTACTTTACTCAACCCACCATCGTGATCAAGCAAGCGATGAAAGAATTTGAAAGTCTCGCGGCACCTTACAAGGTCAAATCTCACTTTTACAAAGACTACAGTATTGACGCTGGCATCAGGCATTTTCTAGAAGATATAAAACCAGACTTACTCATAATGAGTAATAGAAATACTAATCCTATAAAGAAATTTATAAAAGGAAGTAATACGATAAGAGCAGTACATCATGCCGACTTTCCTGTACTCACCATTGATTACAAGTAATTTACTTCTGGACATCTTATGACTTGTGTCATGACGATAAATATATTACATTAGATATTCGCAATTAAACACAAAACAACATGGCTAAAAATCTTACAGTGCAAGATATTATGAGTTCTCGGCTCATCACTTTACATCCTAAGGATAATATAGCCAGAGCCAAGCAAATATTTAAAGAATATAATATCCACCATATTCCTATTTGTGTAATGAACAAGGTACGAGGCATCATCAGCTTAGGTGACATTTTATATTTAGAAGGAATGGTATTAGATAACTTTGATCAATTCTTACAAGATAAAAAAAGTCAAACTACTACTGTAGAGGATGTTATGACTCGCAACCCATACCACACTACTCTTGATGCTCAATTGACTTCAGCAATAAGTACGATGCTCGACAAAAGAGTAAACGCACTACCCGTAATAAGCGGAGAAGAGATCGTGGGGTTAATTACCACACATGACATATTAAGAGCGTTCAACAAAGAACTTACAAAGTAATTTTTTCAGTAAACCAGAATATAACACATGGAAAATTTAAAAGCAATGCTAGCGAAAGACGCTATGGTATCGACACTCAAAACTGCTAATGAGCGTTCTACTATGTCCGACATAAATGATATCTTATTGGACTATAACATCCACCACGTACCTGTAGTAGGTGAGTCCGGTGAGCTCAAAGGTATGATCAGCAAGCACGATATAGATCTACTCAAACTCAACACAGGAAAATTTGGTCAAGAGAGTCTATATGCCAAGCAAAAAAGAATACTCGATACACAACTCGCACGAGATGTAATGACCACAAAGATGGTAACAGTATCACCTGATAGCCCTATCATGGAAGTAGTCGAGATCTTTCAGAAAAACAGAGTTCATGCCTTACCTGTAATAGATAACGGCAACCTCGTGGGAATCATCACTCCATACGACCTAATAAGAATTGCTTACACATAAGTTGAAACCTTTTTGCCTTTCCAATCATTATATAGGCACACTAAATCAAAGTGACATGACAAATTCAATAACAGTACAGAATATAAAATGTGGAGGATGTGCTAATTCTATACAGAAGAAGTTATCCAATATTACTGGAGTAAGTAATATAGAGATAGATATAGAAGAAGGGAAAATATCTTGGACTGATGCTACAAGCGACCATGTTGAAGAAGTAAAAAACACATTAGCAAAAATGGGATACCCTGAAGGAGATTCCACCTTAATGCAGACCGCTAAAAGTTTTGTAAGCTGTGCTATCGGTCGACTGGACAAAAACTAGTCACTTCTGTATTGCAATGTTTTGAAAGCAAGTTAACCATACCATTCATTGCATTACACTACCGTTGACAGAATGTAAACGGTAATAGATTCCTTTAGGATAAGGAAGGTTATCTAATTATAAACTTTCACTTTATCCTGCTTAAAAAGCATCCATACACTTATAAGCTTTCGTATATATAGTAAACCTGAAAATCAATAACCTTTGATCCAGTATATTGGATACAAGACTATTGGTTTTTTGGGGTTTTAGAGCGTCATTTTCAATGGCGCTCTCTTTTTTTTGTAACTGGATTCATTCTTCTACATTTCCAATAACTCATCTATTTACAGTACCATATATCTATAAATCAATTGCTGATTTTAAACACAGTCCCTTCTATCAAATCAAGTTTACCGTTATTTAATATATATAGATTTGATATCGTAGTATTGGCATTCACAAAAGGATATCTTAGCAAACCGCCTGGAATAACAACGTCGGTGCTATGTATTGGTACTCCACAAGGTGTCCAATTAGCAGGATGATACCATCCTTCGTTATGAGAACCATTCCACGTCCGCGACGATACATCCAGCCGATCGCATACTTCACTAAAATCATGGCCGTACCTAGTAGGTATTTGCCCAAATTCATATGCTCCGATATCTGGACTACCATTTATAAGTTCATGATCTAGAACATTGTCAAATGCTACGCCGGCATCGATCAAAGTCGAAGCCAATGGAAGTTGAAAATCATTTGCAGAAGTGAGTGCTTCAATAGCGTAAGATTGTGGCATCGATACATCTACGAAATCAGAAAAATCTATTCCAATGGAATTCGCTTCAGTAACACCGCTTGATGTGATTGTTGCAATATTATTGTATCTAATATTATCCCATTTGAACCAAGGTGCACCAGAAGTGCCAGACCTTAATGATTTGTATCCATTATAATTCCAATCGTCTATGCTTCCAGCCACCAATCCATATTCCTCAAATACATACTCACTGGATAGAATGGCGTTATTTTTAAATACGGTGTTCTGCCAGCCATTATCACTAGTCAAGCCTCTATTAAGTTTTACCACTGAGTTATTGACAATGACTAGACCCGCAGGCTGTCGATTCATTTTGAAAGCCGAAGATTTCAAATTATAAAATTCGTTTCTAAAAATATATGCTGGACCTCCAAAAACTGGCGCTACACTTACACCCATTCGACCATTATATCCTCTATTATTATAAACTCTTGTATTAGAAATAGAACCATCAATCTCAATGATATCATCTACGACTCTAGTTATATCATTATGATGTATATCCAAAGCATACGATATCTTATACGGTGGACCATCTGTAGATATACCATCTCCAAAGTCAGAAATCATATTATGACTCACTACATTTCTATTTCCTCTTATATCTACACCTCTTTCAGCAGGTATCTCGCCATTTGTTTGTGGCCATAATGTTCTACCAATGATCTCATTATTAAATATATATTGATCATGTTCCCATCCGTTAGCTCTGCGATTATATATACCAAAGTCAACATCTGAGATCTTGTTATTCTTGATCGCAAGGTACTGAGTGTTCTGTGCATCTATACCCCATTTTCCATTCTTGATATCAAACCCATCAATAATTACATATCGAGTAGAATCATCAAATACACCAATAGTGACTACCGCTGTCGAAGTATTATTACCATCGATTATAGCTCCGTGAAGATTCGTAGATTTTATAACAATAGGAAGATCTTCTGTTCCGCTCTCGTCTAATACAAATGGAGTATACAGCCCATCAGACACTTCTATAATATCTCCTGCAACCGCCGCAGACACAGCAGCTTGGATGCCTTGAAATGGAGTACCGATACTACCGTCTCCACCGCCTGTACCTGGGACAACATATAAAGTGTTATTAGAAGATCCTACAGTAGGAAATTTATTTGTAGAAGCACTAGTATCTATAACCTGACTTCCTCCATCAGAATCCTGTAATGTCAATCGCAAATCGTACTCTGTATTAGGCATCAAGTGCATAGCCGAGCCTGCGTGAAAATTCATATTTAACAAGCTATCACCAACTACCATATCTGGATATGCTCTCATAACAAGCGAACCAGGAAGAAACGCCGCAGACCCTTGAGGTCTAAACTCTATGAGCATCTCACTATTGAGATTATCATCTCCTATAATATCAACATGAACAGCTATATGTTCGAATGTCGGATTGATATGTACCCTTGACAACAACATCTCGTCGACCGCTTGGGCTGAAATGAAGGAAGTAGAAACAAAAATGATGATTGCAATAAAATAGAATGAAGACATCAATGATCGCATAATATCGATTTATACTTTATAGTTAGTGATAACTCAAATTAGGATCAATTGCAATTCGAAGATAGCAAATAGATAGCAAATCAGGACTTCAACAGAACTATAACTTGTAATAATTATTACTTTTATGAAATAATTAAACGTGCCTAATGGAAGTATACCAAAAGAGTATAAAAGCTATTCACGAAGTCGATGCAATGATAATTGACTTCCAGCCTGAGCTATTCATATTATTCATATCTCCCACATTTGAAGATAAAGACGAGACATTAATAAAATTAACTACTTTATACCCTGAATCATTGATGTTCGGATGCTCAACAGCAGGCGAAATAATGGGTGATGAAGTTATGGACTCAACTATCGCATTGACAGCAATCCAATTCAATTCCACAAAATTAAAACTATCTAGCCTCAATTTAGGTCCAGTGAAAGCCAATAGTAAAGAGGCTGGAAAGATTCTTAGCAATGACTTACAAGGTGAAGATTTACGCCACATCTTAGTACTAAGTGATGGTCTCAACGTTAATGGCGCAGAACTCGTAAAAGGACTCAATACAGAATTACCGAAAGGAGTAAGTGTTACAGGAGGTCTAGCTGGCGATGGAGCCATTTTTGGTCATACATTTGTAATCGCTAACGGCGAAAAATTGTCTAATTGTATAGTCGCATTAGGCTTATACGGAAAAGATCTAAAGATTGGCTATGGTTCACAAGGAGGATGGGATAGTTTTGGCGTAGAGAGACTAGTGACTCGATCTATAGAAAACGTGCTATATGAGTTAGATGGAAAACCTGCTTTAGAGTTGTATAAGTCATTCTTAGGCGACAAAGCCGCAGAACTACCTGGCTCAGGATTACTATTTCCATTAAGCATGAGAGACGACGAAAACAAAATTCCTGTTGTTCGAACTATTTTAGGAATCAATGAAGAAGATCAAAGCTTAACTTTTGCAGGTAATATACACCAAGGGTCTTATGTAAGGTTGATGAAAGCGAATGTAGATAGACTAATCAATGGAGCGGAAGAATCTGCAATAATCAGTAAAGAGATCATAGACCAGGAAAGCCAATTTGCTCTTCTTGTGAGTTGCGTAGGTCGAAGATTAGTACTAAAGCAGCTAGTCGATGAAGAACTTGAAGTAGTAAAAGACGTATTAGGGGAGCAGGTGCCAATGACTGGTTTTTATTCATATGGAGAAATAGCACCGTTTAATAAAGATACTCCAGCTACTTTACACAATCAAACCATGACAATTACTACATTTGCTGAATGAAGAAGAGGCACAGACTATTAAGGCGGCAACTGAAAAAAATGAATTTATCAGCAGATAAAATTCTAGAATTAGAGCCGTTACTCAATCAGATCGAAAGTGCTTACGAAGACTACGATAGTGATATTACACATCTTGAAACTATTGTAGAAAAAAGTTCTCAAGAGTTATATGATTCTAACAAAAAGCTTCTTCAAAATGTAAATACAATTACTAATCAATTAAACAGAGTCGTAAGTAACATAAATGAAATAATATTTGAAACTGACATTAATGGAAATTGGACTTATCTCAATCCAGCATGGAAATCATTTACAGGACTTTCTGTAAGCGAAAGTATAGGAAAGCATTATTCTGAATACTTCAAAAGTGAATCGAATGTCAGTATTTTTGGCGAAGTTAACTTTAAAGAGATAGGAGACCAAACCTTCAAAAAAGTTACATACTACACCAACCCTAAGGGTGAAAAGAAATGGATAGAAGTTTCGCTCAAAGTACTAAGCAACAAAGATGGCTGGCTGGAAGGGACTATAGGTAGTATAGTAGATATTACTAGACTCAAACAAATAGAAAAAGATCTTATCCTTTCGAGAGATAAAGAATCAAAAGCAAATAAAGCAAAGGCTGAATTCTTATCGACAATGTCGCATGAAATTAGAACGCCACTTAATGCAGTGATTGGCATTAGTCATCTATTATTATTAGAAAAACCAAAACCTTATCAACTTAAAAATCTTAATGCTCTAAAATTCTCATCCGAACATTTACTTGGACTTATTAATGATATTCTGGATTTCAATAAAATAGAATCTGGAGCATTAGAGCTAGATATCAATGATTTTAACCTTAATCATATAGTCCAGGGGTTACAAAGTATCTTTTATCAAAAAGCAATAGAGAAAAGAATAGATTTTAGAATAAACTTTGAAAACGATATCTCGGAATTACTATTGGGAGATAGTATGAGGCTATTCCAAATATTAACTAACTTAGTTAGTAATGCTGTAAAATTCACTGAGGAAGGGATAGTAACTTTAAATATAAAAACGATCTCACAAACGACTAAAGACATTCATATTTACTTTGAAATCATAGATACTGGCATTGGTATTCCAGGTAATAAACTTGATAGTATATTTGAATCGTTTACCCAAGCCAACTCTAATACCACTCGGAAATATGGAGGAACTGGCCTGGGGTTAGCCATATCAAAAAAGCTGCTTGAATTAATGAATTCTGAACTAGCTGTAAAAAGCAAGGAAGATGAAGGATCTGTTTTCTCATTCGATATTAGATTCGAGAAAAGCAGTCAGGGTCTAGACACCATACCAAGCTATGTCAATACCCCTCCTAACTTTACGAGTCTAAAAGGCCTCAACATACTAGTAGTAGAAGATTTCAAGATGAATATCATGGTCATTGAGCGTTTCCTTAAAAAGTGGGATATTGCCTACACTATCGCCGAAAATGGAGCTATAGGTGTAGAAAAAGCCAGCGAAAATGATTTTGATCTCATATTAATGGATCTCCAAATGCCAGTAATGAATGGATTCGATTCGTCTATGGCAATCCGAACAAGTACTTCCGAGCATAATAAAACAATTCCAATTTTTGCCTTGTCTGCATCTGTATCTATGGATGTGAAAATCAAAATTAAAAAATTTGGTATGAATGGACACATAAGCAAACCCTTCAACCCTTCTGACTTATACCAATTACTCAAATCCTATAGAAAGGAAGACTAATAGAAAATTTCGTTGTAGTTATTGGATACTACTTGCAAATAGTTCTTTGTTAAATATTCTAAAAAATGACATTTTTTCATGAAAAAATGTCAAGAATAAAACGTTCAACAATAACAGATATGAAAAATTGTCAGAATCTACGCACTGGTATTTTTTTTGTACAAAATGAAGTATAGATTGATGAATCTATCAACGTGATTTTATTCTTAAACCTAAAATGTTTAATTATGACAGCTTTAGCATTAGCACCAAATGGTGTCAAAAAGCCAATGCTCTCAAACGTAATCGAAGAGTGGTTTGGCAATGAATTTATGAAGGGTACAAACATGATTCTACCCAAAACAAATATCATCGAAAAAGATGACCAATATCTAATAGAACTCTCAGTTCCTGGTTATCAAAAGGAAGATTTTGATATTAAAGTGGATAAAAAGACACTTATTGTATCTAATTCAACCCAAAATGAGAAAGAGACTAATGAAAATGGATATCTCTTAAAGGAGTTTTCGAAAAATAGTTTCTCCAAATCATTTTCACTTTCGGATACAATAGATATTGACAAAATATCCGCTCAATGTCACGATGGCATCTTGTCTATTGCGATGCCTAAAAGAGACGAGGCTAAATCAAAACCCCCAAGACAGATTAAGATTAGGTAAGTCTAAGGACACTTCTTTGGAACTACACTAATCCAATTCACTTGTTAATCGAGGGTTAAATAGCCATACGAAACTGGCTCACTAATTTATTGTTCATCTTATAAAATAGGAATATCATGGCAGCATATAAAATAGTAGGAGAATCTAAACCTAACAAAATCAAACTGCTCTCTTCAATTAATAAATCAATAGTGGAAATGTCGAAGAGATCGGCAAGGAAGATGCTCGAAAATGGAATAATTAAAATTACAAATCCAGAGCAATTATATCTGCATTTGTAATATGGTATAATACAATTTTGAGATCAACTATGAATTACTTTAAAGTCAAAAAATTAAATTCTGACGGGTATGTCACATTGGTCACTCCTGACAATCTCTATGAGACTGAAATACCATTGAGGTCTACCAAGGTCATGTATGAGTCTGGATCCATCTTCTTAGAAAATCCAGAGAAAATATATGAATCCCACTTATGATTGACCATTGACAACCCAACAGTCAAGTAAATTTCCTAATCATTCAAAAAATGAAAATTATGAAAACTCAAATAAAATTTCTTATCGGAGTATTCCTCATCTCCGTACTCTCTAGCAATCTGTTAGCTCAACAACTATCAAAGGTTGCAAGTAATATACAAGCTCTAGATCCCATCGAAAAAACAGCTCTGGATGACATCGGCATGCCTAAAGATGCCTTAGAGAATCGAGTGCAATCTAAAGTACTATTAGATATCGATGACAAATCAGCAGAACTAATTTCAGACGGTATAGAAGCCGTAGAAATGACTCAGCAAGCTATAGATGCCATTGACAAAAGCAACTCTAGCATGGCTATAGACTTTATCGGAGGCGCATTAGGCAAACTAGAAACAGTTGCCCTACGTAATCCTAAAATGACATCCGTACCAATCAGTCGTGTCGTCAGGACTGATGACTTGGATAGCGACTTAGGCGCAATCAAACTTATAAAGCAAAGTATAATAAAAGCTTTAGAGGAAAATAAATTTCATCTTGCGCGACAGGAATTAGAGTCTCTCATCAGTGAAGTGAGAATCGAAACGACTAACATTCCTATAAGCACCTATCCGGATGCATTAAAAGGTGCGCTTGCAGCTATCGAAAAAAATAACTACAAGACCGCGAGTGAACGACTAAACACCGTACTGAATACATTAATAGTGAGTAAGCAATATATCTCTCTACCAAGCATGAGAGCAGAGGTATTACTAGAAGAAGCTCTCAACATAGACTCTAGCAATACTGACGCCATAGAAAAGAGACGATTACTTCTAACCCATGCTAAAAAGCAAACTCACACAGCATATGAACTAGGCCATATTGACAAAGTATCTTCTGATGAAATCACTAATATGGTAGACCAGACGATGAAAGCAATAGGCACCACAGCATTTAAGAAAGAAGTAAGAAACACCATAGATGCAATTGTACAAAACAGAAGCAAATATGAGGTCAACACCTCTAATAATTCATAATGCTTTGATCATGAAAACTTACAATAAAATACAGAATACTAGCAAAGGCGGCATCCTAAAAATAAAACCAAAATCACAAGATTGCTATGAGGTATATTTTGAATTCCTACCCATTCCAGTAGAAGTCAATCAAAGTTATCTTGATACTATAGTAAAAGATCTTAACATAGATTACAATCCAAAATAATTCGCTTAACTAAAATAGATCAATTTAAAATATTTAAAATATGAGCACTATGAATTTCAAATCGATAGTAGCTTCTATATTAGGTATGATACTATGTATAGGAGTATATCATTACACGATATCCAATCGAGAAAACACAATCAAAATAGAACACATTACCTCGCCTAATGGAAAGAGTGCAGTAATGACACTCGATGACGATGGCAAGATAAAACCTCTTACATTCACTAATACTGTGGACAATGTATTAGACGCTGTGGTACACATCAAAAACACTCAAACCAGTGATGCCATTCCACAAAACAGAAATAGCATTCCAAGAAATCTACCTGATCCATTCAAAGAATTCTTTGGACCACAGTATTATAGATTTGATGCTCCAAGACAATCGCCTAACCGACCTCGTGTAGGTACTGGATCTGGTGTAATCATCAACAAAGATGGATACATAGTCACTAATAATCATGTGGTAGCTGATGCCGATGATCTGGAGGTAACCCTTCACGACAATAGGACATATAAAGCGTATGTAGTGGGTACTGATCCATCTACAGATCTAGCACTCTTACAGATCAAGGCTAATAATCTTCCTACTGTACCAATGGTAAATAGTGAGGATATTAAAATAGGCGAATGGGTCTTAGCATTCGGAAATCCAATGGGGCTCAACTCCACCGTAACTGCGGGTATCGTCAGCGCCAAAGGCAGAAACATTAACTTACTGAAGGAAAAATTTGCGGTAGAATCATTTATCCAAACCGATGCTGCGATCAACCCTGGAAACAGCGGAGGGGCACTAGTCAATCTAGACGGCGGACTAATAGGAATCAACACAGCTATAGCAAGCCCTACAGGAAGCTATTCTGGTTATGGCTTTGCCGTACCATCTAATATAGTCAACAAAGTGGTAGAAGATCTACTCACTTACGGAGTAGTACAGCGAGGCGTATTAGGCGTAATGATTAGGTCTGTAGATGGAAATCTAGCCAAGGACAAAAATCTTAGTATCAATGAAGGTGCATATGTAGATAGCTTTTTAGTAAATAGTGCTGCACGAAAAGCAGGAATAGAGCAAGGTGACGTAATAACAAAAGTGGATGGCCATATGATCAAATCTTCTCCTGATTTGCAAGCTACTATAGCTCAGTATAGGCCTGGTGATAAAATACAAATCACTGTAAATAGAGAAGGGAAAGACAAAGACATCGATGTTACTCTAATTAATACTGAAGGGAACCTGAACTTGCTAGAGAAAGAACATAAGAAGGTCTTATCTATTATAGGTGCAGAATTGGAAGATATCGATAAATCTACTGCAAAAAAACTCGATATTGAAGGAGGCGTAAAAGTCAACAAACTATACGCAGGTAAGCTCAAAAAACATACTAATATGAAAGAAGGATTCATCATAACTAAGATGGATGGTCGATCGATTACTAATCGAGATGAGTTAATAAGCAGACTCGAAAAGAAAGAAGGTGGGGTGATGTTCGAAGGAATATATGAATATATTCCAGGAGAATATTATTATGCTTTTGGTTTGTAAATACTACAAACTATTCGATACAGCACTTAAAATCTATAATTTTGAGTGCTGTATCATTTCTTTGATAAGACCTAAAAATAGCCTTAATCATCGCAAGAGCAATTACATGGTACTTACCTCTACTCTACTACCTAAATCTTCTATACTGCTAATACTGAAACTTCTTGATCATGAGCTACTCCACTAAAATCACTGTGTAGGCTAAGTGCAGCACCTCTTCCCTCCGCTATTGCCCAAACTACTAATGACTGTCCTCTACGGATATCGCCTGCAGCATAAATATTAGATTCTGAAGTTTTATAATTTTGTGCTTTCACATTACCCTTCTTATCCAATTTCACTCCCAGTTGATCAATTAACCCTTCCTTTTGTGTATGCAAAAAACCAATCGCTAAAAAAGCCACATCACACGGAATAACCCTTTTCGATCCTATGACTTCTACCATAGTACTATTCCCATTTTCACCTATTTGCCATTCGACATCCACCAACTCTATTCCTGATAAATTAATACCATCATCAGAAACAAAACTTTTTGTCAAAATTGCCCATTGCCTATTACAACCTTCCTCGTGCGAACTACTTGTCTTCAACACCATAGGCCAATTGGGCCATAGATCATCATCGCTTCTTATCGAAGGTGGTTTAGACAACAACTCAATCTGTGTTACAGACTTGGCATCCAATCTATTAGAAGTACCTACGCAATCAGCACCTGTATCACCTCCACCTATCACCACTACGTGTTTGTTTCTTACATTTATTATGGTTTCGCTGTTAGCATTTTCACCTGATATTTTTTTGTTATTCTCAGACAAATAATCCATAGCAAAATGAACACCATTGTAATGCCTACCTCTAATAGGCAAATCTCTCGCTACTGAAGCACCCCCTGTAAGGACAATCGCATCATAACTGTCTAACAATTCGTGACCCAATATATCAAACCCAACATTGATAGATGTCTTCATATTGATGCCAGATGACTTCATTACCTCTACTCGTCTATCGATTATTTTTTTCTCTAATTTAAAATCTGGTATACCATATCGTAACAATCCTCCAATCTTTTCATTTCTCTCATAAACATCTATATCGTAACCAAAATTATTTAGTTCATCAGCAACAGTCATACCTGCTGGACCGGAGCCTACAATAGCCACCTTTATTCCATTTCGTGGTATTCTCTTTTTGGGCAACACCCACCCTTCTTCAAAGGCCTTTTCAATTATAGATTTTTCGATAAACTCTATCGTAACAGGATCACTATTAATATTTAATACACACGAGGCTTCGCAAGGCGCTGGACAAATCCTTCCTGTAAACTCAGGAAAATTATTAGTTGTTGACAATATATCATAAGCAGACTTCCACTCTTCATTATTTACGGCTTCATTAAAATCAGGAATAAGATTCCCTAATGGACATCCATTATGACAAAATGGAACACCACAATCCATGCACCTCGATGACTGCTGGTGTAGTAAATCTTCACTCACTGTTTCGGAAAATTCATTCCAATGTTTCACTCTCTCCTTTGAACTTTCATTGTCAGGCAATTCTCTTTTGAACAATCTAAATCCGTTAATTTCAGCCATAATCGTATTCGTTTTATTTTTCTATTAAGAATTGCAACAATTCCTGGGACTACGCAAGCACTACTGAATGATCTTTGGCTTTTAATATGGCTTTTAATTCTTTTGGGAAAATCTTTATGAAATTTAATTTCAACAATTCCCAATCCGTTAATATATTTAAAGCAACATTGCTATTAGTTAGCTCATAAAACTTTTTAATCTTGTCTCTTAAGAATACTTCGTCCGCTACTTCCAGGGTATCCACAGAAACCATTTCATGATTAATATTTCGAAGTATCTCATCTTGACTTGAATAAATAAAAGCATATCCTCCGCTCATACCTGCCCCAAAATTATTACCTATGCTACCTAAGACAATTACACTTCCTCCAGTCATGTATTCACACCCGTTATGTCCAATACCTTCTACAACAGCATGAGCACCACTATTACGAACACCGAATCTATCTCCGGCCATTCCTCTTATCATTAACTCTCCAGATGTAGCACCATACAATGCAACATTGCCGAGTATTATATTTTTATGTGAAGCGAATTTGCTATTCCTATCTGGTAGGATAGTAATCTCAGCACCACTCAGACCCTTAGCTACATAATCGTTGGCTTCCCCTTCCAGTACCAAGCTTAATCCATGAGCCGCAAAAGCGCCAAAACTTTGACCAGCGCTACCTCTAAAATGAATATTAAGGCTTCTCTTCTGCATTCCTTTAGAACCATACATTTTTGCTATTTCATTAGATAGCATAGTACCTACTGCCCTATTCGTACTTTCTATTTTGAATACTCTGTTGACTTCACTATTATTTGATCGCGCCAAAGTAGTCTGCATTATAAGCTCGCGATCTAAAACATGCTCCAACTCATGATTTTGCTTCTGTGATGCATACATAGTCTGATCACTGCCAGGTTCAAACTTATACAGTAACGCTTCGAGGTTCAAGTCTCTTGTTTTCCAATGATTGTCAGTATTTGCTATTTCTAATAAGTCCGTTCTCCCCACTAAATCATTGACTGAACTCACGCCAACATCTGCCATTATTCCCCTTAGATGATGAGCCAAAAAGTGGAAGTAATTAACTAAATGTTCCACTTTACCATTAAACTTCTTTCGCAATTCTTTGTCCTGAGTTGCGATTCCTACTGGACAAGTATTTAGGTGGCATTTCCGCATCATTATACACCCTTCCACTACAAGCGCAGCTGTAGCAATGCCCCATTCTTCGGCACCTAACATCGTAGCTATGGCTATATCTCTACCTGTTCGCATTTGTCCATCTGCTTGTAATACAACGCGATCTCTCAACTTATTTTTAACCAGAGTTTGATGGGCTTCAGACAATCCTAATTCCCAAGGCAAACCAGTGTGTCTAATCGAACTCAATGGTGATGCTCCAGTACCTCCATCCGCACCACTAATTAAAATATGATCAGCATGAGCCTTAGCAACTCCAGAAGCAATAACACCTACTCCCATTTTGGACACCAGCTTTACACTTATACGAGCCTCTTGATTCGCATTTTTAAGGTCAAATATTAGCTGTGCAAGATCTTCAATACTATATATATCATGATGTGGGGGTGGCGATATTAAACCCACACCAGGAGTACTATTTCTAACTCTGGCTATATTATCATCTACTTTATGCCCTGGCAATTGCCCTCCCTCTCCTGGCTTAGCACCTTGCGCCATTTTAATCTGTATCTCTTTGGCATTTGTAAGATAGTTGATCGTTACGCCAAACCTACCAGATGCTACTTGCTTTATGGCAGACATCATACTATCTCCATTTTCAAGCGACATAAACCTAAACTCATCTTCACCTCCTTCTCCACTATTACTTTTTCCTCCAATTCTATTCATAGCTATAGCAAGAGTACTATGTGCTTCATGACTTATAGAACCAAATGACATAGCCCCAGTAGCAAATCGTGTAAGTATTTTTTCTACAGACTCTACTTTATCTATGGAGATAGATTTATTACTTCTTTTAATTTTCAAAAATGATCTAAGCGTACTTGCATTTCTTGAGACCTTATCTATTTCCTTAGCGAACAACTTGTACGTTGAAAAATCATTACGTTGTACAGCATGCTGAAGTAAGTGAATTGACTGTGGATTAAACAAATGAAACTCACCCTTCCTCTTCCATTGATGAAGGCCTATATCTGGTAATACATTTTGACGTAAACCTCCAAATGCCAGGCGATGTTTCGTATTTAATTCCTTTTGAAACCCTACGAAATCCATCCCTCCTACTCTACTAATTGTTCCCTTAAAACACTTTGACACTACCGACTGAGAAACTCCTAATGCTTCAAATGTTTGTGCACCTCTATAAGAATTAATAGTGGACACCCCCAGCTTAGACATAATCTTAAGCAAGCCTTTTTCTGCCGCTTTAGTATAAGACGCCATCAAAAATTCCTCATCTTCATTATGCCATTTTCTAGCAATGACCTGACAGCTTTGATAGGCTAGATATGGAAAAATTGCATCCGCTCCATAAGATAGCAACGTAGCGAAATGATGTGTTTCCCAAATATCTCCACCTTCTACTATAAGAGAAATAGTCTTACGCTTACCTCGTGAAATCATGAAGTGGTGTACACTCCCTATAGCCAAAAGGGTTGGTACTGCTAAATAATGTTCATCAACCTCAATATCTGATAGACAAATGATATTACTATCATGCGCTATCATTTCCACTTCATTATTAATTCTATTTAAAGCAGCTTCAATACCTTCCTCTTCTTTGAACCTTAAAGAAACTCTCGAAAAAGAAAAATTTGAATCATCTAGGTATTCTAATCGATCAAATACTTCGCGTGTTAATATAGGAGAATCTAATCGCAGCACAGCTGCTTCATCTTCGCCTACATCTACGATTTTGCCAGACCCCCCCAAATAGGTTTTTAGAGACATGTAAAATTTCTCTCTTAATGAATCGATAGGCGGATTAGTAACTTGAGCAAATTGTTGTTTAAAATAATTGGATGGGTGTTGAGCAATTTTCGATAAAATAGCCAAAGGAACGTCTGCTCCCATTGAACCAATTGGCTCTTTTCCTTGCACTGCCATGATTTGCAAAATGAGATCTTCGTCTTCTCGACTAAAACCAAAGGCCAACTGATTTCTAACTATATTATCGAAATCAACTTCTTTACGCCTCGGACCACTACTTTTCAAATCATCGACATATACTGTTTGCTTTTCGATCCAATCTTGATATGGATAGCGCTTACAGATAGTAGACTTCACTTCTTCGTCCGCTATTATTCTTTTTTCATCCAAGTCGATTACCAACATTTTCCCAGGCTCCAATCGTGATTTTTTTACTATCCTAGATGGATCTATGCTCAAGCAGCCAGCTTCACTACCGAGTACAATTATATCATCTTCTGTAATTAAGTATCTCGAAGGTCGTAGTCCATTCCTATCCAATGCCGCCCCTACTATGGTACCATCCGTAAAGCATATCGAAGCGGGTCCATCCCAAGGCTCCATGATAGCATCATGATACTCATAAAACGATTTTTTATACGAAGGTAAAGAATCGTCATTTTGCCATGCCTCTGGTATCATCATCATCAAGGCATGAGGTAGCGAACGACCACTTCTTAATAGAAATTCGGCGACGTTGTCAAAATTTCCAGAGTCCGATATATAAGGATCACATATAGGCAATACGTTTCTTAACTTAGAGTCCAAAGTCTCAGATATATTCAACTGCTTTTCTCTTGCCTCCCACCAATTAATATTGCCTTGAATTGTATTGATCTCCCCATTATGCGAAATACACCTAAAGGGCTGCGCCAACTTCCACTTCGGAACTGTATTAGTACTAAATCTACTATGTACTATAGCTACTGCGCTGGTAAACCTATCATCTTGCAGATCCAAAAAATACCCTCTAAGCTGAACAGCAGATAGCTGCCCTTTATAAACAATGGTCTTTGATGAGAAAGAGGAAATATAAAAATCATCTATAAGGGCAGCATCTTGCTGATAAGTATCATTGAGTATTGAAGATCTCAAAAAAAATAATTGGTTCTCTAAATCTCCATTTTGGTCATGGTCTTTATATTTAACAAACCACTGTTCCATATCTGGCTCTGACTCCAAAGCCATAGAGCCAATCATAGTATTATCTACTGGCACTTCTCTGGTTATAACTGTAACCATATCATACAAATAGATATATTTTCGTATGATGGATTTACAGAAATTCTTTTTTATTGGATCCTTCGGAAAAAAAAACATACCGACTCCATAAAATCTGGAGCACGGTATATTAATTTCGCTGCGAAGTGCGAAAGTTTTAAAAAACAAATGGGGAATTTGAACCAAAATTCCTGCACCGTCTCCAGTATTTTCCTCTGCGCCATAAGCACCTCTGTGCTCCATATTCTCTAAAATGGTTAGAGCCGAATCTACTATATATCTAGTAGGTATTGCCTTCAGATCACATACCAGGCCTACTCCACAAGAGTCTTTCTCTAGTTCTGGAGTATATAGACCTAATCTCTGTTGACCATATGGCTCTTTCATATTCTTAATTCTATACTTTTCATTTATTTATATTACGAATAGGCCACTGCTTGATGCTCTCCTATATCCAAACCTATCATTTCTTCTTCCTTGTCTACTCTAATTCCTACAGTAATCTTAAGTAAGAAAAACACAAGAAAAGCGAATGAGAAAGTAAATAAACCAACCACACCAACACCTAATAGTTGGATGCCTAAAGTGCCTATTCCATCATCATAATCTCCAAATAATGCAACGGCAATAGTACCCCATATTCCACAAACTAAATGGACAGAAGTAGCTCCAACAGGATCGTCGATTTTCATTTTATCAAAAAAGCTAATAGATAATGGTATGATTGCTCCAGCGATCAATCCAATTAGCAGAGCGTCCACTACAGAAACCCCATCTGCACTTGCCGTGACACCAACCAAGCCGCCTAAAATTCCATTAAGCGCCATACCCAAGTCATACGATTTATACACAAGTTTGGAAACTATAAATGCCCCAATACATCCTGCGGCTGCTGCTATCGATGTCGTTACAAAAACGAGAGAAACCATTTTTGGATCTGCAGATAAAACTGAACCTCCATTAAACCCAAACCATCCAAACCAAAGCAAAAACACACCCACCGTTGCGAGAGGCATACTATGACCAGTGATGGGCACAATTCCTTTTTTGGTATATTTCCCCAATCTCGGACCGACTAAAATGGCTCCTGCTAGTGCACCCCATCCACCAACGGAATGCACTAGCGTAGAACCTGCGAAATCATAAAAACCTTTAGCATCCAACCATCCTGAGCCCCATTTCCAATATCCAGTAATAGGATATGATATAGAAACAAAAAATACACAAAAAATTAAAAACGGTAGCAATTTCACTCGTTCCGCTACTGCACCTGACACAATAGTACAGCACGTCGCAGCAAACATGCCCTGAAAAATAAAATCTGTATAATAAGAATATTGACCATTAGCATATTCAATTAGATCACCTGCCCCTTCCATAGTCCTTAGACCAAATCCTCCAAATGCTATGACACCACCTTCTACACCAGGATACATAAGATTGAAGCCAATGAAGTAATATGTCAATATTCCTATAGACACAACCATAATATTTTTAAATAAAATATTTACTACATTTTTTCTTTGTACAAAACCTGACTCCAATGCAGCAAACCCAAGGTGCATGATAAATACCAAGACTGTTGACATCAACATCCACAAATTATTAGCGACAAAATTGGCGTTTTCTGCAGCGGCTAATGCTTCCTTGGCTATGGTTAATGAATCTTCCATCGTATCTTCTCCTTTACTTCTGTCTATTATGAATTATGAATTGACTGCATCACTGCCTATACTTCCTGTTCTAATATTAATAGTCTTCTCCAAGTCACTGACGTAGATAAGCCCATCTCCCTTTTCTCCTGTATGAGCAGCTGACTCGATAGCCTTGATAGCTACATCAAGAAAATCCATACCGACCAAAATCTCTAACTTGATTCGAGCAATATATCCAACATCATAGATGGTCCCTCTATAGGATCTGCTCTTTCCAATTTGATGACCATACCCCTTGACTTCGTAAAACGTGAAGAAGTTAATCTCCTTCTCAGCTAATGCTTCTTTTACATCTTCAAATTTGGATGCTCGTACTATTGCTTCTATTTTTTTCATGGTGAATGCCCTTCTCTTCTTTGAATACAATGATAAAAGAGAATGAGTAGCCTAAATCAACTAATTATATTATTTTTGTTACACCTCAAAAGAAATAAAACTACCTTAACAACTGCAATTCAATACTTTATAAAAAAATAATTGTTATGCCTATCTCACAATCTATACAAGTATTTAATTTAATAAAGTCATTAACCAAAGCAGAAAAGAGACATTTCAGCCTCTACATCAATAGAGTTCAAAACTCGGAGGACGTACTTTTCATTAGACTCTTTAACATTCTCGAAAAACAAAAGGAATTTAATGAACAACAAATACTAACTGATCTAGGGAACATAAGTAAAGCGCAATTTTCTAATTTAAAAAGACATCTATATTCACAAATCATAGCGAGCCTTAGAGTCGTTCATAAAGAAAAGCGAGCTCATTTTAAAGTGCGAGAATATATAGACTATGCTCATATCCTGTATGGCAAAGGACTCTACTTACAATCATTAAAATTACTTAAGAAAGCCAGAATATTAGCCCAGAGACACCATCTGACTTATATGCTACTATCGATCATAGAATTTGAAAAAACAATAGAAACAAGGCATATCACTCGAAGTGGAAGCAACAGGGCATTGGTATTGATCGACGAAAGCGAAATCATACAACAAAATGCCAATCACATTGTACGATTAAGTAATTTAAGAATACGCATGCACGCCAAATACCTTCAAAATGGACATGTAAAAAATAAACAGGAAGCCGAAAATTTAAAATCATACTACTATGAAAAATTAAATCCAATCGACCTGGAAGCAATCGGATTTATTGAACGCATATACTATGTTCAATCACGTGTTTGGTACAACTATATTCTCCTAGACTTTAACTCTTGCATGAGATACGCAAAAGAATGGGTAGCCTTACTTGATAGTCAACCAACAATCATCAATAGAGATATTGACCTTTACTTCAGAGGTATTCATTACGTACTCACTTCTGCCGTTCACACTAAAGACCATCATACTCATTCTAAATATTTAAAAAAAATAGAAGCCATAAGAAAGGAAGCATATGGCACTTTCAATACAAATACACAAATCATCTCATTCCTATATGTACATGTTGGCCGACTGGACAACATCATGTTAAGTGGCAACTTTAATTCTAATAATTCTATCATCCCTAAAACACTTCATAGAATTCGCAAATACAAATACAAACTTGACGATCACAAAATAATGGTATTGTATTATAAATTTGCTTGGATCTACCTAGGCGACAATAACCCTTCGAAAGGAATCCTATACCTAAACAAAATTATTAACAACGAACTGAATAACCTTAGAGAAGATCTACAAGACTATGCAAGAATCCTTCAATTGATATGTCATTACGAACTAGGGAATTATGACATTCTCGATTACTTACTACAGACCTACTCTTCATACTTCAATCGAAAAATGAGTATAAATATTTTCTTAAAGCAAGCTATGAAAATGTTTCACGCTTTAAAATCAAAAGGTGAGCTGGACCACAGCTTGGTATTCAAAAATTACTACACTATATTCTCCGAAATTTCTAAAGATCCATACGAACGCAGAGCTTTTATTTATCTCGATTTACTATCATGGCTGGAAAGTAAAATATTAGGCATCAGCCTGCAAGAAGTTATTCAACGCAATACATTAGTTTAGCTTACATAACCCATCTAGGAGAGCAAGATACATCCTTAACATATCAGCACCATCAATTTACTAGAACATGAGATTCTTCCTATTCTGCATACTCTTAAGCCTTACGCTGTCTAACTGCGCCACACTATCATATGACAAGGAAATTAGTGGCTTAGAAAACTCTTCCATAGAGTATAGAGAAGCCACATTAAATAGACTTATGAAGAAACATAAAGCTTCCCCAGTGATGGAAGATACTATAGCCTATATCACATACATGGGTCCCAAATTACAAATGGCTGTAGCTGGCGACTTTAATGGATGGGATCCTAATCAAGGGAAGATGACTCATGTCAAAGGTACTGACTTTTGGTATCTGCCCTTAGTACTAGACCCTGCCGCCAATGTACAATATAAGCTTGTATCCAATAATCAGGATTGGTTTGTAGATCCTAAAAATACTCTGATAGCAAGTAGCGACACTGATAATTCTGTGCTACAAATGCCTAAATACAAACCCGAAACAGAAACGAAATATATAGAGGGAATACCGCATGGTCAGATTTGCGAATATAATCTCAAGAGTAAGCACCTAAATGCCGAAAGAAACTTTAAAATATACTACCCTTCTGGATATGCATTATCAACAGACAAATACCCTTTAGTATTAGTAAATGATGGATACGCTTACCTCAAGTATGCCCATATGGCTAATGTACTAGACCAGCTGATTAATGAAGATAAAATACCTCCAGTGGTTGCTGTATTTCTACCACCGGACAAGCGGACTGAAGAATATGCCAAAGAACTTCAAGGGCCATTTAAATCATTTGTAATTGAAGAATTATACCCTTGGCTAAAGACGAATAGTAGACTATCTGCAGCCGAAGGATCAGCAGTTGTCCTTGGCTCGAGTTATGGAGGCACTATCTCATTATCTCTAGCTTTGGAAGCTCCTGAGATATTTGGAAATGTGGGCGCTTTTTCTGGATATGTTTCTGATGATATCCTTCAGCGATTTTCAATTACAGATAAAACTCCTATTCGTATATATCTCAACCACGGCATTTATGACCACTTAATTCCTATTCAAGAAAGCTTAGCAAAATTTAAACCTATCCTAGTAAACAAAGGATATGAGTATCGATATGAAGAGTATCCAGAAGCCCATCATTATGAATTTTGGCGTGCTCACCTAGATGATGCATTAATATATCTGATAGGAAAGAAATAATAATCTTTAGTCACGCATTTCATAATTTCTAAAATACACAAAAGCCAGTCAAACAATTGACTGGCTTCTATACATTTAACACCTATTATTTTATTATTTCTAATTATAGAAATAATTTAATTGTGAGGGCGTTTCTTGTTTACCCTGATAAAATTTCAATCATTCTAAACCCCAGCACTGACCATGACATGACTGCCTTTTCGACTCTCTCCTATTCCTGACATCCTTCTGGATCTATATTTAATATCACATCTACTGGCACCTCTATTGATTGAGGTACGATTACAGTTGGCGCACGAAGGTTGATAATACCACTTGATGGAAAATTTAAATTATCTCCTAAGGTTATAGTTTCTGTGGCTCTGAAGATACCCTCTAGATAAATATTCTGTAAGATTAGATCTTTCGGAGCAATACAATTATCACAATAATCGGGTGTACCATCTGCATCAAAATCGAAAAATCTATGAGGACTTGAAACCCAATTAGAAGTTGCTCCCATTTTAGAGAATCCATTTAATAGCGCACCACCGCCATTACCTGTTATATCAGGAACTGAAACCACGGCTGAGTTATCACCTTCAGGTATTCCATTGTTAAAATTGAAATATGCAGCAAGCTCGGCTTCAAGTCCTGTTTGCTCTGTTAGCATATTGTCAAAGATTTGACTCTCACTCCGTGCTACTTGCCACATTCTAACATCATCCATCTTGCCTAGGAAATTCCAAGAAGAGGGCATTCCATTCTCTTGACTTCCTAAACCGATATCAAATCCGACATTGTCACTCGTCAAAGTTCCAATTCTTGTATTATCTAATTCACCATTGACATACAACCTCGTCTCTGTCATATCGAATACAACTGCGATATGCGACCATTTGAAAGACGGAATACTTGAAGTAGAAACCATTGCAGGAAGTCCAAAGCCAGTTATATTTATTTTATCATCAGATAAAAAGATTTGATTTTTAACATCAGGAAATATACCTGTTGAATAAATCATACTGATGCCAGTTGCTTTTTCAGGATAGATCCAAGCTTCAAATGTCATTGCTTGAGTATTGGTTGCAATTAGATTATACTGATTGGCAATCGTAAGATGATCATCCACTCCATCAAAGTACAAGGCCGCATTTGTCTGTGGAGATGCAAGGAAAGGAGATCCACTTACCCAATTAGAACTTGTTCCTGTTTTCGCGAATCCGATAACAATGCCATCTCGATTATAGCTACTGATATCTTCGACCACGGTTAGGCTTGAATTATCTACATCTGGGATTCCCTGACTCAGATTATAGTAGGCAAGAAGACCTGTTTCGTCTCCTTGCAATTCCATATTCATATTATCTAATATTTCACTTGCCGATCTAACATCATCCCAAATGCGTATCTCGTCCATTTTCCCATCCCAATTCCAAGTTGAAGGTGTTCCTGATTCTTGGCTTCCAAAAGTTAGATCAAATCCTAGATTATTCGCAGTCAAGTTTCCAATTCTAGTGTTATCTAATACTCCATTAATATAGAGTTTGGTCTCATTGAGGTTAAATGTGACGGCGATGTGTGTCCATTCATTGTGAGGGATATCACTATTCGATATCATTGGATTTGCTGTTAAACCATCGATGACTAACTTGTTAGTATTATTGATAAGATATATTTGATGATTACGATTCGGAAAATCTCCAGAAGATGAAATATGTCCATTCTCATTTGAACTTATTTCTGGATATATCCAAGCCTCCATAGTAACTGCATTGCTCGTTGTTGGTATTAGTTCAGGTTGATTTGGTATAGTGATATAGTCATTTACTCCATCAAAGTCCATACATACATCTAGTATCTCTGGACAATTTATACAAGGTGCGAGTGAATCTCTGAGAAATACATCTAGATTGAGATTTTCTATTGCATTGATCCAGTTAGATGTTGCACCATTTTGGGTGAAACCTGATAAGCTAGCATCTAAATCATTGGATGAATAATCTTCTACAGTGGTAAGTCCTGTGTTATCTCCCTCCGGTACACCTTCATTAAAGTTGTAATAGGCTGCAAGACCTGACTCCATTCCAGATAATTCCCTGTCTTTTAACAATTGAATCTCATCTATGCTACGTGCTGAACTCCAGAAACGCACTTCTTCCAGACTTCCGTTGTACGGTAAATTTAGACCATTGATATTTCCAAGTATTATAGGGTATCCCCAATTAGCGTTTGCGAAACTACCCGTAACAGAATTGTCTAATATACCATTAATATAAATCTCTATGGTCGACAGAGATGAAGTTGTTGGATGTGCAGTAAATGCGACCGCGACATGGGTCCAAGTATCCACAGGAATGGAAGCATTGGAAAGCACTGAGGTCGAACTTATTGTTCTTACATTTAATTTATCATTTTGTAATTTGATTTCAAAATTATAGTAAGATACGGCACCTACACTTGCACTAGATACAATAGGTTGATATCCGACTATTTCATCTGGATTTATCCAAGCCTCAAAAGTCATGGAATTACTATTTGTCGGTATGAGCGCTGGATTATTAGGAATGGTTATAAAGTCGTCTAAACCATCAAAATCCATTCCTGCATTTTTCCCATTTTGCAAAACAATATTATCATTAAACGAATCATATGGACTGCAGTCACAAGCATCTGGAAGTCCTCCTCCATCAGAATCGATTCCATCATCCCCCACAGAACATAAGTCTTTCACTACAGTTACTTCTGCTTCACAGCTTTCTTGATTTCCAGAAAAATCAATCACTGTCAATGTCACCAATTGCAATCCTTCTATTTGAGTTTCAATTGAATTTCCTCCTACAGACCCATTAACTAAATATTGATCAAGGCTACCCCCACATGCATCTGAACTACCGCCATCGATATCCTCTGCAAGTATATAGGATTGGCCATCAGAGACTTCAACTTTTAGATCTTTACATACGGCTATGGGAGAATTGATATCAGTAACGATGATATCAATTGTTCCTTGATCTGTTCCGCAGACATTGACTGCGTCGACAGTTGCTGTTGACATTCCCACTGGATACGAAGGATTAAATCCTATCGAGATTTGAGGCGTAGGTACACCTGTGGCAGATGCCAGAGCAAATAGTTGAGATGGCGAAGTAGTACCTGTACATAATCCAGGATCTGTATCTAGATTATATGGTCCTGCGATATTGACCACTGGAGGTGTATTTATATTGACCGATGTAGAACTCACTACCGATCCACAGTAATTAGTAACAGTAACAGAATAGGTTCCACTTACTGGGTTAGATACGGAAGGGTTTGCCGTATCCCCATTGGTAAAAGTACCTCCAGGTCCAGACCATTGATAAGTGTATGGTGCTTGACCAGATGGCGTCACGCTTAAGTTGAGCGTCTCACTACTGCATATCGGTGCATTACTCGATACAGCATTAAGGATATTAACCGGCGTACAAGGGGCTATTTGTATATTGTAGTTATTGAAATCAGGAGGTGCACATCCAAGAGCATCGTAACCAAGAAGGACATATAATTCTGATCCATATGTCGATGTAGGTATACCAGATAATGTCGCGGTGCTGTTATAATTTCTTTGCAATGTGAGCCCAGGTGGGATGTTTGCAGGACTTGAGAAATAATCAGCATATCCTGATCCACCGCTTGTTGAAAATGTTTGGCTAAAAGGAATACCTACGGTCCCTGTAAATTGTACCGCGTTATTAGCTAGAGGTTCTGGAGCAATCACAACTGGGTCATTACTAATACAAGGGACATTGTCACATTGTAATTGCTCGATATCAAATGCATATTGAAGTCCTGTTCCATCTGAACCATTTCGCCAACCACTACCTTGTATAACAATGGTATAATTCTCTCCTGGAGGCACTTCGAAACTGAATGACCCTGGAGGTGTACTAGGAGGTTGGATATTCTTATAAGACCCAATAATATTGTCTTCTGCTTGAAAAACGTTTAGCCCTGCGTTATTGTATGCAACAATATGTAATCCTTGTTGATCTGGGATAGTAGGTATATTTATCCAGGGCACATTTACTGTAATACACTGGGTTTCAACCAAGTCCTGATTACTAAATTGATAAGCGTGATACTGATACAGGATATCAATTTCTCGTCGACAATAGATTGGTAAAGGTGTATCACAATCCGTATTAGGTATAACATAACAACCAGTGCCAATCGACGAATCCGCTTTACCTAAGTGTCCAAAAAACAGTCCACTAGTGGACGTGAAATTAGCACCTGTCTGCGGAGGCGAACCTAACGTACCTGAAATTGAAGGAATTGCAACACCTAACCTAAAGTTGTCAGATAGTGTTTGAGGAGAAAGTACTCCACCATCGTATGTAATTGTTATAGTAAAATCTAGTTCAGCTCCACAATCCACATTATGGCTTGTAACAAATGTAAATTGATTGATATAAGATCCATTTATAGATGTGGCATTAATCTCTCCATCAATAATAGTCACTCCATCTGTGCTAGAATTCAACACCATTTTCACATTCGTGAATGGGCCGACCGTTGGATCATTCCTCAATTCAAAATTAAAATAACCTAGTTCTCCTGGTTCCATAACGCCATTTGCATTATTATACGTACTACCCGTTTCTGCAATGTTTGCGTCGTATAAATCAAAACCCAAAGAAGATAGTGCTGCGTATGGCATTATGATTCCTCTTCCAGCATCTCGATCGACACCTGGATCTTCTATGTCTATAGCTGTACTATAAAGTAAGTCTCGCACCTGACTATAAGTATAATTCGGTAATGCTTCTTTCATTAAAGCTGCAATTGCTGCTGCATGCGGAGCAGCAGCAGAAGTTCCATTGAACGGTGCAAAAGCTGCCATAGACGTGCTAACGGCATCAGCAGCTGTAATGTCTGGTTTTTGAAGAACGATACCTCCATTGGTACCAAATAGAACATTTCCAGGAGTTATTTCAGAGCCATTAGTATCATAAAACTTCCTTCGAGGACCATCGGAGCTAAAATTTTCCACAACATTTGAAGCGCTAAAAATTCCAGGATGTGTTACTCCGGCACTGACTGCTGCTACCGTAATCGTATTAGCAGCAGCATTATGACCAAAGGTTTCTCCTTGAGTACCGAGAGTAAGCCTACCTCTGTTTGTTGCAAGTCGTAATGCTCTTGTCTGAGCAGCTAAATCTTTCAAAATGTAAATTCTTTCTCCTACATTAGCATTTATTATTTGCTGAAAAGCAAAAGGACTGTAATCCGATGACATCCCTAAAATGTTAGTTCCATTGCTATCCGTTATGAACATTTCATAGTCGTTCGTAGACGCGTTAAATGGATCTGACCATGTTAATGTGTTTACTACTCCTACCTGAGTGATCGTATTAAATAACTGGCCACCCCCAAAATCATGTAGTGTCCCCCCTGGGAAAAGAGCTAACGTTCCACCATCTTGAAAGTCACCTTCCCATGTACCTGAAGTGCCATCATTTAAGTTACCAGAGTTTCCTGCTGAAGAAAAATATAAGGCGCCATTCGCTGTAATAATGTCAATAGATTGTGTTATGGGCCCAACACCAAATGCAGTTTCACTTAAAAACGTTACATCATCTACAATAATATCACAACCTGCGGCATAAAGCTCCAACACACGCTGTGCAAAATCTACCTCTCCATTATAACCAGATGCGAAGTATAGTTGTGCGCCTGGAGCAACATCATGAATAATCTGTAGCATTGCTCTCCCTTCGTCAGTTCCACTGGCACCACTGATTTCAGATAAAACTGTTACTGGAACAGTATTTCCAAAGGGATTTCCTACGCCTGGTAATTCACCAGCTAAAACGTCTGCTGACGCCCCACCTAGGTAGTCGTAACTATCAGATAACACTCCAATCTTTATACCCGCTCCAGTGACATTGAAATCCGACCTAACTAAGTCACTTTGATGTGACACATCACCTTCTGATGTTACAGATCCAATAGCCATACTTGAAGTAATTTTTTCCAGCCGCTCAAGAATACTAGCCACTTTTGACTTTGAATTATTTATCCCTTTTATTGCCTCTATATTATCTGTTTCAGAAACTGATAGACATCGATTCATATTTAAATTCTCAGCATGATTTGAATTCAAAACAGGAGAAACCCATAAATTAATATATCTGATCGTTTCCGTTCTAGCGATATCCTCCACCAATTTTAATGGAATCATAGCAACAATTAGGTTGTGCTCGACATATGATTGTAGAATGCGACAACCATATTGTTCTAACTCTTTTAATAATTGAGAAGAGACTTCTGCTGTAATATTTGTCTTAATCATACCATCAGCATCTTTACGTATACCTGTTCTAAGAGTAGGCACTTCTGGGGTGATTTTCTTACCTCCATCCATAATATACGAATACCAAATTTGCGAATTTATTTTTTGCTGATCGAAAGTCCGTGATTCCTTTTCATCCATCAAAGACTTCAATTGTCGTTGAGCATTCTGACTAAGATCTTGTGCAGATGAAAAATTAAGGAATAGAATAGACAAAAAAAGTATAAGAAGAAATTGATTCAACTTTGTCGTAATTAATAAAACAACTTTCAAGGGCGATATCGTTTTCATTGTAAGCAATTTGATATTGGTTAGATTGTAAATGAGCTAATGAATTACACCATCAGCGTTTTCAGATAAGTAATAAGCCTCTCTCTTCTACTTCTCGATACTGGTATTTCTTGGCAGTTACGCAGGAGAATGGTGTTGCTATTAGGTAGAAAAGTAGCTATTTGAGATTTCTGAATGATATAGCTATTATGTACTCGTATAAAGTGTAGTGCATTCAGCTTCACTTCATACTTTTTCAATGTGTTGGACGTTAAGATTTTACTGTCGTCGGCTAGATGAATTTCAGTATAGTTACTATCTGACTTTAGATATAAAATATCATCCAGATCGATGACACGAATTTCTGACTTTGTGGTAATTGCCATACTTTTAGACAATAGTTCGTTTGGAACTTTGGTAAAGGGAATTACCTTTCGAATTGGAAGTACTTTGGTTTTAGTAGTCATAAAGGGGCGCTTTTGATTTGACTAAGAGTATCGACAAATTGAGCAATAGGAACAAAACAAATCGATATCGAATAATATCGCTGGTCATGGGTTACGCTATCTTTCTTAATCAACAGACTCAATATCTATATATCAAAAATAAGTAGCGAAACACTGCAGAACAATACCGCAATTGGGTGATATTTTGAATATAATCGCATTAATTTTACTTAATCAACAAAAGTATCTATCTCCAACAACGTCAGAAATAGATACTTTTATAACCTATAAATAGGGCTATCAAATATGACTACATACCTATAAGAGAACTGAAAAGCAAACGTAGAATCTACCATTAGTCTATAGCAATAGAATACTTTTTTTTAATAGAAACACTTATGATATACGATAACCAGATGCTCTATTTGGATCCATATAAATCAGAACTGAGATACTTCTTGATCGCCTCTACTTTATTATTGACATGGAGGGCTTTGTAGATATTTTTGATATGCGTCCTTACTGTTTCTGGAGAGATGAAAAGAGCCTTGCCTATCTGAGTATAGGACAATCCTTCTACTAATTTTTCCAGAACTTCTTTTTGCCGTTTCGATAGTAATTTGTCTGAGGTATTCTCTTTGCTTTTGACCATATAATTAAATATATCTCTAGCAATATTTGGAGACATATAGGAACCTCCATTCGCTACTATTCTAATCGCCTCTTCTATTTTCTTAAGGCTAGTCTTCTTAGAAATGTACGCCACCGCACCTGAACACATCGCTTTCAAAATCATAGATTCATCTTCGAATGTAGTCAAGATAATAATACTCAAGCCTTCATTTTGCTTTAATATGGGCTCGATGGCTTCTAAACCTGACATACCCGGAAGGCCGATATCAAGAAGTAAAACATCAGATTGTATAGTAGGATTTTCTTGAATTTTGCTAAAGTACTCTTCCACAGAAAATGCACTGACACTGATCTTAATTTGACCTGATAGCTCTAGATATCGCATCAGATTGGTCTGTATCACCTTGTCATCTTCTATGATTCCTAATTTTATCTGACTTGTATTAGTGGGGTTTTCTAAAGGTATCATTATTATAGATTCTTAATCAAAGATAAACTAGCAATGTCAATCACACAATACCGCAATTGGGTGATGTGATATACTACAAATATTTCGTTTCTTGCAATATGCTTAGCGCAAGATCATATTATTTTTTTCTTTTGCTTCTTCTTTGCAGCAATATTACTTGTAAGCAGAAGCCTACTACGTCCACTCCAGCAGTAAACAAGCAATTTCCGACATTCTCTACTAAAGGAAAAGTGATTTCTGCCGATAGTCTCGCATCTCCTCGTGTGTATAAGATGAAAGCGCTAAAAGGCATTCCATCTGGACCACCTACGACCCTTCCCATTATCAATCATGGTAACATTATTAAGGATCTGGAAATCAAGTCATTCATAAATGACAATATCAAGATTCCTGGTCAAGACGGTTGTAAATTGCCCAAAGATGTTCAGATAACAAGAAAAACAACCAAAGCAAGCTTACCAGACAAAATAGTATTAAACGAACCTGATATAGCTTGGGAAGGAGATAAGTATATCACGGCGTATATGGAAAATCATGGCGTAAGACCAGGAGGAGTAAATTATATGATGGAAGATAAAACTGGTAACCTTTGGATGTGCTCTAACCTTACAGGTATTATTAAATTCGACGGTAGGCATTTGAACTTCTATACCGAAAAACATGGATTGGCCGGAAATGGTACCTATCAGATTATAGAAGGTAAAAATGATGACTTTTGGATAGCTACTAATTTAGGAATGAGCTATTTTGATGGAATCGAATTTACCAATTATTTCTTCGCAGCTAAAAACCATAATGGAAATAGCATCAATAGTCTAGTGCTCGATGATGACGGACATCTATGGATCGCTAGTCTAGATGGCTTGTATAAAATGAATCTCGAAACTGGTACTTGTCTGAGATTTGATACTGATTCTGGATTATTACATAATAGTATCAAACGTATGCTTAAGGACACTCAAGGTCGCATCTGGATGTCATACATAAATGGAGGACTATCACTTCTAGATATAAAAGAGGATCAAAAATCCCTAAATACATTTATTCACTTTTCAGATGACTCAAATTACTTTGCCGATGAAGTAAAAGGTATCTATGAAGATGTAGATCATGATATGTGGATTGCTACAAGTACAGGCGCTCTAATAATAAGCGACATAGCAAACGAAAATTTTCGGAAGTGTACGATCACAAAAATCAATCAAGAAAATGGACTAGCTGGTGATCATATACTTAGTATCGAGCAAGACACCGTCACCAAAGAAATGTACTTATCCATTAACAAGACAGGAGTATCTATTTTGAATAAAAAAGACGGCGAATTTCATCATAGAAACTTAGCAACACAGCGACCTTACAGATATGCTTATTTGATGAGAGATCGTAAAAACGATATTTGGTCAAGCTCAGAATTTGGGTTTTCTAAAATCACGAGTAACCCTTTCAATCTAATACTCCTAAAAACTGAAAAACTAACATACTCTCCCACCAAAATAACAGAAGACAAATGGGGACGAACATGGTTTGCTACTTATGG